>JAFEBN010000005.1 GCA_018242645.1 Planctomycetota bacterium | reverse complement strand
GTAGAGATGTTGTTCTTCTCGATGGCGTCGATGACCTCGGCGAACGACAGGCCGTAGGAGACGAGCTTCATCGGATCGGGCTGGATGTGGTACTGCTTGACGTACCCGCCGATCGCCTCTACACCCGCGACATCCTTCACGCCCTTGAGCTGCGGGCGGATAATCCAGTCCTGAACTTCACGGAGATAGGACGCCAGTTCCAGATCGCTAGTGAGCGTGCGTCCTTCGGGTGTCAGGTACACGCCCTCACGCTGCCAGCCGGGCTTGCCCGGCGCAAAGGCGGCTCCCGTGCCGTGCGGCTTCACATACTCGACGGTGTACATGTAGATCTCGCCCAGCCCCGTGGCAATCGGTCCCATGACCGGTTCGACTCCCGGCGGGAGCGATTCCTTGGCTTCGCCGAGGCGTTCGCTGACTTGCTGTCGGGCAAAGTAGATGTTGACATCGTCCTCGAAGACGGCGGTGATCTGCGCGAAGCCGTTCCGCGAGAGCGAACGCGTCGATTGAAGGCCGGGAATGCCGGCCAGTGCGTTCTCGATGGTGAACGTCACCTGTTTCTCGACCTCGATGGGCGAGAGGCTGGGCGCGACGGCGTTGATCTGCACCTGATTGTTGGTGATGTCGGGCACCGCGTCGATCGGAAGCCGCTTGAGCGAGTACACGCCCAACGCCCCGACCATCACGGTCAGCAGCAGCACAAGCCAGCGGTTCTTGATGGAGAAATGAAGGATGGATTCAAGCATGGCAGGGGTTCCTTAATGAGATGCGGTTGAATGGCTCAGTGCTCATGGGCCGCGCTGCCCTTGCCCAGTTCGGCCTTCAGAATGAACGTTCCAGCAACCACAAACTCCTCGCCCTCGACCAAGCCTCCGAGTATGGGCACGAGCCCGCCGACGGAGTGGCCGACTGTGACCGCCCGCTTGGCAAACGTGTTGGGCTCGCCTTTCACAGGGACGAAGACCCCTGGGCCGCCTTCGACCGTCTGCACAGCCTCATCAGGGACTGCCACCATCGGCGCAGCCTCCGGATTGGCAGGGTCGGTTGCGACGATCTCGACCTGCGCGAACATGCCCGGCTTGAGGGTCAATGCGGCGGCGGGCACCTCGATGCGCACTTGAGCGGTCCGCGTCGTGGCGTCGACGAGCGGGGCCACGAACGCGACCTGCCCTTCGAAGCGCCGGGCACCGGTCGTTCCGACCGCCACCCACGACTTGGCCCCAACGGCGATCTCATGAAGGCGGGCCTCGGGGACATCAGCCAGGACCCAGAGCGTGCTGGTATCTGCTAGCACCAAGAGCGCCTCGCGATCGGGGCTGACCAGTTCGCCCAACGTGACCTCGCGCTGCACCACCTGACCGTCGATCGGCGCATGCACCGTGTATCTGGGCGAGATCTCGCCGGTCTTTGCGAGCTCTTCCACCGATGCCTGAGACATGCCGAGCAGGTGCAGGCGATTCTCCGAGCCGACAACAGCGGCTTCCGCCGCACGCTGCGAAGCCACCGCGGCCTTGTACTCCGCCTCACGCTTTTGCACTTCGGTAAGTGAAATGCCCTGTGACTGTTCGAGTAGTGCCTTTGCACGCTCCCATGCGACTCTGGCGAGGTCCACGGCGGGTGATGCGGACTGAGCGGCGATTCGCTTCTGGAAGAAGTCGTTCTGCGCCTCGCCGAGCTCCGGGCTTTCGACCACGAGCAGGGCATCTCCACGCTTGACCGTATCGCCCAAGCGGACCTTGAGCTCGACCGCACGGCCGCGCAGCGGGGAGCCAACGTGCGCCATCGCTTCAGTGTTGAAGCCAACGCGGGCCGGCGCGACGAAGGTCGGCTTGAGCGCCCAGAGCTGCGCTGGCTGCACCTTTACCCCGTAGCGCTCGATGGCTTCGGCGGTGAGCTTGACCTCGTCCGCGTGACCTTCAGCGCCGCCACTCTCAGAACCGTGGTCGTGACCCGCGTGCTCGTCGGCCTTTGCCGGTGGTTTGGAGCCGTGGTCGTGCCCATCACCCTCGGTGTGCTTCTTGCACCCGGCGAGCAGGGTCAAAGTCATGACTGCGGCGGCAATCGCCGGGAGATGGAGTCGAGTCAGAAGTGGACGAATCGTTCGAACGTTGTTCATGGGTGATCTCATGGCTGGAGTGCTGTTCTGGGGTATGCGGCGGGCGGTATTAGCGGTTCGACACCGTGGGCAGGGCTGAGAGTGGCGAAGCACTCGTGCGTCCAGCCGCCGCGTCGGATTGGGTTGGGATGGCTGAGGTGGGAGCCGCCATCAGCGGCGACGCAACGCCAGGTCCGCCGACGGCTCGCTGCAGACGAACGAACGCAGTTACGGCTTGCCGCTCGACCTCTATGGCTTTGGCCTGGGTAAGCCGAAGGTCCTGTTCGGCTAGGAACAGGGCGGTGACGTCGCTCTGTCCCGCTCGGTACGCATCCTCGGCGAGGGTCCGGCGCTGCTGCTGGAGCGGGATCAACTCGTCGCGGATGCGTGCGAGGTTGGCGTTACTCGCGGTCATCGTCTGGTAGGCGACGCGAACGTCCTCCACGACCTTTCGACGCGTCAGCGTCAGTTCGTGCCTCGCTTCCAACTGCTCGGCGGTGACTCGTGCTCGCTTGGCCTGGCCCATATCGAAGATGGGGAGCGGTGTGGATACCGACGGTCCTGCGAACCACTTGTCGTCGCGTTGAGCATCGACGCCAACGCTTGCGCCCTCCCAAGGTAGTAGTCGGGCAATCGCTTCATCATCACCGAGCGCCCGTAGCTTCCATGCGACTGCCTGAATCTCCGGACGGCGTAACAGCGCCGCGTCAACCCAGCGAGATTCTGGCTGAAGGTCGTTGCCTGGCGCGGTCCATGCGTCGAGCGTCCACGATGCGGCCGAAGAAGGCTCGCCGATGAGGCGTGCCAGCCGAAGGCGTTCCTCCCGCTCAGAAAGCACCGCTTGGTCGATCTCCACCTGCAGTTCGACGCGCTGGGATTGGAGGGTGACGAGGTCGCTGCGCGTCCCCTCGCCCGCATCGAGCCTGGACTTGGCAACTGCCGCCAATCGCTCGAGGAGCACCATGCGGTCGCGGAGCAAGGGCACGACCTCAGCCGACGCCTGCGCCGTCGCGTACCGCTCTTGTACCTCGCTCGCAACGTCGATCGCCACTGTCACTGCGTCCGCCGCAGCCTGCCGCAGCCGGTTGTCGGCAGCGCTGGAACGTCGAGGAATCTGCAGCGCCTGCACAAAGTCCTGCGCCAACGACGCTTCAATCTGCGGCTTTCCAGGTCCCCATCGCAGTACCACATTGAGCACGGGATTCGGGAGCAGCCTGGACTGGTCCGCGTCGGCGAGGGCGATGCGGACTCTCGCCAGCGCAGCCTGCAGTCCGGGATCGGTGGTGACGGCCCGTTGGAGGGCATCGGCCAACGTGAGCACGGCTCCCGCCGCGTCAGGTTCGTCGAGAGGGCCGCCGTCGGGTCCAACGGCGATGAACTCGATCTGGGCAGGGAGTCCGGTGGCCTCGCCTGCACTCCGAGCAGCATCAACGTCTGCTCGGGGCGTGGACTGACAACCAGTAAACACCGCGAGAGTGATCACCAGTCCCAAGGGAGTGGCAACGCGGCAAACGGATGACGATGGGATTCGCAGGGTCTTTGGGTTCATGTTTGGACCTCGGGTTACTGCTGGATGGACCGGGAACGCCCTCGCCCGCAGGCGTCCGCGTCGCGATTGGAATCGCAGCGATTCCGAGCGTGGCTTGACCGCGGGGGTCACGAAAACTGGATTGGTGAGATTGGTGGCGATGCGGATGAGAGCGTCACGCAGTACCAGACCCGATTGGGCCGGCGCGCAACGACAACAAGATCACCATCACGCTTGAAGCGCTGTGAGGCGATCGACCCGATAGCACAGCTACACAGTGAGGATTACAGACCGCAATCGCGTCAGTGTGTCCGGCGGTCGATCTCGATCCAGCGCAGGCCGAGCGCACCGCACGGGCAATTCGACCACAAAGGACCACTGATCCCAGAGGAACGCTACCGCGATCGCAGCGAAGACCGGTTCAAGTGCCCCATTCGAGGGAATCACTTTCGCGGCCGACAACTGCGAGCCAAGCGGTTCGTCTTCGCAGGGCGTCGGGGTCGCTGGGTCCCCTTGGTGGTCTTCATCGGTTGCATGCACACCGGGTTCGGTGCATGGGGTCAGACACTCGCCTTGGGAAGACTTGATGCAGGCGTACTCAATTCGGGTGTTGCCCGAAGCGTCCGTGCACCGAACACCCATCGACGCGAACACCGTCTGCCCGAGGCCGAAGGCCACGAGACACAGGAATGCGATCAGGCGTTGGATCGATGGTGGGTTCATGGACGGACGGAAGAGTGTATACGGGTAGCACGCCCGAAAGTTCACTGGGTGAATATCGGTCGTTTTTGGACCTCGGCTGAATACCCCAAACGCGGTCTGAACCGACAACGAGCTGCATTGCGGATAAGTCTGTCGGCATCTGGCGATCAACCCGCCGGACGGCGGGCGGCCGCGAACCACGAGCAGCAGAAACAACGATCCGCGCCCTGCGACCCTTCACCACGCCGACGCGAGTGCGGCGGTTTACGATCATGCCTGCATGACCCAGGACCTGACCAACGCGATCGAATCCCTCCTCCGGCGTATCCCCGATCGGTGGCAGTCGGTGGACATTGACCAGCTCTCGGTGACCGAACAGCGGGCGATCTTGCTGCTTGTGGAAGCAGGACTTGTGCAGCGACGAAGCTCCATCCGTCTGGGAATGGCGGGTCAGGGTGAGGCTATCGAAGCGACGGTCGCGGTGACCGGAGAGGCCGGACTGCTTCAGGCGATCGAGCCTTTGCTGGCGGAATCCTGGAGCCGGTGGTCCGCGGCGATCGACCAATGGCGTCGGGGATCCGAGGGGGCCGTCCGGCCGTTCAGAGTGACGAAAGTCGGTGGCGACGAATGGCGGCTCACCGAGCACGGCCTGCTCGCGAGGGCGGATCTGGGCGTGCCGCTGGACACGAAGTTGACCCGGGACCACGCGGCACTCATTGGCAGCCGTGAGCGGGTCATCGACTTTGTGATGAAGGCCGGGAGTCTTGAGGATCGGCCGCCGGTTCACGGCACCGGGACGCTCGTCGCACTGCGCGGGGTTGCTGCGGAGCCAGGCGGCGCTTCGAAGACGCCCGGTCCGACACAGGTGAACCTGACGAACGCCGCCGACATCGCCGCGGCGTTCCGCGACGCGATCTTGCCGATGGTCGAGGCCATCGTGAGCGGTTCGGCTCGGGAAAGCAGCGGCGGCAGCGCGAAGGCATCGCAAGCCGACACCATGACCTGGCAAGAGGCCATGAGCCTGGCTGAGGCACACGTCAAGAAGCACGGCGGGTTCTTCCCCGGCCGGAACGAACTTGCCAGAATCGTCGGTTGCGGGTCGTCCACGATGACGAAGGCGATCGAGCGGTCCGGGTACCTCAAGGCGCGCCGCAAAGAGGCCGAGAAGGCAAAGAAGGCCCGGGAAGTCGGCTCGTCGGAGACGCACGGAGAGACTCTCGCCGAGGCAAGGGCGGCCCAGGAAGCGGTTGATGCCCGGATTGATACGGGCGAACCCCTCGACGCTTATCACGCGGGCGACGAGGACACGCCCGGCGACCGTGATGAGATCATCGCGAAGCTCGCCGCTGAGCAGCGAGCCGAGCGGCTGCGCGAGGACCGCCAGCACAAGGTCGCCAAGAAGCGGCCCGAGCGGTAACGCTGCGACAAGACACTGGACGGGCGGTCGCGACCAGTCGCGACCGGCTGCCGTCCTGCGAATCCCGAGACATCCAGGGCGGTCGCGCGACCACCTGCGGTCTGGTAGCCGGGCACGTCGCCCGGGATCGGAGCCGCCGTCATGGGAATCGCGCCCCCGCCCCGCCGTATCGATTCGACACCACCGCCCGCGCTGATCACCGCCGGCGTGATCGCCAGCGAACTGGACGAACCCATTCACCGGGTCGTGCGAGTTCTGGCGACCCGCCCGTGGATCAAACCGGCTGCCCTGGCCGGTCGCGTCCGACTGTTTGACCGCCGGGCCATCGAGCAGGTTCGCCGAGAACTCGACGGCATCGACCGCCGCCGCACGCCGCTCGGCCAGGGCGGTGCGGCTTGAACAGCACCAACGCCCAGGTTCGCAAGGCATCGCTCGATGAAGGCTCACAGCGGCTAATCGCAATGATGCATCGCATCGGGTTCGGCCGGATCGAGTCGCTCAGCGTCTCGAACGGCCGGCCCGTGTTCGATCCGCCTCCCCGCGTGATCCGAGAGGTCAGGCTCGGGGCCGAGTCGGCGAGCCCGAGGCAGATCGGCGACGCCGACTTCGCCGTCAAGAGAGCGGTCGTTGAGCTCCTCGCCGAGCTGGCCGCCGTTGGCGTCGCCACCGTCGCGATCGAGGTTCGTCACGGATTGCCTGCAAGGTTGATCGTCGAGGAGGTGACGCATGGCTGAGTGCGCCACGGCGTCAACGTCTCAACGGTTCGCGTCGCTCGATCTGGATCGACTTGGTGCGACCGCCCACGGGATCGCGAACCGTCTGACCGGCAACCGCTATCCCGTCGACGACGCGGCGGATCTTCGCGCCGATCTCATTCTGGCCGCACTGGAACGCTGGCCGAAGTTCGATCCGTCGCGAGGTCGGCCCATGGCATTCCTTGCCATCGCCATGACCAGGGCCGGTACATCGATCCTCCGGACCCAGCATGCCGCGAAGCGTGGCGGCCGGTCGACGACCGTCCCGATTGACGATGCGATGGCGGCGGGGCACGGGCGGTACCCGTCGCTCACCTCGGCATCTCCAATCGCTCGGCGGGATTTCGAACTCGACGTTCGCGCCGCGATCGACGCTCTGCCCGAAGACCTCGCCACTGTCTGCAACGACTTTCTGGAAGCGGCCACGGATGGCCGCCGTCGCCCCTCGCTCGGCGCTGCGGCAACAGCCGCGCTGCGCCACCACTTCGAATCGGTCGGATTCTCGGAGAACTTTTCATGACGACTCGCACACTTTCCTCCATCCCGCCCAGCACGACGCCCCGATCCGCCGTGGCGGCTGCGCCGAGTCCCCGGACCAGGCGTCGTGTGTACCTCGCCGGGAAGATGCACGGATCGGGCAACTGGCGATTGCCGCTGGTGCCGCAACTGGGCGTCTCGCCGTTCGGACAGCCGATCGACTGCGGCCGTTTCATCTTCACTGGGCCGCACTTCGTGCCGTTCGGCGGCGAGAGCCACGAGTGGGTCGGATGGCACGCGGGCGTCGGTCAGCACGACTCAAGTCCATCGTGGCCCGCACCAGTGAATAGTCGCCCCCGCTGGGTGGTTCCGGGGCTGTGCATGGAGTGGATTAGAGAGTCGGACCTGTTCTTTGCGTGGATCAATGCCACGGACTGCCACGCCACGCTGCTCGAGCTCGGCTGGGCGCACATGCTCGGCAAGCCGGTGTATATGGCGTTCGCGTCGCGGGACCTGGCGCGGCAGATGTGGTTCGCCCGCAACTGCCCGCGGACGACCGCGCACGTGCATGCCTCTCCCGCCGAAGCGCTCGACCGAGCGCTGGCGTGGGAGGTGCCGTTCGAATGACGCTCCCGTTGCCCTCAACCCTGGACGCGGCCCGGCGATATGCCGCCGCGGGGCTCTGCGTACTGCCGGCGATCCGCGAGGGCGACGACAAGCGCGTTGCTCTGCGCTCGTGGAAGTCGTACCAGACGCGGCTCCCAACGCCGGCGGAGCACGCGCGATGGTTCGCCGGGCCCGCCCGGCGTGATCTGTGCCTGGTGTGCGGACGCGTCTCGGGTAACCTCGAGATGATCGACTTCGACCTGGCTGGCGTGGCGTTCGAGCCGTGGCGAGCGCGGGTCGAGGCGGTGTGCCCGGGCCTCATCGATCGCCTTGTCGTCGAGACCACACCCTCGGGCGGTCGCCATGTCGCATACCGGTGTTCGGACCCTGTCTGCGGCAACATGAAACTCGCGCAACGGTCCTTCGACGCACCCGGGGCTGATCCGATCGAGGTTGCGGGCAAGCGCTTCACTCCGCGGAAGGGTGTCGATGGCTGTTGGCGTGCGGTCGCCACGATGATCGAGACCCGCGGCGAGGGCGGGATGTTCCTGTGCGCACCGTCGAACGGGTATGTGCTCGAGGCTGGCGATCTTGCCGCGTTGCCGGTCATCAAATCCGAGGAGCGAGAGTGCTTGCTGGCCTGCGCATGGGAGCTCAACGAGGCCCAGCATCTTGTGGAGGATGGTCCGCGCCCCAAGGCATCCTCGGCCTCATCCCCCGGCGAACTGAAGCCGGGCGATGACTTCAACCAGCGCGGCGATGTCCGGGACCTATTGGTCGAGCACGGCTGGACTCGGGTGAGCGGGGGCGAGAACGAGCACTGGGCCCGCCCCGGCAAGGACCGCGGCTGCAGCGCCACGCTCAAGGGCGGCGTGTTCTATGTGTTTTCGACCAACGCCCCGCCCTTCGAGGACGGGCGCGGGTACTCGCTCTTCGCCGTGTACTCGCTGCTCAAGCACGACGGTGACTTCGCGGCGGCCGCCCGAGCGCTGCGGCGCGAGGGATTCGGTGCGGAACCTGACTCCGGCGATGTCGATCTGTCCGCCTTCAAGGTCACACCCCCGCAGGCCGAGCCGCCGCCGTCCACGCCGATCGATCCAGGCCCTGTGCCGCCGGCGCTCTTGCGTGTTCCCGGCTTCATCGACGAAGTCATTGACTACACGCTCGCCAACGCGCCCTACCCCGAGCCGGTCCTGGCGTTCTGCGGCGCGGTGGCGCTGCAGGCCGCGCTGGCGGGCCGCAAGGTCCGCGATCCGCAGGACAACCGCTCCGCGATCTACCTCCTGGGGCTGGCCAACACCGGCACGGGCAAGGACTTCCCGCGCAAGGTCAACCAGCGGATCCTCGCGAGCGCGGGCATGGCCGGCGCGGTCGCGGACGGGTTCGCGAGCGGCGAAGGCCTCGAGGACCGGATGCACCTCACGCCAGTCATGCTCTTCCAGACCGACGAGATCGACACGCTCATGCAGGCGATCAGCGGGTACGGCACCAAGCGCGACCCTCGGTACGAGGGCATCATGCAAACGCTCCTGAAGCTGTACACCTCTGCGAACACGATCTACCCGCTCCGCGTCAAGGCCAGCGATGAGGAGCCACGCATCATCGACCAGCCATGCCTGTGCCTCTTCGGGACGGCGATCCCGGACATCTTCTATGAGGCGCTGTCGCCCAAGATGCTCTCCAACGGCTTCTTCGCTCGCATGCTCATCTTCGAGGCCGGCCGCCGAGGGATCGGCCAGGATGTGGATGTGCACGAACTCCCGAAAGCGATTCTCAAGCGGGCGCGGTGGTGGGCGGAGTTCAAGCCGGGCAAGGGAAACCTGAAGACCGCGCACCCCGAGCCCAAACATGTCGAGCCAACACCCGATGCTCGGGTACGCCTCGGCGAGATTCGCGCCCTGGCCGATGCCGCGTACGCCGAGTCCGAAGCCAAGTCGGATCAAGCGGGGATGGCGCTGTGGGCCCGCGCTAACGAGAAAGCCCGGCGTCTCGCGCTCGTGCATGCGTGCAGTATTGGGCACCGCAATCCCGAGATCTCCGTCGAAGGGGTGAACTGGGCGTGGTCCTTGGTTGAACATCAGACCCGCCGCATGCTCTTCAAGGCCAGCCAGCACGTCAGCGCCGGCGACTTCGAGAGCCAGTGCAAAGCGATGATCCGCGTGCTCCGGGAATGGGCGGTCAAACACCCCGCCGATCCGTGGATGCCCTTCTGGCAACTGAGCCGGCGTCTGGCATGGTCGCCCCGCGAGCACGACGAGGTCCGGCAGGCGCTGATGGATCAGCGCCGCATCCAGTTCGCCGAGCGGGCCACCGGCGGCACGCCCCAGCGGCTGTACAGGCTCATCGAGGACGTTGCCGAAGCATGAACACTCGTTCCAAAGCCACACAAACTGGTCTGCGCAGCGCCCTTTGCCGCTCAAACACAGCGAAGAAGCGCTCCGGCGCAGCGCGAGCACGGGCGCGGACCCTCGATTCCGCATCGCGAGCGGGGGTGCGCAGCAACCTGTTGCGCCTATTGCAACCTCTTGCGCGCAAGAGGTTCATCGCGGAAGCATCGAGAAATCATGGAGCAAACAACAACACACCCCCTCTTTACTACCTGTTGCGCCCACCCCCCCCCGCGCCGGCGCTGGCGCGACGGGCGCGCAACAGGTTCGGCGCAACGGGCGTGCGGCGTGCGGATCGCACGCCATCGTCGCACCGGTTCGGACATGCAGTTGGCATGCCAGGCAGCGCCTACCCGAAGCCTTGCAGCCGGAGTCCGAACGGGGGAGGGGGTCAATAGGTACTTCCCCGCCACAATCGAGAACCGACGCCCGCGGGAACAGCCGCGCTTGGAGACAGAGTTTGTTTGCGCTGTCCGAGCGCCGATCCGGGGCGGGGGTGGTACGCCCCCGCGCTAAGGACGCGACGTGGGCAACCGTGGGCCAACGGGTGGCCAACGGGCGCGCCGGGACGCGGGGCGCGACGTGCGGTCGTCCGTCGGCGCGGCATCGCGCGTTTCCCACATCAATGTGGACGTTGCCCACAACAGCGAGATTCACCGCGAATCCTCGCGGCTTTGCCTTGCCGGTTGGCGAGTGTCATGGCTTCATGTGTCACAACGCGGGGCGGAACCCCGCAAAGGAGACCACGAACATGAACGCGAAGAAGAACACGAAGACGTCGACGAGCAAGGCGAAGGCCCTCCACATGGCGGCGGTGACGGAAGCGGTCCGCAACCGACTCGGGTTGGAAACGCTCGAAGACCGCAAGCGCGACGCCCTCGACTTTCACGACATCTCGGTGGCCAGCATCCGCGACGTGATTGCCCTCGCCTTCGAGGCCGGGTTCGCCGCTGGCAGCGGAGCCCCGGCCCCCTTCAAGTTCGACCCCGCCGACCCGGGCGAGATGCTCGACACGCTGGAGATCACCAAGAAGACCGGACGCCCTACGGGCGGGACGTGGGTGAAGGGGAACATCGCGGGCCACGCCTTCGAGGCGCTGGTCTTCCCCGAGCACGCGACCGACGCCGCGTTCGAGATGGGCGACAGCCGCATCTCGAAGTTGTGGCTCCAAGAGCATTTCACGCACACCGAGGTCGCCTGCTTCGACCGGGGTTGGGACCGCCAGCCCACGACCGACGCGGCCAAGGTCGTCGTCGGCCTGCTCGCCGCGGGCCTCGCCGAGCACATCTTCGGGAAGTGACCAGCCCCCCCGACGCGCGACGACGCGGGACACCGCGCCGCACGCGATTCCCCGCCGCAATGTGCGGCGGGATTCCGCACCCGTAGTTTGGAGACCAGCATGAGTACGAAGACGACCAAGAAGCCCGCCCGCATGTCCAAGAGCGCCGCTCGCGCCGAGGGGGCCGCCCGCAGCGAACGCCTCCGCAAGGCCGCGCTCGCCGAGATCAAGAACCGCCTGGACGCCAAGCCCGCCGAACCCGCGAAGGCCAAGGCCGGGAAGGCACCCAAGACGCCCAAGGCCCCGAAGCCTGCGAAGGAGAAGAAGCCCAAGCGCGTCAGCGCCCTCGACGCCGCGGCGCAGGTCATCGCGGGAGCGAGGGTCCCCATGCGGGCCAAGGAGATGATCGCGGAGATGGAGGCCAAGAGCCTGTGGAAGAGCCCCGGCGGCAAGACCCCCGAGGCCACGCTCTACGCCGCCATCATCCGTGAAATCGCCGCCAAGGGCGACAAGGCGCGCTTCAAGAAGCACGACAAGGGCGTCTTCGTCGCCCCCCCACGCGGGAAGGGGGCCTGACCCATGCAGGCCACACGCGCCCAACTCGAAGTCCTGCTCGACGCGGCCGAGCGCCTGCTCAACGCCCGCGAGGTCCAGATGCTGACCACCGAGGAGTGGGACGCGCTGGAGCACGCGGTCGCGGCCTGCAACGAGCCGCCCGCGAACGAGCGGACGGAGACGTTTACGGTCGATGGAACGCGGGCGTTGGTCCGCAGCGTCGTCCCGATGAAGGGCGAGCCGTACCAGCACCGGTGTCCGGAGGACGCCTTCGAGGCGGTTGCCCATGCGGTGGCCGAGGCCACGAGCCCGTTCAACCTCGAAGACCTCCGGCACGCCGCCAACATCCCCGTTACGCAGGCGGCCGTCGCCTTCGCCTTCCTCAAGGAGCGGAGCGTGGTCGTCCTTGCGGGCGGGCGCAACCACGCCGCCGCAGGAGCCGCCCCCTACGAGAACGCGATGGTCGAGTTCCACGCCCTCCGCGAGAAGGGCCCCAGCGTCTGAACGCATCGGTGCCCCCCCTCACGCCTCGGCCTTCGCCGGGGCTTTCTCTTCGGCCACACATTCGCGGGAAGGCGCTTGTCCGCGCCGAAGGCGATGACCGCGAGGTTGAACGACCTTGAGGTCGGTGAGCTCGATGGGCAGCTGGACCATGTCCCTCGCCGTGAGCGACGCATCCTTGTTGTCGGCGATGCTCCTACCCTTGCCGAGATGGAAAGTCCCGGCCGTGTCGTGCTGGACCTTGAGATCAGCGTTGCTGAGCCGCGACTCACCGACCTCTTGGCGTTCTTACGCCGAGCCGTTCCGTTCTACGAGCAGCCGGGCGGCATTCGCGTCACGCTCCTGCGGGACGATCAACGGCCCGGCCGGTACATCGAGCGTGTTGAGTATGTCGATGAGGCTGCCTTCGCACTTGACCAGCTCCGCATCGCCGAGGTGGAGCAAATGAAAGCCCTGCTCGCGGAATGGCGCGGTCTGCTCCAAGAGCCCCCGGTCGTGCGAGTCTACCGAACGATCGGTATTGCGTGACAACGGGCGAAGTCGCCGATCGTCGAGGGAGGCGCACTCGATTGTCAGGCGGTGGGCGAAACCGATCCATCCCTGATCTCCCCACGGCTTCCGACCAAGAGAGCCGCCCGTCCGCACCGTCCGGCTTACACTCTCGCAACCGTGGATGTCGGCTTGGCGCCGATCAGTATGCGAGGTGACGATGCCATCCTTGAATCGAGAGACAGTCAGGGCAGGTGCACAAGGGGTTGCGGCCACACTCCTCGTGGCGGCTCTGATCGCCATCGGTTCGCGCAATCTCGCCCACTTTGACGCCGCGCTCGTTGGCTACACATTCGCCACTCTCTTCGCGGTGTTTGGGATCACGTACCGCTACTCCATGTGGCTGCAGCGCCCGCCGACGGCGCTCTTCTGGCGGCGCGGCTGGCAGGTGTTCTTCTCGCGTGACCGGCTCCTCGCCAACCTCGCCGCCTGGCCCAAGCGCGTCGTCGGCGTCTTTGCGTTCAATAACTTCATCTTCCGGCGGAGTCGAACCCGCTGGGCCGCCCACTGGCTCATCATGTGGGGCTGCCTGCTGGCGGGGGCGATCACCTTCCCGCTGGTGTTCGGGTGGATCCACTTCCAGACGCCCGCCGACGACTTCGAGCGATACCGCGTGTACGTCTTTGGTTTTCCCACGTTCAGTTTCCGGATTGGGAGCGTGCTCGGCGGATTGATCTTCCACGGCCTGGTGTGGGCTTCGTTTCTGGTCATCGCGGGAGTGATGATCGCGATGAGGCGGCGGATGCGCGATCGCGGCGCTGAGGCCGTGCAGCAGTTCAGCGAGGACTTCCTGCCGCTCATCCTGCTCTTCGCGGTGAGCATCACCGGGCTGATGCTCACGGCTAGCTACACATGGATGAAGGGGTACGCCTACGACTTCCTGGCGATCGTCCATGCCGCGTGCGTGATCTTCACGCTGCTCTGGCTGCCGTTCGGCAAGTTCTTCCACATCTTCCAGCGTCCGGCGCAGCTCGGTGTGTCGTTCTACAAGGACGCCGGTAGAACCGGCGAGCAGGCTGCGTGCCGGAACTGCGCGCAGCCGTTTGCCTCGAAGGCGCATGTCGAAGACCTCATTCGGGTCGAGCGCGAGCTGGGGTATTCCTACGAGATGCCGGGGGTGCGGGGAGACTCAGTCGGCCACTACCAGTACATCTGTCCGCGCTGCCGCCGTCTTAGCATGGCGCTGGCGCAAGGCCGATTGTGGCAGGCCGGGCGCGGCCGCGAGGTGAGCGACCGCCCCGGGATCGTGGATGTTGCGGAGATGATGGAGGCCGCGTCGGCCCCCGCTACGACGGCCGAGCAGGCTTGATCGACAGAAGGATTCTCATGTCCAACCCCCCTTCAAACCTCCTGCCGATCCTGGACCGCTTCGGTCCGCATGTCGCCCGCTCGGGTCCGATGCGCCTCGCCACGGATGCGGAGCCGGACCGCCTCGTGAAAACCCACTGCTGCTTCTGTGGCCAGCAGTGCGGGATTCAACTGAAGGTGAAGGACAACGTCGTCACCGGCTTCGAGCCCTGGTATGACTTCCCGTTCAACCGGGGCATGCTCTGCCCGAAGGGCGTCAAGCGGTATCTCCAGGGCGCTCACCCGGATCGGCTGCTCACAGCTTTCAAGCGGGACGCCAACGCGCCCGAGGGTTTCAGCCCGATGGGCTACCAGGAGGCCATCGCGCGCGTCGCCGCCGAGATCGCGCGGATCCAGAAGGCCTACGGCAACTCGGCGATGGGCGTGCTGAGCGGCGCGAGCCTCACCGTTGAGAAGGCCTACCTCATGGGCAAGTTCGCCCGGGTGTGCCTGAAAACCCCCTACATCGACTACAACGGGCGCTTGTGCATGGTGAGCGCGGGCGCAGGGAACAAGAAGGCGTTCGGCATCGACCGGGCCGCGAACCCGTGGAGCGACATTCCCAAGGCCGAGCTGATCTGGATCAGCGGGGCCAACGTCGCCGAGTGCGCCCCGATCACGACCGAGTACGTCTGGCAGGCCCGCGACAACGGGGCGAAGATCATCGTCGTCGATCCGCGCATCACGCCCTTGGCCCGCACCTGCGACCTGTTCCTGCCTGTGAAGCCGGGGCGCGACATCGCCCTCTTCAACGGCGTGCTGCACCTGATGATCGAGAAGGGGTGGATCGACCGGCCGTTCATCGAGCAGTTCACCGTCGGCTTCGACAAGGTCGCCGAACACGTCGCCTCCTGGAACCCCGCCAAGACCGCCGAGGTGACGGGCATCCCCGAGCGGCTGATCCGGCAGGCCGCGGAATGGTGGGGTACAGCCAAGACCAGCTTCCTCATGCACGCCCGCGGGATCGAGCATCATTCCCACGGCGTGCAAAACGTGCTCGGAGCCATCAACATCGTTCTGGCGTCGGGGCGCATCGGGCGCGAGGGGTGCGGCTACGGCACCATCACCGGCCAGGCCAACGGCCAGGGCGGACGCGAGCACGGGCAGAAGTGCGACCAGCTTCCCGGCTGGCGCGACATCTCCAACCCCGAGCACCGCGCCCACATCGCCAAGCTCTGGGGCATCGCCGAGCCCGACCTGCCCGGTCCCGGCGTCGACTGCTACGAGATGTTCCGCAAGATCGACGCGGGCGAGATCAAGGGCCTGATCTCGCTCTGCTTCAACCCGATGGTCTCGCTCCCGGACAACAGCTTCATCGCCCGCGCCCTGGGCAAACTCGAGTTCTACGTCACCATCGACTTCTTCATGAACGAAACGGCGCGTCACGCGGATATCGTGCTCCCCGGCTCGCTGCAGGAAGAGGATGAGGGTGTCGTCACGCAGATCGAAGGCAAGGTCATCAAGATCAACAAGGCGGTGGAATGCCCCGGCGACGCGAGGCAGGACTGGAAGATCGTGCAGGACATCGCCGCCGCGCTGGAGCGCCCCACCGGCTTCACGTTCGACTCGCCCCGCGCGATCTTCGACGAACTCCGCACGGCCAGCAAGGGCGGCGTTGCGGACTACTCCGGCATCACTTATGAGAAGATTGAGCGGCAGTACGGCGTCTGCTGGCCGTGCTATTCCGAATCACCCGACGGCAAGCCCATCGACCACCCCGGTACGCCGCGCCTGTTCGAGCCGAACTCGTGGAACCCGATCGCCAAGGGCGCGGGCCCGTACTACTTCCCCGACGGCAAGGCCCGCTTCAATGTCGCGCCGTACACGCCGCCGGCGGAGGTGACCGACGCGGAGTACCCGCTCATGCTCACCACCGGGCGCGTGGTCAGCCAGTTCCTCTCGGGCACCCAGACCCGCCGCATCGGCCCTTTGGTGGACCAGTACCCCGAGCCGCGGATCGAGATGCACCCGCGCCTCGCCGAGACGATGGGGATCAAGGACGGCGACTGGGTGACGGCCGAGTCCCGCCGCGGCGACTGCACGCTCCGCGCCATGGTCGTGACCACGATCCGCCCCGACACCATTTTCATCCCCTACCACTGGCCCGGGCGCAAGAGCGCGAACCAACTCACTATTTCCGCCCAGGACCCGATCTCGAAGATCCCTGAGTACAAGGTGTGCGCGGCCCGCGTGCGCAAAGCCGATGGGCCGCCCGAGTGGGCCGGACGCCTGGAGCCACAGCAGGGATGAACCTATCGGAGTCGCCATGAGTGTCCCCAGCCACCTCAACTTCTACATCGACGCCTCCCGCTGCATCGGGTGCCAGGCGTGCGTGCAGGCGTGTACCGAGTGCGACACGCACAAAGGGCACTCCATGATCCACCTGGAGACGGTGGATCGGGCCCACTCGACGCAGACCATTCCCGTGATCTGCATGCACTGCGACTCGCCGACGTGCGCCGAGGTCTGCCCCGCCGACGCAATCAAGCGGAGCGAGGACGGCGTGGTGCAGTCGGCCCGCAAGCCGCGCTGCATCGCCTGCAACAACTGCGTGCTGGCGTGCCCCTTCGGCGTGCCCAAGATGCAGGTCGAGTTCGAGCTGATGATGAAGTGCGACATGTGCTACGACCGCTCGTCGGTGGGCCTCAAGCCCATGTGCGCGAGCGTGTGCCCGAGCCAGGCGCTGTTCTTCGGGACGCGCGAGGAGATCGAGGCCCTGCGGCCGCAAGCGGCCCCGATCGATCGCTTCCAGTTCGGCAATCAGACCATCACGACCAAGGTGAAGATGATGGGACCTAAGAGCGTGGCGGGCCAACGGCCCGAGCACATCGACGTAACGGCGGCAATGGAGGAGCACGCCCCACCGCGCTCGGTCTCGCTGGGCGTGCTCAATGGCGCGAGATGAACGCGGCCGCCCGCCGCCTGATCGGAGTTCCCAATGGCAGACCCTACACCCATCCGTGTCCACACGCCCAACGGCCGTCCGAGCGACGCCCAGCCCAGGTGGCGGCAGGACTTCCCTATCGACACACAGCAGGACAACTTTGTGGCCCGCCGTGAGTTCACCAAGTTCATGGTGCTCATCAGCGCGTCGTTCGTCGCGGGCCAGGGGTGGATCGCGCTCAAGACGCTGCGGGGCGAAGGAGGCGGCGCGGGACCGAAGGCCATCGCCCGCGTCGATGAGATCGCCGTCGGGCAGGCCGCGCTGTTCTTCTACCCAGGCGAGCACGACTCGTGCCTCTTGGTTCGCGCGGGTGATCGCGAGTTCCTCGCGTACAGCAACAAGTGCTCGCACCTGTCGTGCCCGGTAACGCCGGATGTGCCCTCGGGGTGTCTGCGCTGCCCGTGCCACCACGGATCGTTCGATCTGGCGACGGGCCGCCCGCTGGCCGGGCCGCCGCGTCGGCCTTTGTCGCGGATCGTCCTCGAGGTGCGCGACGGCAACGTCTACGCCACGAGCGTGGAGGAGCGCACGGTATGACCCCGCCGCGTCCCAACCCATCGGCTTGTGCGAACGCGCCGGGTGATGTGTCCGCACCGGCCCCCCCGAGCCCGCCGCGCTCCGGCATCGCACGTTCGCGCCTCGCCGAGCAGAACCGCACGGCCATCGTGACGGGCATCCTGTGCATCGTGCTCATCATCGCCCTCATGCAGTTGTGGCTGCTCACCGCGACCATGAACGCCTTCCTCGGCGGCGACCACGCGGTGGCGTGGCCCGCGCTCGGGGCGAGCCTTGTCTGTCTCGTGCTCAATCTTGGCCTGCTCCGCTACCTCTACCTGCTAGAGAGGCCGCGATGAGCACCCCGCCCGTCGCGGCAGCCCCCCCTCCCCAGCCCGCCCAGCCGCCGATGTCCATGCTCGACCGTGCCGCCGCGAACCTGCACCCCTCGTACTTCTCGCTGGTGATGGCGACGGGGATTGTCTCGCTCGCGGCGTGGATCCAGGGGTTTGCCGCGCTCTCGCGCGGCATGTTCTGGCTCAACCTCGTCTTCTTCGCGGCCCTCTGGGCGCTCACGCTCATCCGCCTCACGCGGCACCGCCCGCGCCTCATCGCCGACTTCTCCAACCACAACAAGAGCGTGGGGTTCTTCACGATGGTGCCGGGCGCGTGCGTGCTGGGGTCGCAGGCGTTGCTGATCGGGGGGATGACGAATCTCGCGTGGGGCCTATGGATCCTCGGCACGGTCCTGTGGGCGGTGCTGACGTACACCATCTTCACGGTGCTGACGGTCAAGGCCGTCAAGCCCACGCTCGCCGACGGGATCAGCGGCGGGTGGTTGCTGAGCGTGGTGGCGACGCAGGCGGTGGCGGTGCTGGCGGGGCAGTTGGCGGGGGCCGCGGGCGCGGAAGGGATCGAAGGCCACGGCCACAGCGAGGGGCTGCTCTTCATCGCCCTGGTGATGTGGCTGGGCGGAGCGATGCTCTATGTATGGATCATCGCGCTGATCTTCTACCGCTACACGTTCTTCCCGTTCAAGCCGTCGGACCTGGCCCCGCCGTACTGGATCAACATGGGGGCGATGGCAATCTCGACGCTGGCGGGGGCGACGCTGCTGCTGGCGGTGAAGGATGGGGGGGGCCAAGACTCCGGCATCGCCGCGAGGGGGCTTGTGCGCGACCTGCTCCCGTTCATCAAGGGGGCGACGCTCCTGTTCTGGGCGACGGCGACGTGGTGGATTCCGATGCTGCTGATCCTGGGCGTGTGGCGGCACATCGTGAGGCGGTTCCCGCTTCGCTACGACCCGCTCTACTTCGGCGCGGTCTTCCCGCTGGGGATGTACTCGGTGGCGACGGCGCGGATGGACTCGGCCATCGACCTGCCGCCGTTCCTGGGCGTGCTGCCGCCGGTGTTCTGCTACGTCTCCCTCGCGGCGTGGGCGCTGGCGGTGGCGGGGATGGGGTATGCGGTGTGCGTGAACGCTCGCGTGCGCAAGTGAACGTGTGTCAGCTCGTGCGAGGCGGCGGCTAAATCCCCGTCCCGACTCTCCGCTACAGGGCCGAGTTCGGGCACGAACCCGTGAAACCCCGGCGCCTTAAGTCCCTATAAGCGTGTCGAGTATTCGTTCGATACGCGGACCTCGTGTCCGGAGCTCACCATGCGACGAACTCTCGTCTGGGACATCCCCACACGCCTCTTCCACTGGCTATTCGCCGGGGGTTTCATCGCTGCGGCGGTAATCGCACTGGGCCAGGGCGATGACAGCCCGCTGTTCCCCTACCACGGGATGATCGGGCTGGCGCTGGGGCTGATGCTCGTGCTCCGCGTGGTTTGGGGCTTCGTCGGCTCGCGCCATGCGCGGTTCGGCTCCTTCGCGTTCGGCCCCCGGGCCGTCGCGGGGTAGCTCAAGGGTGTCGTGACTGGGCGCAAGGAGCAATACGCCGGGCACAACCCCGGTTCCGCGTACGCCATCTTCGCGATGTTCGCCCTCATGCTGGGCCTGGCGGTGACGGGCGTGATGCTGGGACGCGGGAACAAGGGGGTCAAGGATGTACACGAGGTGCTCGCGTCGGCGATGATTGTCGTCGCCGGCGTGCATGTGCTGGGCGTCATCGTGCACACGTTGCGACACCACGAGAACCTCACCGCCGGCATGGTCCACGGGCGGAAGAGCGTGCC
Source organism: Planctomycetota bacterium (assembly GCA_018242645.1). Classification (GTDB taxonomy): domain Bacteria; phylum Planctomycetota; class Phycisphaerae; order Phycisphaerales; family UBA1924; genus JAFEBO01. Next base: position 24,821 of record JAFEBN010000005.1, on the reverse strand, counting down.
GGAGTCCGAGGGCATCCGATCGTCGCGCCCGCTCGCCGCGGCGGCGTTCCTCCTGATCACCGGTGCGTGGACCGCCGCGTTGGTCAATGCATACGACCCGGCCACCCGCTCGGCTGCGGTCCCCGCGCTCGGGGTGAGTCTGCAACTCGGCGAGGCGCACGACGGCGGAGACCGCCAACACCGCAAGCGTCATGGCGATTGAGTGTCCCCCGGCATCAGCGTGACAACACCGCGAACGCGATGCGGCGGCTACGTCCCCGCACGCCCCTGCCCCAGCCCCCGCCGCGCCCGCATCTCCTCGCCCACCGCCGTGAGTTCGTTCGGCGTGAGCAGCGTGCCAGCGAGCGGGAAGACCTCGGCCTCTTCGGTGTGGATGTGCCCGCGGTAGAGTTCGCGGAGCGTGTGCAGCAACGCCGTGAGTTCCGCGGCCTTCGCGGGCGGAAGGGGGGGCGGGAGTATTCCGCCGCTGGGCAGGTCCAGCCACGCTTCGAGCAGCACATCGACCTTCGCGTGCAGGGCATCGGCCTGCTCGTGGTCGTGTTCGAGCCGCGCCAGCGCCCCGCAAGGCTGCGCGTGCGCCCCCCCGCGCGCCGCCGCGGCCTTCATCCGCGGGAAGAGCGACTCCTCCTCGTCGGCGGTGTGCTTGGGGGCCGCGTGGGCGAAGTAGCGCTTGGCCGTGCGCACCGCGTCGACGGCCTGGGCGTCGAGCGGCTTGTCGTCGTACTCGCGGGCGATGCGTTGGAGCAGTTCCAGGAACTTCTCGATCCGGCGGTGGCAGTCCGTGAGCAGACCGAGGGGTTCGTCGAAGCCGTGGTCGGGGGTGCGGCCGAGGATATTCAGCGAGGCGCCCATGTTGAATACTATCACTCGATGGCGCACGACGGCTTCGAGCAACCGGTTCCTCTGACTCCGCCCCTGAAGCGTCATGCCACGCTCCAGCCCTTGTCGCGCGAGCACATGGGCGGGCTTATCCAAGCTCGGAGCCTGCGGCAGGCCGCGGATCTGGATCGTGCGGATCGCATCCGTGCGATCGCCGAGTTCGTGGACGCTTGGCGGTCGGAGATCCGGGCACACTTTGATGACGAAGAGCGGTTGCTGCTCCCGCTGGTCCATTCTCCGGAACTGCGGGACCGGCTGCTTGATGAACACGCCACCCTGCGGCGTTTGGCGGAGCGGTGCGAGCGCGAACCGGAGGCGGCGGCGAGCGACGCGGAACTCGTGCGCGAGGTCGGGGTGCGGCTGCACGACCATATCCGCTGGGAAGAACGAGAGTTCTTCGAGGAGGTGCAGCGCGACCACCCGGAGGCGCTGGCGGCCCTGGCGCATGAGGCAACCTTCATCGAAGAGCGGCGGCCAGGTTCCCGTGCGAGACACAAGCTGTCCGTGGACGACCCCGATAGCGGTTCGAGTGAGGAAGCATTATGAGCGATGAACGATCACGCGCGGCTCCGTCAGAGCGATTCGCAGCCGAGCATCTCGCGCTCGACCTTCACGCGGAGGCCGCGGCTTTGGAGGCCGAGCCGACGCCAAAGAAGCACGGCCATCGGCAGAAGACGCTCTTCAAGAACTCGGGCAGGACGGTGGCGCTCTTCGTGCTGGACGCAGGCGCAGGTCTCGCCGAGCACGCCACCAGCGGCATCGTGACCGTGCAGGCTATCGAGGGCGAGCTCGATGTCACGGCCGGGGGTGAGGGGTATCACCTGCGAGCGGGCATGTTGCTCGTCATGGCTCCCGGCGTCCGGCACGACGTGCGAGCCCAATCCCGCGCGGTGTTCCTGCTTCAGGTATCCCTCGCGACCAAACCTCCTACACCCCAGAACCCTTGATCACCGGGCTTTTCATGACCAGGAGGCTTTGTGGTGGAACGCAGCGACACCGACCAGGACAACTCACCCCCAAGCAAAGTTCCCGGAACGTACAAGGAGTTCGTGAAGAGGTTTCCGGCCCTCGGGCGGGCCCACGAGAGCATCGCCAGGGCGGTTGAGGAGGCCGGGCCTCTGGATGCCAAGACGCTGGCGCTCGTCAAGATCGGCATCTGTGTCGGCGCTGGTTTGGAATCGGCCCTGAGGAGTCATGTGCGTCGGGCGACGCAGCACGGGGCGACGACCGCCGAAGTCGAACAGGCCATCCTGCTGGGCATGAATACGGTTGGTTTCCCGCGAACCGTCGCCGCCTGGAGATGGGCAACGGAGCAGTTCGAGCGGGGTGTCTAACGGAGATCGGAGCGAGAACGCGTGCGGACCCCGATGCAAGACAGCAGAACCGCTTCCGTGCCCCGGCCAGCCGAGGCGGGTGGCGGCATTGCTCTCCCGCAGTTGGTCGGCCAATCACTCCCGCGGCAAGATCCTGCACGAGCGCCCGCTTCCGCCCCGCCGGACGTGCGTGCCGGCCGTCGGATGGTCGATTCCCACGGCCGAACGATCCGCGACCTGCGGATCAGCATCACGGACCGCTGCAACTTCCGCTGCGTCTACTGCATGGAGCCGGATGTCCGATTCGCGGCGCACGAAGCGCTCCTGACCGTGGCCGAGATCGTCCGCGCCGCCGCGATCGCAGAATCGCTCGGCGTGCGAAAGGTCCGCCTTACCGGCGGCGAGCCAACGCTGCATCCCCATCTGTCCGACATCATCGCCGGGCTCGCCGTCGCGACTAAGGTCGAGATTGCCCTGATCACTAACGCGTCTCTGCTTAGCCGCGAATCTCTGCGGGCCTGGAAGGACGCGGGCCTGGCACGCCTGACTATCAGCATCGACTCGCTCCGACCCGATCGATTCGCTCGCCTGACACGATCGTCGTCGTCCCCCGCCCAGGTGCTCAAAGGTGTGCAGTTATCTCTGGACGAGGGCCTCACCCCGGTCAAGCTCAACGCTGTGCTCATCCGGGGTTTCAACGACGACGAGGCCGTCGCACTCGCGGTGCTCGCCCGCAACTTCGGCGTAGAGATGCGGTTCATTGAGTACATGCCCCTTGACTCGGCTCACGCCTGGGATTCTTCCAAGTGGGTCTCCGCTGCTGAGACCCGCGCCGCCATCGAGCGTGTCTTCCCGCTCATCGCGTGCGGCGACGACGATCCATCCAGCACGGCCCGGACATTCCGATTCGCGGACCTCGACGGAGATTCGCCGGCACGCGTCGGGTTCATCGCGCCCGTCAGCAACCCCTTCTGCGGGGCGTGCAGCCGCCTGCGGATCACGGCCGACGGCAAGGTCAGGCCCTGCCTGTTCAGCACCACCGAATGGGATCTGCGTTCGCCGTTGCGGGCCGGTGCGACCGACACGGAACTGGCCGACTTCTTGATCGACGCGACTTGGACCAAGCAGCCCGGCCACGGGATCACGTCACCGGACTTTGTCCAGCCCGAGCGGCCGATGTCGGCGATCGGCGGTTAGCGCCACTCATAAGGCCACCGATGCCGGCGGACACCCTTGCCATCCTCGCCGTGTTGTTCCTCATCGTGGGCGCACTTTACGCCTCGGTCGGCCACGCCGGCGCTTCGGGATACCTCGCCGTCATGGCGCTCGTTGGTGTGGAAGCCGCGGTCATGCGGCCGACGGCGCTCTCGATCAACGTCCTGGTGGCGGTCATCGCGTTCACGCAATTCGCATGTGCCGGGCACTTCTCGTGGACGCTCTTCTGGCCATTTGCAGTTGCCTCCATCCCCGCGGCCTACGTGGGCGGCCTCGTCCAACTCCCGCAGCAGGCGCTCAAGGCTGCCATCGGCGTCGTGCTTGTGCTCACGGCCGTGCGCATGGCATTCGTCGCATGGCGACCCCCCAAGGCGGCGTCTGCGCCGCGTCCCCCTTCGATGCCGGTGGCCTTGGCGGTTGGTTCGGGACTGGGCTTCCTCGCGGGGCTGACCGGCACGGGCGGGGGCATCTTCCTGAGTCCCGTGATTCTGCTCATGGGCTGGGCCGACCCCAAACGCACGGCCGCGACATCGTCCCTCTTTATCCTTGTGAACTCCTTCGCGGGGCTTGGCGGCCTGGCGAGCCGAGTGGACCCCACCCACCTCGCTGTGGCTGCTCGCGGCGTGCGCGGGGGCCGGAGGCATCACCGGGGCGACACTCGGCAGCCGGCGAGCGACACCTCGCACTCTCAATGTCCTGCTCGCGGTCGTCCTGCTCATCGCCGGCGCGAAGCTGGTGGTCTCGTGAAAGCCGCTATTTCCACACCGGCTTCTTCCAAATCGGCACGTCTTGCTTGAGCCGGTCAATGAACGCCGACATCGCTGCGATCGCCTCGGCGCGATGCGGGCTTTCCACAATCAACACGAACGACACATCGCCCACGGCTACGCGCCCGCGGCTGTGCAGCGCCACGAGCGACGAAAGGACGTGCTCTTCGGCGATTTGGCGGGCCAGCGCGCGAAGTTCGCGCTCGGCCATCGGGTCGTAGGTCTGGTAGTCGAGCGCCAGCAGTTCCCGTTCGTCGCCGCCGTGGGCATCGCTGGGCTCGCCTCGGCGCACGATCCCCTCAAAGCGAAGCACGGCACCAACAACACCGGGTGGAGGGCCAACAGCATCGCGAGCGGGGGTCCAATTCTCGCCGAAGAGAGTTACCCGCTCATCCCTTGGGATCAGCGGCTCGTCCACAATCCGAGCGACGACGACCGGGGGCGTCGGGGCCATTGTCAGCCACCCCCCACGAGCGTGATGAGGGCGACCTCGTCGCCCGCTCTGATGGGATGTTCCCCTCTGGCGAAAGACTGGTTCACGGCGAGGCGGCCGGCTTCTGCGGACGGCAGAGCGAACCGAAGATCGGGATGCTGCTCGTGGAGCGCCGTCAAGACATCCCGGACGGTCGGTTCGGCGCCCACGACTACGGTGACGCGGTCCGATTTCTCGCGCGTAGCGGCGGCACCGAAGAGGAGCACCTCGACTTCCATTGTGGGAGTGTATGGTTTGGCGGTGGCGGCGATACCAGGAGCGTGTATGGGCTTTCGAGGTCAGGCATTCGCGTTCGACTCGCCCGGGGCTGCTGTAGCGGCCTTGGTCGCACTCGCTTGCCCGTCACCCTCGGCCCGACTAAGCGAGGTTGTGGGGTTGGATAGGGCCGCGGGCCGCATCCTTGCCGAAGAGGTCCGCGCCGACCGGGATAGCCCCGCCTTTGACTACTCGGCGATGGATGGGTATGCAATCTGCGCCGCTGACTTGGCCGTCCCCTCAGGTGAGGGCTCGAATGAGACCGTGCAAGCGATCACACTGCTGGTTGTGGGAGAGGCTCGCATTGGCGAGCCGCCCCCAGCGTCCTTCGAGGGTGTTCGTCGGCCTGTCGCGGTGCGGATCGCGACCGGCGCAGCAATCCCGGCGGGAGCCGACACCGTTGTTCGGCGGGAGGACGTCATTGAACACGCGGCGGGACGGGCGGCAGATGTCACTTCAATCTCCGTGACGCGAGCGGCGGCCGCTCGCGTCAGGCGAGGAGACCATATCCGTCGTCGAGGCGAGAACGCGCCGGCGGGGACGGTCGTCCCGCACGCGGGCGAAGTGATCACGGCAGCAGGGCTGGCAACGCTTGCAGCGGTAGGGATTATTCGACCGGCGGTCTTTGCCCGCCTCCGCATCGCCCTTATCACCACCGGTGATGAACTCATCGAGCCGCATCACACGCCATCAACCTTCCAGATCCGCAACAGCAACTCCCCGGCCGTGCGGGCAATCTTGGCGTCGCACGCGTGGGCGAACGTGCCGAGCGTGTCACACATTCGTGACGATGGGAACCTCGGCGGTGCGTTGGAGCGTGCGTGCCAAGTCGCCGATGCTGTGGTCCTGACCGGCGGCATCTCGATGGGGCACCGCGATCCCGTTCGAGCTGCCCTCGAACAGGTCGGAGCTGAGGTGGTCTTCCACGGACTTCCGCAGAGACCCGGAAAGCCGATGCTGGGTGCCCTCGTGCGGCGACCGGCGCCGCACACCGCGGAGACGCTTCCCATCTTCGGGCTCCCCGGCAACCCTGTCTCCGCTCTTGTCACCTGTGTACGGATCGTCCTGCCCGTCCTTGCCGCCTGCGCTGGAGCGAAGCGAACCCCACCGGAGTGCCTCCCGAGGCTCATTGAGGTCAGGAATCCCGACGGTCGGACGCTCGATTTGTGGTGGCACCGCTTGGTCCGATTGGTCGTTGACGCCAACGGCCTTCCTCAGGCGGAGTTGATCGATGGCCGCGGCTCGGGTGACATCGTCGCGGCGGGCATGAGCGACGGCTTTGTGGAAGTACCCCCGGGCTTCTCGAACGCGATCCTGCCCTATTACACTTGGCCCGCGGGGGCTTGATAGGCGGTCAAACGATGTGTGGTGCGGAGATGAGTCACGCCATGAATGACAGAACCCCTGGGGCGAATTCTGAAGGTCTTTCACACATCGGCGCGGACGGCGCGGCTCGGATGGTGGATGTCGGGGACAAGCCGGTCACAGCGAGGACCGCGGCCGCCGAGGGGTTCGTGCGGGTCTCGCCGGACCTTGAACGTGCGATCCGCGAGAACTCGATCAAGAAGGGTTCCGTGCTCGATGTCGCTCGGGTCGCCGCAATCCTCGCCGCCAAGCGCACCGACGAACTCATCCCCCTGTGCCACACGCTGCCGCTCGAAGCGGTTGACGTGGAGGCCGTGCTCGAGTCCGGCCGCGTCAGGGTCACCGCCACCGTCCGGACGCAGGCCCGCACGGGTGTCGAGATGGAGGCCCTGACCGCAGTAGCAATCGCCTGCCTGACGGTGATCGACATGGGTAAGGCGATCGACAACGCGATGATCATCGAGGGCATCCGCGTCACCGAGAAGCGCGGTGGCCGCCACGGCGACTACACCGCAGTACCTCTTGAGGAGGGGCGATGAGCGAAGCCGACCGGCCCATCCGCGCCGCTGTGTTGACTGTGAGCGATCGATGCTCACGCGGCATAGCCACAGACACGTCGGGGCCGGCGCTCGCCGAAATGCTCCGAACTCGCCTCGGCGCTGAAGTGGTCGAGGCGAGATGCCTGCCCGACGAGCAAGACCAGCTTGCCGCCTGCTTTGTCAGTTGGTCCACCCCCGAGCGCGGCATCGATCTGATTCTGAGCACAGGCGGCACCGGTCTAGCGCCGCGCGACGTGACGCCCGAAGCCGCTCGGAGCGTCATCGAGCGCGAGCACCCGGGGCTCATGGAACTCGCCCGTCTCCGGTGCATGACCAAAACGCCGCGGACATTCCTGTCGCGCGGGGTTGCGGGCACGATCGGCAGAACTCTCGTCCTGACCTTGCCCGGCTCACTCAAAGGAAGTACCGAGAACCTCGAAGCTCTCCTCGACATTCTGCCTCACGCCGTGGAGACGTTGCGCGGGGAGGTGCAGGACGACGGGCGGCCAGACGCGACGCCGGCGGGCGGAAAGGTCGTCCGCCATGACAACTGATACGCCGTTCGTCTCGCGCGATTTCCTTACGAGCGTCCAGCCGGTCGTCCTCGTCGGAGGGAGGAGCCAGCGTTTCGGTCGGGATAAACTCCGCGAGCCTTGGGGAAGCGAGGGACGAGTGCTCGTCCAACAGCCCATTCAGGCCCTGCGGGGCGTGTTCGGCCGTCGCGTGAAACTGGTCGGGGCCTGCGATCCCGCCGTCCTTCAGTTGGCGGACGGCATCATTCCGGATCTCCACCCGGGGATCGGCCCGATGGGGGGCATCGTTTCAGCCCTCACCCAATGGCCGGGTCCGATCTTCGTACTGGCGGGGGACATGCCTTCCTTCAGCGGCGTGGAGATCGCAAATATCCTCCAGGTCGCGCAAGTGCATCCGAGCGCCTATGCGGTCTGTGCCTCCACAGATCGCCTGCACCCGTGCGCCGCGGTGTACACGCAGCACGTCAGGCCAATCCTGGAGGCCAGAGTATCGCGAAGCGACTACACGCTGTTCAGCGCCTTGGAGCAGATCGGAGCGTTGACCGTGCCCGTTGCGCCGGAAGCGGCGAGAAACGTCAACCTGCCCGGCGATGTCCCCGCGGCTCATGAACAGCGGGGAATCGTGCGATCCTGAGGCCTCGCGTGTTTCCACCGGGGGGGACGCGGTGTCGGCGGCGGGCGCAATTGATCTCGAAGCCGCCGATGCGTTGCCGGGTCCGGGACCCGGCGCGACCGAAGTGGCCGCGCCGGGCGTGAGCGACCAAGTAGTGTCCACGGGCGGCCCGCCCGCCGCGCGGTGATTACTTCAGCACCGACAGGTCCGCGCCGTGGTTGATGTGGAAGGGCTGGCCGTTGATGACCAGCGCGGGGACGGACTTGACGCCCGCCTTCTCGGCCTCGGCGACGCGGCCCTTCTGCTGGCCGAGGTGGACGATCTCGACGTTGTACTTCGAGCGGTCCAGGGCGTCGGCGACGGTGCGCTCGGCAGCGACGCAGACGGGGCAGCCGGCGTGATAGAACGTGGCCTTCGTGCTCATGGTGATACTCCTTTGGTGGATGCGTGATCCGCGCGGCGTGACATTGACGCACGAACCCCGGGCCGCGCGCGGCCGTTCCTCCCGGGTCCGTGTTGATCCAGCGGTTGGCCGTTGACGAAGACCTCCCACAGCCGCGCCCGCGTGGGCGTGTCCGCGTCGGCTCCGGTCGGCTCCATCTCGGCGCAGTCGAGGCGCAGGTCGGCATCGCCGATGGGCGCGCCGATGTACTGGCAATGGTGCGGCTTGGCCTCGCCGGGATACTCGTTGGGCCGGAAGAACTGGCATTCCACGCACATGCGGGCCGTCGGCACCATGCCGCGCTCCTGCATCGTGCGCACCATGCCCACCAGCCCGCGCAGGAGCGTGGCCCGCTCGCGCTCGGGCATCGCATCCACGGCCTCGACGATCGCCCCGGGCCATTCGCTCGCCCGGGTCGCCTCGCGCTTCCCTCGCGCGGTGAGCGTCAGGACTACGGCGCGACCGTCGGCCTCGTCGGCTTCTTTGCGGAGCAGGCCCTTCTCGACCAGCGCGCCCACCGCTTCGCTGGCGGTCCCCATCGTGACGGCCATCCGCGCCGCGACGGCCTTGACCCCCACCCCCCGCGGCTCACGGTTGCCCGCGACGACCGCGAGGATCTGCGCCTGCGTGGGTGTCAGCCCGCGCTCCCCCGACGCCGCCCACTGCGCGTGCCGGAAGACCAGCGCGACCTTGGACAACCCCGCGACGACCCGCTGCGCGGCGGTCGGGGCATCGACCGGGGATGTCGGGGGCTTGCGGGGCACGGTCCCAGATAGTATGGACTCCGAAGTATCGTCGTCAACCAAACCGCTCGCCCCCGCGCCCATCCTCGCATGGGGCGCCCGCTGCGAGCCGCGCGGTCGCCGTACCGAGGCGGGCGTCCTTACGAACGGGACAGGAACCGGGCTCGGAACGCACCGGCATCCGGCCGCCGCGTGATCGCGATGGGTCTCGGCCTGGGTCGCATATCTCGACCTTGATGTCCACTTTCTCGATCCTACACTGCTGCGAGGGATCGTGCGGCACACGATTCCCGGCACCCCACACCCCCCGAAACGGACGCACACGATGACCATCGACCCGCGCACGACCATCGGACAGATCGTGACCGACAAGCCCTCGAGGGCTCGACTCTTCGAGCGGCTGGGGATCGACTACTGCTGCGGAGGCGGATTGGCGCTCGCCGCGGCGTGCGAGAAGAAGGGGCTGAGCGCGACGGCGGTGCTCGACGAGTTGCGAGCGTTGGATGCCGCGTGCTCGGACGGCCCGCCGGTGGACTGGGAGGTCCGGGGCGCCGGCGCCCTGGCCGACCACATCGAACAGGAGCACCATGCGTACCTCAAGCGCGAACTGCCGCGGTTGCAGGCGCTGACGGAGAAGGTCGCCGCCGTGCACGGCGGGCGCGAGCCCTCGCTGATCGAACTGCGGGATGTCTACACCGACTTCGCGGGCGAGATGACCGAGCACATGATGAAGGAAGAGAAGGTCCTCTTCCCGTGGATCCGCACGCTCGCGACCGGCCGGGGCGGCGCCGGGTGTGTGGGGGGCGGTGGGGGTGGGTGCGGGTGCGGGGGGGCGCCTACCCGAAGGGGCATCGAGAACCCGGTGCGGATGATGATGATCGAGCACGAGCACTCCGGCGATGCGCTCGCGAAGATGCGTGCGCTAACCGGTGGCTTCACGCCGCCGCCGGGCGCGTGCAATACCTATGTGGCGATGCTCGGGGGGCTGGCGGAGCTCGAAGCCGACACGCACGCGCACGTGCACAAGGAGAACAGCATCCTCTTCCCGATGGCCGTGAAGCTGGAAGGGGCCTCGGTCGCGGGCAAACCGTGATTCGCTGCGGCCTCGGCCAGGCCCGCCGGTGCAGGATCCCGGATGGCGTCGCGCGGACGCAGGGCGGCCCGTAACCACGGCGATTGCAGTTTCGAGTTGTTGAATCCGCGCCGCCGTACTTGCTGCTCATCGGCAGGATGCCGACGGCAATCCGACACCTGCCCAGTCGTAGAGCGCGCGAGACCAGGCGCTCGTCCCCTTGAGCCTTGCCTACCCCGACATTCCTGTGATCGTGTGCGCGAACCCCTTGATCGTATTTCTCTGCGGCGACTCGCGGCGGATCAAGAACAAGGACGACACCGCCGGTATCACGGACGAGGATGCGGACGGTTGGGGAACATTAGATCCGTCACGCGCTCCGGCATGCCTACCAATCTGGAGCACGAACGCGGAGGCAGAGACCTGCGGTGGTTCAACCCGAACGGTGAGGCCGATCTGAGCATCTGTGGGGCTCCCCCGCCGGCACGGCTTTGATCGGGGTGCCGATTGGAGTTGTGGAGATCGCGCTCGATGGCTATTGAACAGGCCACGACGGCCGCGGGCGGAGCGCTTGCTACGGAGCCTGACGGGTCATGCGGGGCCTTCATCAACCGCGCGATGCCGATCGGCTTATCAGCACCTCGCGCAGCACGAGGGCGTGGTTCTGCTCGGCGTTCTTGGCGCCGTAGACGAGCGTGACGCCCTGCTTCCCGGCTCTGCCCTTCCCGCCGCGCGTGGGTGAGGGGGCGTGCGCGAGCACCAGTGCGCGGAGTTCGCCGAGCGCAACGTGGGCCGGGCTAGCGCGGTCGGCCAGCTCGGCCCTATAGCGTCTGCGGAACTCGGCCCAGCGTGTCAGGTCCGCGTGGTACCAGCGTCGCAGGTCCGTCGAGGGGGCGACCTCCTTCATCCACAGGTCCACCCGCGCGGCGGACTTGGTCAGGCCGCGGGGCCAGAGCCGGTCCACCAGCACACGGAAGCCGTCGCCCGGTTCCGGGTCGTCGTACACGCGCTTGAGTCTGACTTGGTCACGCGCCGTGCTCATGATCGGCCCTCCTGATCGCCTTGTGTACTCTGCTCCTCGTTGATCGCGGCGAGCATCACGTTCGAGTGCGCGTAGGCTCCGCCGGCGCGCATCTCGGCCGCGACCCACGCCGCCTCCATCAACTCCTGCGCCGTCGCGCCGGCACGCAGGGCGGACCTGGTGTGCGACCGGATGCACTGCTGGCACTGGGTGACGTGAGCCACCGCCACGGCGATGATCTGCTTGGCCTTGGCGTCCAGCGCGCCCGGGGCGAAGACCTTGCCCGAGAAGGCCAGGAACGCGGTGGTCGCGTCGGGCGTCAGTTCGCGGCGCTGGGCGGCGAGTTGTTGCGGAGTGGGAGCGGGGTTGGGGGCGTGCGGGTGCGGCTGCTCGGCCATGATGGTGGTTCCTTATTTGGGTCGCTCGGCGCTGCGCGTGACCCGCCCGATCCTCTCCACGGGGATGCGCTCGAATCCAACCCCGCCCATCGATCCCACCTTGAACGCGGGCGAGTCATCGCGCAGCCGGAACCTGCCCGCCGATGTGCCCGTCCTCGCCCACGCCGCATCGATGAAGAGCGGATCGACGCCCAGCAGGTTGCCCTCCAGCGTCACCAACGGCGCGGCGGGCTTCTCGATGTCGTCCCACGTCCCACAGAACTGGATGTTCCGCGCGATGATGTTGCCCGTCGGCGCGGGCGGGGCGGGCGTGCGCGTGAGGAGCGTCGCCAACTCGGGGTACCGCTCGCTGTACGGCGGCTGGTCGAACCGCACGCCCGAGAGCGTCCCCTTCGCCTTGATCTCGCGGAGCCATTCGCCCGGCCACTTGTGGGCCCAGCCCAGGCCGCGGGCATCGACGTGGACGGCGGGCTTGCAGTCGATGAAGAGGTTGTTCTCGATGCGGTTGTCCATCCCGCCTCCGATGTACGCGGCGTTCGTCACGTCGTAGAAGACGTTGCCCGTGATCGTGACGCCGCTGAACATGTCGTCGAGGTAGATGCCGATGCACCCCTTCTCCCGCCCGCCCGCAAAGCCGCTGAGGTGGTGGAGGTAGTTGTGGCGGATGACGTTGCCGCGCATGGTCCAGTCGCGCCCGGCGTAGATCGCCCCGGCATCGTTGGACTCGGTGCAGACGCGGTGGATCTCGTTGAGTTCGATGAGGTGGTCGTTGCCGCTGAAGTGGATCGCGGTGTGGGGCGAGTCGTGCAGCAGGTTGTTCGCGGCCCGGTTGCCCACGCCCGAGAGCGCGATCCCGTGGCGGTTCATGCGGTTCCAGCGGCTCCAGTGGTGGATGTGGTTGTTCTCGGCGACGAGGTGTGCGGGGGTGAGCATCCTGCGATCGCCGCCGGAGAGGCGGATGCCGCCGTCGCCGGTGCCGGTGACCTCGCAGTTGTAGACGCCGCTCTGCTCGCCGCTGATGCTCACGGCCCACGAGCCGATGTTGCGGAGCGTGCAGTCCTCGACGCGGTTGCCGTCGGCGTTGTCGATGCGGATCGCGGTGCCGCGTACGGCCTCGAAGGTGAAGCCCTGGAAGGTGACGTGCTTCGCGCCATTGAGCGTGACGAGCGTGTCGAGGATGGAGACGGTGGCCTCGCCGTCCTGGATCGGCTTCGTGTCAGTATCAGGCGGCCAGAAGTAGATGATGCCCGTCTCACGGTCGAGGTACCACTCGCCGGGGCGGTCGATCTCGCACAGCAGGTTGAAGCCGTAGAACCACCCGCCCCGGCGGTAGCCGTAGTGGTGGTACGGCTGCGCGAGCGTCATGCGTTTGGTCGCGGGGTCGATCGACGCGATCCGCTGCCGCTGCTCGGCCCAGTCGTGCAGCCAGTAGCCCAGCGCCCACGGCTCCTTCTCATCCTTCCACCGCGCCACGCGGTCGGCGGTCCCGGGGTCGTACGAAATGTCACCCTCGACGCACGCCTTCGCGTTCTTGCGCTCGATCTTCGTCGGGCCGTGGACATCGGCGATGGTGATGAAGCCCTCGTTGGGGTAGCGCGAGATCGTCTGCGGCTGGTCGCGGAAGAAGAGTTCCAACCCCGGACCGCCCGAAAGACCGAACCCGCCGCCCATCTGGCCGAAGTCGGTGATGCCGTGGGCCTTGAGGTCGGCCTGCACGATGTGCCCCCGCGCGGCTGGATCGAGGCGGGTCAGCACGGCGGGGTCGGTGACGGCCTTCCAGCCGGAGATGCGTCTGCCGCCGGAGATGCGGACGTCCTCGCCCGGCGCAGCACGGTAGACCATCGGTGCGCCCTCCGCGCCCGAGTCCTCGGCGGAGAGCGCGAGCGTGCCCGCGAGTTCGTACACCCCGGCGTGGAGCGTGACGGCGATGCCCCCGGCGGGCAGTGCTCCGGCCTTCCGAACCGCGCGGACCTCGTCTCGCGCCCGCTCGATGGTGGCGAAGGGGCGCAGGGCCGAACCTTCGCCCGAATCGTCGCCGTGAACGACGGGCCGATGAGCGACGTGAATCTCGCGCCCCGGCAGGAGCGGCTCCTTGATCGGCGCGGAGAGTGCCGGGTTCTCCATCGCCAGCGCATCCAGTTCCGCGAGCGTGAACCGCACGCTCAGGATCGAGGGCTTCTCATCGGCGGTCCACGTGCCGTAGGTCGTCGCCACGAGCGTGCCGCCCTCGAGCGACTCGAGGCCGGGGTATCCGCAGTCCCACGACGTCAGGTTGTCCTTGAGGCGGAACATGTACGAGCGGCGGTTGCCGTGTTTGCCCGGTCGCTTCGCCGCCGTCTCACCGGGCATCAGCGCCGGGGCTTCGGGCGCCAGCCGCGCGATCTCCTCCCACGTTCCCACCCACGCGACCCAATCGCCCTTCCACGGATCGTCCTTGGCCATGCAGCGGAAGGTCACGACCAGCCTACCGTCCTTCGCATACGCGGCAATGTGGCGATCGCCCGTGAGATGCGCGGGCAGTTCGACCGGCGCGGACCACGTTGCGGCCTTGTCCGTGCTGAACATGACGTGCGCGTTCTTCACCCGGCGGTTCTCACGCAGGAGCAGGGCGAAGGTGTGGTCGTCGGGAGACGCCACCACCCCCGGCTCGCACAGGTGGACATCCGACCCGCTCCAGATCGCCCGCGGCGCGGGCCACGTGGACCCCGCATCCGCCGTGTCGGTCTGGTAGAGCGTGAACGTGCCGGTCGCCTTGCCTTTCGGCGCGAAGAACCGCCCATCATCGTGGAAGAAGGCCGCGAACTTGCCGTCGCCGAGGTCGGCTAAGCCGCCCATCGCCACGATCCCGCCGAAGTCGCCGATGGGCGCGAGCTCCGTCCACGTCCGCCCGCCATCCGCCGAACGCGCTGCGCGGATGGGGTACAAGCCGGAGAAGAGGATCAGCGACTCGCCGCGTTCGGTCTTGTCCACGCGGAAGAGCGTCGGCGTCTCCATACTCGTGGCCCACGAGTCGGGCACGGGGAGGCGCGGCGACCAGGTCTTGCCGCCGTCCTCGCTGCGCTTGAGCACGATCGGGCCCTTGCCGTGTCCCTTGGGGTACGCGGCGAGGATCGTCTTGCCGTCCTCGAGCAGCAGCGTCGAGACGTGGCCGAGGTAGACGCCCGATTCCTTGTCCACCACCGTCTGCCGCGCCGCATCGCCGTCGAGGTCGAGGCGCACGACGGCGTCCGAGTCGTCAGAGTGAGCGCCCGAGATAGCGGCGGCAGGCGCTGCGAACTGAAACAATGCCAGAATGACGGCGAACGTCAGTGGCCGGGTCATGCGCATATCGGGAAGAGTATGGACTGCCCAGGTGCCGAGATTCGCCGACGGTGGTTTCCGCTCGGTTCCGCCGGCTTCTCGCCGCTGTCGACTCGTGTCTATTGCCACACTCTCGATGTCTGTGACCTATGTAGGCGAACCGACGCCATTGGCAACGCGGATGTCGTCGATGGTGTAGAAGCACCGTGGGTCGATCTCGCGAGCGGCGCGCACGACGTGCCGCGTCTTGGCGCGCCCCACCTGTACGAACAGCATCGTGACCGCGCCGTCCCGGCCCTCCCCCTGGAACTTGGTCACGCCGTAGCCGTCGGCGCGGAGTCGCTCGAACAGGGCCGCGCCCTCGCGGGTGAAGACCCGCACCACCTGCTCGCCGAAGGGGAGCCACCGCTGGAGCGTGACGCCGACATAGTTGCCCGTGGCGGCCCCCAGCGCGAAGGCCAGGCCGTAGGTCGGCTCGGCGCGGATGTGGGCGATCACCGCCGACACGGCGAAGACCCAGATCGTCACTTCCAGCAGCCCGAAGAGCCACGCCAGCCCGCGGTGCCCGCTGACGACCGCCACGGTGCGGATCGTCCCCAGCGAGACATCCCCGATGCGAGCGAGGACAATGATGAAGCAGCCGAGGATGATGTCCCAAGCCATGACCGTGATTCACTCCGTTCACCGAGTCGTCCCCTCGCGCGTGAACACGCGCACGACTGCGTTCGCTACGCGCGTTCACGCTCACCCGAACGTGATGAGCGGCTTGATCATGCCGTCTTCCTTGGTCTGCATCATCGTGAATGCACACTTGATGTCCGCGAACTTGAAGCGGTGCGTGGTCATCGCGAGCGGGTCAACACGCCCGTTGCGGATCAGCCGCATCAGGCGGCCCATGCGCTCCGAGCCGCCGGGGCACAGGGCCGTGCGGATGGTCTTGTCGCTCATGCCCACGCCCCAGTCCAGTCGCGGTATGGGCACGGTGTCACCGTCACCGTGATACCCGATGTTGGAGATCGTCCCGCCCGGCCGCGTCGCGCTGACGCACGCCGCGAACGTCGTGGGCGATCCCAGCGCCTCGATCGCGGTGTCCACGCCCGCGCCGCCGGTGGCCTTGCGGATCGCTTCGACCGGGTCCTCCTTCGTGAAGTCAACGACCAGGTCGGCCCCAAACTTCCGGGCCATCGACGTGCGATCCGGCCTGCTCTCCACCCCGATGACCAGGCCCGCCCCGCGCAGCCGCGCCCCGACGATCGCCATCATCCCGATGGGCCCGACGCCGAAGACCGCGACGCTCCCGCCGATGGGGATGTTCCCGAACTCCGCGGCCACGAAGCCCGTCGAGAGCATGTCGCAGCAGTACGCAGCCTGCTCGTCGCTCAGACCGTCGGGGATCGGCGCGAGGTTGGCGATCGCGTCGTTCACGTGGAAGTACTCCGCCATGCTCCCGTCCTTGGTGTTGGCGAATTTCCACCCGCCGAGCATCCCGCCGCATTGCGACGAATAGCCGCGCTGGCAGTTGTCGCAGGCGTAGCACGGCGTGATGGCGTTGACCGCGACGCGCTGGCCGATCCTGAACATCCCCGTCGCGGCCACCGCCTGGCCCAGTTCGTGGATGACGCCCACCGCCTCGTGACCGAGGGTCAGGTCCGTGCGCGGCCCGATCGCGCCGGCGACCGTGTGGGTGTCCGACGTGCAGATCAGCGCGGCGGTCGTGCGAAGGATCGCGTCGTTCGGGCTGGGCCGCGGGATGGGCTTGTCGATGATCCCCACTTCGCCGATCCCGTGCATCACAAAGGCCTTCATCGTTGCTGTCATGGAACGCTCCGATTGAGTATTGGGTTGTTGTCTCTATCGCCACCGTCAAGCGGTGAGATCGGGTTTGACGGCGAGGATGGAGCACGGCGCCCCGCGCACCACCCGCTCGGCCGTTGAACCGAAGACCATATCCCGGATGTTCCACCGATCGCGCGTCCCTAGGATCGCCAGGTCGCATCCCTGTTCCTTGACGAACCGGACGATCGCGTGGCCGTACCCGCCGCCCCGCCACTCGGACTCAAGGCAGTGGAACCCGGCCTTCAGCGCGTTGAGCTCGTGCGAGAAGGGTGCGCAGAACTCTCGCACGCGGTCCTCGACGCCCCGATTGAGCTGCGCCTTGAAATCGGGCATGTGCGCCTTGACGCCCGCCGGCGGGCCAAGGCCGTACCAGGGGTCGTCGTACACATGTAGAACGTGTAGCGCCGCGCCGTCCTGCGCGGCGACCCTGATCGCCTGCTGCAACGCAAGTTTGGAGGTGTCGGTGAAATCGAGGCAGGCCACCACGCTCCTGAACGGACCGGCGTGGTTCTCTCGGACCAGCAACACGTTCATTCTTGCTCGCTGCATGCACGATGTGGCGGTGGGACCAATGCCCTTGTGCGCATCGAGCACGCTGTGCGATCCGAGCACGAGCAGGTCCGCGCCCGCGCGGGCGGCAGCCTGGAGAATGATCTCGCGGGGAGTGCCCACCTCAATGTCGCACTTCACATCGGTGCGCGTTGGCGCGGCTGCCGCGAACACAGCCCACGCGGTCGTCGCATCCGCGACAAAGTCCGCCTGAGTGGGTAGCGGAAACGGGAATAGCGGGTGCGGCGCCGGTACATAGGACGGGAGTGCCACGGCATGCACGGCGCGCAATGAGGCACGGTTGCACTCCGCGAAACGCGCCGCCACTCTGAATGCCGCGATGGAACAGGGCGAGAAGTCCACGGCGACGAGGATCGACTTGAGATTGCTCATCTGATTCGCTCCAAGGTCAGGCGTATACAGCGGACGCACGGACTCCGCGGCTTACGCGTCTTTCGCCGGGGATCGCCGGCGACCAACATCCCCCGCCCGGTGCTGCCGAAATCGCCGACGCGCCTGTGTATCGATGCGCTCGACGACTCTGCGGATGGCCGCATCGAGCTTCCGGGCCGCGGCGTCGATGGCGGCATAAAGATCATCGGCGCGGGCTCTGACCGCGACGGGTTCGCGGCCGTTGACGCGGGCTTCCATCACGCAGCGGGCATCGTTGTCGCCGTGCTTGGTCCCGTTGACATCCTCGAAGTGGACCTCGATGGCTGTCATCTTGGCTCCGTAACGCCGGAACACGCCGACGAGCTTGCGGCGAACCCACGCCTCGATCGCGGCGCTAGTCTGGAGGTTGCCGGGCTTGATGTGGATGGGCAGGTCGACGGCTCTCGGGGGCATGTGATGCCTCCTCATGGGGATGATCTGGGTTCACCGATCGAAGTGATGCTCACGTTCGGGCTGGTACTCGATCCGCTCGACGGTCACGCGCCGCGACACACGCCCGCCCGCGCACTCGACGCTGGCGCCTTCGCGAGCGCCCAGCAGCGCCGCCCCGAGCGGCGAGAGAACGGACAGCCCGCCAGACTCAGAATCCGGGTAGGTTAGTTCGTACGTTTCGGGTTCTTCATCGCCGGG
This sequence comes from Planctomycetota bacterium, assembly GCA_018242645.1. Taxonomy (GTDB): domain Bacteria; phylum Planctomycetota; class Phycisphaerae; order Phycisphaerales; family UBA1924; genus JAFEBO01. Next base: position 6,405 of record JAFEBN010000005.1, on the reverse strand, counting down.
GTGGCGCACCAGCACCCGCGTGTTCATCGTGACCACATCGGGCGGCACCCGGCGCGGCGCGACCTTCCGGGCTTGGTCGAGGAACGCGCGGAGACGCAGCACCGCAGCGTCCATAAATGCGCCCGTGAGCAGCGGCTGAAGCCGGGCGAAGTCCAGGGAGTTGACGATCGGTTGGGTGGTCATGGGGCACTCCTTGCGTGCGCGGCACGCGAAAGATGAAACGGGTTCAAACACCGCCGCGAGCCGCTACAGGTGCAGGTCGCCCGCCGCCTCCGGCTGGTAGAGCACGCTCAGGATGTCGCACGAGCGCTCCGCGCCGCCGGGGACGCGGAAGGTCACGGGCTGTCCCACGCGGCACCCCAGGATCGCCGCGCCCAGGGGTGCGAGCACGGAGATGCGGTCCTCTTCCGGGTCGGCCTTCTCGGGGAAGACCAGCGTCATGGTCCACGTCCGCCGCCCGTCCCGCAGGCGGATGCGCGAGTTCATCGTGACCACGTCGGGCGGCACCTCGTCGGGGCCGACGACGACCGCGCGGTCGAGTTCGGCCGCGAGCGTGGTTAGGTACGGTCGGTCGCGGTCATCGCCGATGGTGGGGTCGCCGGAGGACACGATCAGGGCTCGCAGGCGCTCCATGTCCTGGTGCGTAACGTGGATGGTGCGGTTGTTCATGGGGTGCTCTTGGTGCTCGGAGGGAGTGTTCAAGGTCGGGTTCATCAACGCTTACGGGAAAATGCCGCGCTCGGCGTACACCTGCTCGATCCGCCGCAGCGCCACGGCGTACGCGGCGGTGCGCCAGTCCAGCGACTTCTCAGCGACCATTCCCTTCACGCGGGCGTACGCGTGCTCCAGGATCTCCCGCAACCGCTGGTCCACCTCCGCCGCGTTCCACGCCGCGCCGCCGCGGTTCTGGAGCCACTCGAAGTACGACACGATCACGCCGCCCGCGTTGCACAGCACATCCGGCAGCACGTCGATGCCGCGCTCGCGAAGGACGGCGTCGCCCTCGGGCGTCGTCGGGCCGTTCGCCCCCTCGGCGACCAGCCGCACGTTCAGTTGCCGCGCCGACTGGCCCGTCACCTGGTTCTCCAGCGCGGCGGGGATGAACACATCCGCCTTGACGCCGAAGAACGCTTCGAGCGAGATCGTCTCCGCGCCGGGGAAGCCCGCGACGCCGCCCTTCTTCTTGACATGCTCGGCGAGCGCATCGGCGTCCAGCCCGGCGGCGGTGGGAGCCCTGATCGCCCCGGTCACATCCTGCGCGGCCATCAACTTCGCGCCCTTGTCCTTCAGGATGCGGGCCGCCCACGAGCCAACCTTGCCGAAGCCCTGCACCGTGTACGAGAGGTCGGTGAGTTTGCAGTGGCGGTCCACCGCCCACATCCCGATGAGATCGACCACGCCCTGCCCGGTCGCCTTCTCGCGCCCCACAGACCCGCCCGCGCTGACCGGCTTGCCGGTGACCACCGCCAGAGCGCGGTAACGCTCCTGCGGCGGCAGCGTGGCGGCGTATGTATCGACGATCCACGCCATCGTTCGGGCGTCGGTGTTGACATCCGGCGCGGGCACATCGTACCCCGGGCCGATGTTCGCGCCCAGCGCGTAGACGAACCGCCGCGTCATCCGCTCGACCTCGCGCCGGCTGAGCGTCGCGGGATCGACCTGGACGCCGCCCTTGCCCCCGCCGAAGGGGATGTCCACCAGGGCGCACTTGATCGTCATCCAGGCCGCGAGCGCGCGCACCTCGTCAAGGCTCACGTCCGGGTGATACCGGATGCCGCCCTTGAACGGCCCCAGCACGTTGTTGTGCTGCACGCGATACCCGGAGAACATCTCGACCCGCCCGTCGTCCATCTTCACCGGGAAGTTCACGGCCACCTCGCACGCGGGCGACGACAGGATCTTCCGGACCTCCGGGGCCAGGCCCGCGGCCTCGGCGGCGCGGTCCATCTGTTCGCGCACGCGCTGGAAGAGTTTGGGGTGTTCGGCGTTGTGCGCCGGCGTGGAGCCGTTCGTGGCGGGCACGGACTGCTGGGGCTTGGACGGGGCGGCGATGGTGGCGCTGGACATGGTGATGCTTCTCCGGGTTGAGAGGACACCGGGGGTATGGCAACCCGCGTGCCAACTCCGTTCCGCGTGCGGCGCGCCGGGAACGCGGTTGATGGCCCTAGCGGCGCGGAGAGGAACGAACCGGCGGGGTGTTTCACCCCGCGCGGGACGTACGCTTGGTCGGCGGAGGGCCGCCCGCGCGAGCGCCGCTTGCGTGGCTCTCCAGCGGCGGGTCGGGCGCCGCCTGGTGGACATGCGCATGATCCAACCGCTCGCACACCTCGCCTTGTTCGCCGCCGTGTACGTCGCGGCCGCGGTAGTGTGCGCAGCGCAACTCACGGGCACGCAGGGCGCGCTCACGCCGGTTGTCCTGCTCTATGCCTGGAGCACGGCCCTGCTCGCGTACCTGCTCGACCGCGTGAAACTCCGCGATGCGTGGCTGGACCCCGCCGACCGCCAGGCCCACCCCGACCGCTTCGCGTTCCTGTTCACCCACCGCCGCGCCGCCCGGCTGCTCATGGCGGGCGCGGGCGTCGTGTCGCTCGTGAGCGGGTGGATGATCCATCCCACCCACCCCATCGCCGCGGCGGGGACGTTTGCCACTATCGCGGGCGTGCTGCTCTACGCGGGGCGGCCCCGCACGGCGGGTGGGGGGGCGCGCGTGAAGGACCGCTTCGTCGTCAAGAACCTGTTTGTCGGCGCGGGGATCGCGGGCTTCGCGGTGCTGATCGTCTGCATAGCGGCGGCGCGGCGGGATGGCGTCGGCACCGGCGGGTACGACGCGGCGTCAATCTCGGATGTCTTCTCGCGCCTCCCGCGCCCGCCGCTCCTGCTCGCGCTGGCCTTCGCGTACCTCACGCTCCGCATCTACGCCGATGCGGTGCTCTGCGACATCGACGATGAGGATTCCGACCGCGCCCACGGCACGCGGACGCTGCCGGCGCGCTTCGGCGGTGCGCGGGCATGGGACATCGCTATGTGGCTGCGCCTCGCGCTCGCGGCCTCGCTCCTGCTCTGGCCCGTCGGACCCTTCGCGGGCCGCGCGGCCTGGGCGATTGCCTCGGCCGCGGGGACGATCGCCCTGCGCTGGTGGCGGCCCGCGAAGATCCGCGACCTCGTGGATGCCCGCTTCGGCGTGGAGGCCGCGTGCGTGTGGGCGGTACTGACGCTGCCGGCATGAGCCCGGCCTGCCGCGCGGAGCGCGGGGGGGGGGCGCGGCGGGCGCCGGTCAAACGTCCGCGCCGGACTGCCCATCGCCCCGATGCGCCCGAGCCGATTCCGCCGCGTTGAGTTTCTCCCGCAGCGACTTGCGGTCAATGCCGAGGATCGCCGCTGCCCTGGTCTTGTTCCCGCCCACGCTCTCGAGCACCGCGCGGATGTGGGCCAGTTCGACCTCGCGGAGCGTGCGGTGCCCCCAGCCCGGCGGTTCGCTCTGTGTGTCCGGCGCCTGAGCGACATACCGTATCACCGTCGGCAGGTCCACCGTGTCGATCACCCCCGCATCCGCGAAGATCACCAGCCGCTGGGTGAGGTTCTGCAGTTCGCGCACGTTGCCGGGCCAGGAATAGCGCCGCAGCGCCTCCACAGCGCCGTCCGTGACGTGGGGCACGGGCGTTGAACTCTGCTCCGCCGCGGCCGCCAGGAAGTGCCGGAGCAGCGGCACCACATCACCCTCGCGCTCGCGCAACGGCGGCACCTCGATCGGCAGCACGTGCAGCCGGAAGAACAGGTCCTCGCGGAACTTTCCCCCCCCTTCCCGCCCCCCTCCCTCGCGGGCAAGACCCTCAAGATCCTTGTTGGTCGCGGCGATCACGCGGACATCGACGGTGCGGGGCTGGTCCGACCCAACCGCCTGCACCGTTTGCTCTTGCAGCACGCGCAGGAGTTTGGCCTGCGCGATCGGCGAGAGTTCGGCGACCTCGTCGAGAAAGAGCGTCCCGCCGTCGGCGGCGACAAAGAAGCCCTGCCGCGCCGCGGTGGCGCCCGTGAACGAACCCTTCGCGTGCCCGAACAGTTCGCTCTCGATGAGCGTCTCGGGGATCGCGGCGCAGTTGACCGCGAGGAAAGGCGCGGAGGCGCGCGGGCCGCGGTAGTGGATCGCCCGCGCCACCAGTTCCTTGCCCGTCCCGCTCTCGCCGGTGATGAGCACGGGGACGCTCGCGCTCGCGGCCCGGGCGATGAGGCGATACACGCGCTGCATCGCGGCGGAAGCGCCGATGAGGCCGTCGGGGGCCTCGACCGGTCCCGGTGCCTCGATCTCCCGCCGTTGGCGCACCTTGTCGAGCGCGGCGGCGACAGCGTGCCGCAGTTCCTCATCGGAGAAGGGCTTGGGCAGGTAGTCGTCCACGCCCTCCCGCATCGCGCAGACCGCGCCGCCGACGGTCGCGAACCCGGTGACCATGATGACGCCGGTGCCTCGGTGGTGGTCGCGGATGTGGCGGACAAGCTCCATGCCGTCGGCGCCGGGCATCCGCAGGTCGGTGATGACCAGGTCGACCGGCCCCTGGCTCAGGATCGCCATCGCTGCCGCGACGTTCGCGGCCGAAACCACCTCATGCCCCTCGGCGCACAGGTTGCGCTGCAGCACCTCGCGGGTCGCTGGTGAATCGTCAACGATGAGGATGCGGGCGGCGTCGATCATCACGTCCATTCAGCGTATTCGAGCGGATTCCGCCGCGTGGACGGCCAGCCGCACGCGGAAGACGCTCCCGCGCGCGGGCTCCGACTCCACCTCGATGCTCCCGCCGTGCCCGGCGACGATGCCCTGCACGACCGCCAGTCCCAGCCCCGTCCCCAGTCCCACATCCTTCGTGGTGAAGAACGGGTCGAACACGCGGCGAAGAACCTCCGGCGTCATGCCCGAGCCGGTGTCCGCGACGCTGAGAACAACGGCACCGTCCACGACGGCGGTGCGCACCGTAATCGTGCCCGCCCCGGAGATCGCCTGCATCGCGTTGATGACCAGGTTGGTCACCACTTGGCGGACCTGCACTGGGTCGGCCGCGATACTCGGCAACCCCGCCCCCAACTCGCGCACGAAGCGGACACTCGGGTTCTCGCACCCGGCCTCGAGCAGGAACATGGCCTCCTCAACGACCGTGTTGATCGCCGTCGGCTGCTTGGAGGCCGGCGCCTGGCGAGCGAACACCAGCAGCTTGCGGATGATCTCACGCCCGCGGAGCGCCGCTTCCGCGATCCGCCCCAGATCGGTGCGGACCTGCACCGGCACATCGGCGGCCTTGAGAGCCAGCTGCGCGAATCCCAGCACGTTCCCGAGCGGCTCGTTGAGCTCGTGCGCGACCCCCGCGGCGAGCTGGCCGATCGTCGCGAGCCGATCGGCGTGTCGCAGGCTCGCTTCCATGTCGACGCGGCGCTGCTCGGCCTCGACGCTCGCCACAAACACGCCGATCTGGCGTGAAACGGCGTCGAGCAACGACCGTTCTTCCGCGAGGAATAGCTCCGCCTTTCCCGCATCCCCGGCGTCGGGACCGCCCGGGATACCCGGCGCGCTCAAGTAGGCGAGCAACACCTCGCCGCGCTCCTTGTCAGCGACGCGAAGCGGTGCGCGGATGCGCGCGGCACTGAACCTGGGCCGCTCGGTGGTCGTCGTGACTTCGACTCCATCCAACCGGATATTCGCCCAGGCCCGATCAGGGAACCGACAGGCCGCAGGGAGCACCGAAACGACGCGAGTCAGGCACTCATGCAACGACCCCCGCCTCTCGGCGAAGACCGCCGCGACCTTGTAGAGGCACTGCAGCTCCTTCACTCGTTCGCCAAGCTCGGTAACTGCCACGAGCTCATGCTCAGGGAGGTCAGATTGGTGGGATTCGGTTCTCATCGCCGCTTCAGCGAATCGTACGCCGAGACGGATCTGACCCTTCTCGCAACTCTTGCGCGGCGCCAACGGACCAACTTGGAGAACTCGTGGCCGCTCGGTCTTCTAACTGGGCCGGCGTTTGCCGGCATCCCGGGTCCACCGAGGGTATGTCCGCGGACTGACGATCGAAACCGGTAACTTGAATGCCGAGCCAAGGGGTTTGGCCAGACGGATCAGACGCTCGGCCCGAGAAGATCTGGCAAGGACATCAAACAGGCGACGCACGAGGTTCGGCATCCCTCGATCGTCGGGGCTCCGGGGCGGGGGCAGGGGAGGGAAAACGTGCGACTTTGAGACTCGGCCCCGGCACACCCGGCAATTAGACCCACCCCGATGTCGAGATCCGGTCTCAGCCGCTCGTCGGCGTGAGAATCCTCTGCCTGCCCGCAACCGGCCGGCGCGGCGGCAGAACGCGGGCGTCGCCCATATCGTCCCGGCGGACCGCGCGGGGGTCACCCCGCGACGCCAATGGACGGGGC
>JAFEBN010000059.1 GCA_018242645.1 Planctomycetota bacterium | reverse complement strand
CCCACCCCTCCCAACCACGCGGTCCGATACGATCGCTCTTCCAATGGCCGATGCCGCCTCGTCCAAGAACCGGTCCTCCCGCCGCTACGCGCTGGCCGGTCTCATCACGAACATGCTCCTGGCGGTCCTGAAACTGATCGCGGGCATCGTGGGCCACAGCTACGCGCTGATCGCGGATGCGATCGAATCGCTGGCCGATATCGTGGGCTCCGGCGTCATCTGGGGCGGGCTTCTGATCTCGGCGCGCCCGGCCAGCGAGCAGCACCCCTACGGCTACGGCAAGGCCGAGCCGCTCGCGGCCCTCGCCGTGTCGTTCCTGGTCTTCCTCGCGGGCATCGGCATCGCGATCGAAGCCATCCGCGAGATCATCACCCCCCACCACACACCCCAGTGGTGGACGCTCGCCGTGCTCGTGCTCGTTGTGATCGTGAAGGAGGCGTTCTTCCGCATCGGCGCGCGCCGCGCCAAGGCCGAGGGCTCGACCGCCCTCGCGACCGACGCCTTCCACCACCGCGCCGACGCCATCACCTCGCTCGCCGCGTTCTTCGGCATCAGCATCGCCCTAATCGGCAAATGGAAAACCGGAACCGACGACTGGGCGCCGGCGGACGACTGGGCGGCGCTCTTCGCCTCGGGCATCATCGTGACCAATGCCTTCCGTCTCATGCTCCCGCCGCTGCGGGAACTCCTCGACGAGCAGTCCGACGGCGTGGCCGAACAGGCACGCCAGATCGCTTCCACCGTGCCGGGGGTGGTCCTGGTCCAAAAGGCCTTCGCCCGCAAGAGCGGCGTGCTCTACTGGATTGACATGCACGTCTGGATGGATGGGTCGATGACCGTCCGGGAGTCCCACGCTGTTGCGCACGCCGTCAAGGACGCCGTGCGGGCTCAGATGCCCAGCGTCCGAGACGTCCTGGTCCATATCGAGCCCGCGGGCAAGCCTCCGGCGGCGGCCTGAGGCCGTTCGGCATCATTTCGGCCGCCTTTTTTGGCCCAGGTGCCCGCTCGGAAGCTCCGGCGTAAATGGTTCCGGCGAATAGGGTTCCGTCGGAGCAGGAACCGGGATTTTCGGGCCCGGATTCGCAAAAACCACCCTGCCTGCCTAGCATCTCAACCCCCCGGGAAACCCAACCCCAGGGGTCTTGATTTGGAGTTTGGCATGTACGCGATTATCGAAGAGTTCGGCGGCCAGCGCAAAGTCACCCAGGGCGAGGAGATTCTCGTCGATCTGACCGAGCAGGGGAACGCCAAGGTCGGTTCCGCCATCACCTTCGACAAGGTGCTTGTCGTCGGCAAGGAAGGCGGCGACGCGAAGATCGGTCAGCCGTACGTTGCCGGCGCTTCGGTCAAGGCCGAGGTGCTCGAAGCGATCGTCGCGGGCGAGAAGATCTACGTCCACCACTTCCGCGAGAAGAAGACCTGGCGTAAGAAGACCGGCCACCGCCAGAAGTACACCAAGATCAAGATCACCGCGATCAACGGTTGAGAAACGGGCACGAGACACTCGTGACAACAGCATTGGAGAAGGCACGGCTGCATTCGCCGTGCCGTTTTCTTTTTTGTGGGTACGCTTCAATCGGCCTCACTCGTCTCGGGCCTCATGCCAAGCGCTAAGTGCCTCGTGCCCTCCCTCACTGCCTTCCCCATGCACCTCACACTCATCACCACGGGCGGGACGATCGAGAAGACCTACGACGAGGCGAGCGGGAGCCTGTCCAACCGCAACTCAATCGTGCGGCGCATGCTGGCGCGGCTGCGGCTGGTGGAGACCACGATCAGCACGATCGAGCTGCTCAGCAAGGACAGCCTGGACATGACCGACGAGGACCGTGCTTCGATCGTGCAGGCGGTGCGTGCCGCGGGAGGATCGACGGAGCTTGCGACCAAATCCACGGGGATCATCATCCTGCACGGCACGGACACGCTGGCGTTGACGGGGGAGCGGATCTTCAAGGAACTGCCCAGCCCGCGCGTGCCGATCGTGCTGACGGGGGCGATGAGGCCGTTTGAGATGAAGCGCTCGGATGCGCTGCAGAACTTGAACGAGGCGATCTTCGCGTCGGGCATTCTGCCTCCGGGGGTGTACTGCGTGGCCCACGGACGGGCGCTCGCGTTTCCCGGGGTGCGCAAGGACCGCGAGCAGGGGACGTTTGTGAAAGCCGCCCGATAACACGGGTGCCGCCCGCACACTTGGCGCGACCGGCCTTGGCCGCGTCACTCGTTGCATTCCGGTTAGCCCCGCCCTCACTCGACCCGACCCAACCGCCGAAGGTGGGATGGGCCGTTCTGTCTGCGCGACAGGCGGCAATGACCGTCTTTGCGCCAGAGGCAGACACTCCATGGACAAGGCCTCCATCATCGGCATCCTGATCGGCGTAGCGGCCCTGGGCTACGTCTTCGTCGAGGTGTCGCACGGCAACCTGATGATGTTCTTCTCGATGGAAGGCGTCCTGATGGTGGGTTGCGGCTCGGTGTCGGTCGTGTTCATCGCGATGCCGCTGCAGAAACTGATGCAGGTTCCCGGTTACATCAAAACGTTCATGTTCGAGAAGGGCATGAGCGCGCAGGAAGTGATCCAGACGGTGCAGTCGCTCTCGGACAAGGCCCGTCGCGACGGCATCCTGGCTTTGGAGCCGGAGATCGCGAAGATCAAGGATCCGTTCCTGGCGGCGGGTCTGAAGATGGCGATCGACGGCGTGGAGCCCTCGAGCATCGAGGCGACGCTGCGCATGGAAATCCTGGCGATGCAGGATCGCCACAAGGCCGGCAAGAAGTTCTTCGACCTGATCAAGCTCTACGGACCCGGCTACGGCCTGGTGGGCACGCTGGTCGGACAGGTCGGCATGTTCGGTCAGCTCGCCAGCGCCGACATCGGCGCCCTGGGTCACGCGCTGGCCATCGCCGTCGTGGCGACGATGTACGGCGCGATCGTGGCCAACGCGATCGCCGGGCCGATCGGCGACAAGCTGGGCATCAAGTCGGGCGAGGAGATCCTGAACCGCGAGATGATGCTCCAGGCGATCCTGAGCGTGCAGGCCGGAGACAACCCGCGTGTGACGCTCGACAAGATGCTGGCGTTCATCCCGTCGGTGCGGCGTGATCCGTTCCGTGCCGCGGCGTGATGAGAGGGTCCCCACTGTTGGGCGGCGCTGGTTCGTGAGCTTGCGACATGGCCGACGAGCACAAGGACAACCACGACGAGAAGCACGAGGGCGGGGGATCGCACGGCCACGGCGGGGGCGGGCACGGCGGGGGTGGCCACGCCGAGGGCGAGCACGAGGGTGCGCCGGAATGGCTGATCTCGTTCGCCGACAACGTCGCGCTGATGATGGGTTTCTTCGTCATCCTGCTCGCGATGAACATGGGACCCAAGGGGGAATCGGCCACCAGCGGTGATCCCTCGGAAGAGCCGGGCAAGCCGTCGCAGGCGATGCTCGACTTTGTGATCGGCATGCGGGAAGGTTTCGGCAACCCGATCAACATCAACTCGAGCAAGCCCAACGAGCAGCAGTTTGTGCAGCGCCTGCGTGAACTCCGGGGCGAGGGCGACGCGAACGGCGTCGCGGGTCGGCACAAGAGCCAGCAGACGCTGCGGCCCACGAACTTCAGCAGCCTGGGCGCCCTGATCCCGTTTGATGACGGGTCGACGTCGCTCTCGACCAGCGCCCGCGAGACGATCGCGGAGACGGCGAAGAAGATCAAGGGCCAGCGGTTCTATGTCGAGCTGCGCGGGCACTGCAGCCCGCCCGAGGCGATGCGGAACGTGCAGAAGGCGATGAAGCTCAGTTACGACCGCTCGATGGCGGTCTTCAATGCGCTGGTGGAGCAGGGAATCCCGCCCGGCCAGCTCATCCTCCGCTGCTACGGCGACAGCGACCGATTGGTGCCCAACACCTGGTCCCGGGAGCGCGATCGGACGAACCAGCGGGTGGAGATCGTGGTGTCGAGCGACGCCCTCCCGCCCGATCCGTACAGCAAAGAAGCGACGGGCAACAAATCAGACGAGGACGAGTAGCCCGCGCGACGTCCGAGAATTGGTCTTGATTCGAGGAGCGCCGGCCAGTTAGACTCTTTCTCTGGCGTACCTGACGCCCCGTGGAGAGAGAGCGATGCGGGAAGGCTTGGTTCGTGTGGCGCTGGTGCTTGCACCGGCCGTGGCGGCGTTGATGCCGGCGCGGGGACAGAGCTGCGCGCCCATCCAGGTCTCCGCCTCCAGCGGCACGGCCAACGACAACTTCGCAACGGCGACCGGCGCATCGACGGACACGGTGGTGTGCGGGGCGCCCAACCGCAAAGTCGGCGCGAACGCTTTTCAGGGGCAGGCCTTTGTGTTTCGATTTGTCAGTGCCGCCTGGAACCCCGAAGGCACGCTGACCGCCTCGGACGGTGCGGCCAACGACACGTTCGGTTCGAGCGTTGCGATCGCGGGCGACACGATCATCGTCGGTGCACCCGGGAAAGCTTCGGGGACGGCGACGTACCAGGGAGCGGTGTATGTGTTCACACGCTCGGGCGCGACGTGGACGCAGCAGGCAAAGCTCACGGCGAGCGACGGTGCGGCCGGCGACAACTTTGGCTGCTCGGTCGCGATCTTCGGCGACACGGCCATCGTCGGGGCCTACGGCAAGTCGGGGGGCGCCAATTTCTACCAGGGCGCCGCGTATGTGTTCGTGCGAACCGGCAGTTCCTGGACGCAGCAGGCCAAGTTGACGGCGTCGGACGGCGCGGCGAACGACTTCTTCGGCGTCAGCGTGTCCCTCGGGCTGGATGCGGCGGCGATCGGGGCGGACGGCAAGACCATCTCGGGCGCGACGGCGCAGGGTGCTGCCTACGTATTCAAACGCACCGGCACCGCGTGGGCGCAGCAGGCGCGGCTCGTCGCGCAGGACGGCGTTGCGGGCGACTACTTCGGAACGAGCGTTTCGCTCTCCGGATCGTCCCTGGCGGTTGGAGCGCTGTACAAAGCATCGGGGGCAAACGCATACCAGGGTGCGGGGTATGTATTCCTTTCCTCGGGCGTGTCGTGGACGCAGCAGGCGAAGCTGACAGCGTCGGACGGCGGGGCGTTTGACTACTTTGGCTCCTCGTGTGTGCTGTCGGGCGATTCGGTGGCGTTCGGCGCCCCGAATCAGACCATCGGCGCCAATCCCGCGCAGGGTTCGGCGTATGTCTATGTCCGGTCGGGCGCGACCTGGACGCAACAGTCCAAGTTGCTTTCGGCGGCGGGGCTGGCGGATGAGTGGTTCGGCGCGAGCGTGGCCTTTGCCGGCAGTGCCGCCGTCACCGGCGCGGCTCAGCAGAAGGTCGGACCCAACGTGGGCCAGGGTGCGGCGTACATCTTCGGATCGAACATCCCGATCAACATCATCCAGCAGCCGGTGAGCGTGACGAACTGCACGCAGACGGCCACAGCGATGACGATCACGGCGGCAGGCACCGGGCCGTTCAACTACCAATGGCAATGGCGGGCAGCGCCCGCGGTTCCGGCGTGGATTCCGGTCGCCGCCGGCCTGAACTCTGGGGGAGCTCGGACCTTCACCGCCGCGAATACCACGGGCCCTTCACTTTCGATTTCGGGCTATTCACAGACCTCGGGCGCGCTGCCGTTTGCGGAGTTTCGCTGCCTGGTCTCCAACACATGCGGAAACGCGACGAGCAACGCGGCGACGCTGCAAGTGTGCTGGTGTGATCTGAACTGCGACCAGCTGGTCGATGATCTCGACTTCGTTTTCTTCTCCGGGGCGTACAACCTGTTCGAGTGCACGGAGCCGGGAATGCCCGCCAGTTGTCCCTCGGATTTTAATTTCGACGGCGTGGTGGACGATGTGGATTTCGCGATCTTCGCGACGGCGTATGACGCTCTGGCCTGCCCGACGCCCTGAATTGCAAGTTTCAGATTTTTTGTGGTCCGCTGCAAGATCCGGCGTCGGTCGGGTAACTCCTTTGTCCCTTTTCCTTCGACTTGTCGTCACAGGCGGAGGGATGCAATTGAGGAGTTCGCCATGCTTCGCCAAAGTCTTCTTTGGGGCGCGATCACTGCCGCCTCGCTCGCCGGATCCGCCAAGGCCGTGGTCTTCTTCGACGGCATCTTCAACAACAGCGACTGGTCGCTGGTCGGCGTGACGAACGCCAACGGCGTGGGGAGCACCACGGTGGGCTTCCAGGTGCTGACGGGCGGCTATCCCAATGAATATCGCCGCGTCCGCAACAACCTTGTGGTCTCCGGTTCCAACGGGGCATCCCTGGGTCTGCACATGCGGGGAACGTACTTCTACAACCCCGGCGCACAGGCGATCAGCACGATCAACTACAGCGAAGATTCCATCAACTTCGTGAATCAGGGCGGCAACGGCCAGGGTTCCGGCTGCGTCATCCTCCAGGGCGGCAAGTACTACATCCAGCGGAACCCGATCCTGGTGATGCCGTATTCGGGCTTCAGCACCTGGCAGCCCAATTCCGCACCCGGGCTGGTGGCTTCTGATTTCTGGGAGCTCACGATGACGGGCACCCTGATCAGCTCGAACAACCCGGACTTCTCAACTTCGGGCGGCATCATGCAGTTCGGCTTCTGGCGCGGCAATTCCGCGAACTCGAACATTCAGACCGACTGCGGCATCGACAACTGGCGTGTGGAGATCATCCCGGTTCCTTCGGCGGCGGCGCCCGCGGCGCTGGGACTCGCCGGGCTGATCGCCTGCCGCCGGCGCCGGTAATCGGTTGCCCGCGCGGGCAACGAAGAAGCGTGGATCCCAGGGGTGGGATCGTGGGTTGGCGTGGGGGCGAAATGCGAGGTGTCGGCGGACATCCGTTGCTGGGGGGTGGCATTAACCACCCTCTTTGCATGCGCGTGTTCCGCTGACGCCTGTTTTGCGCTTTGCACCTCTCGCGAACCCCCGAGGGAGAGAGAGGGGCGTCGTATTCCAGCGTTCATCGCGAACGCGCGCGACCAACCCCTCTCTCTCCTCTCTTGCTCGAGCCTCAATTGCCGACCCGGTCTTTGCGGTGTGTGCCGCGGGGACCGGGTCGTTTTTTGAAATCTCTCCGTTTGGTACCAACGCGGAGCGCAGCGGTTACGCCACAGGATTTGGAGTCGCGACCAGCGTACCGCGCGGGGAAGCGGCGGAGAAGGGGGAAGTCTTCGGATGGCGATACGTGCCCGAGGGTCGCCGGAGGGATCACGCGGGGTCCGTTCGGGGGCTTCGAGAAGCAGTGATCTGCCGCGAGCGCTCGCCCGCACGAGATCGCACGATCAGGTGTGGACCCTGCCTGAAGTGGGATCGTGAATCTACCACGAGGCTTTGCGGCGCTCGTGGGCCTGGAAGTCGCGGTAGAAAATGACAAGGAATATCGTGATGCCCACCACGCACACAAGGAACGGGATGGTCATCCACAGGCGGTGATGGCCGTCAATGCGTGACCATCCCGCTTTGCCGCTCAGATACTGCACCGAAATCGCGGCGGGCGGGAGCCAGTCCGCGGGCATCACATCGCTCTCACTTCGCTTCGCGCCGTCCGCATCGGTGAACGCATACTTGATACGAAGCGAAGGCTCTCGATCTCGGGAGATACGCTCTTCCGAAACATCTGCAATAGTCGCCGGAGCAACCCGACCGGCGATCAAATACCTCGCTTCCACATATGTCGTGTACGCCGAAAACAGCAGAAAAACGAGGCAGCCGCCCATCAGGCTCATTTGCCAGCGAAGTTTGTAGCGGGTCCACCAGATATCAAACATGACAATCGCTCCGCGTGTGAGCGTGTCAAGATACCGCGGCAGAACAGATCGTGCAATAAATCAGGGAGCCTGCGTGAACGTGCCCCCGTCGAGCGCATCAAATCCGACAAACTGCCCCACCGCAAAGCTCGACGCCTGCTGGCGCGCATCCGTGGGCTTCACCCAAATGGGCACGCCCGCGTTGACGACGATCGAGTCCCCTTCGATCGCGATGATCGGGCCCTGCACCCGCCGGGGGCGGCCGAAGACGGGCTCAACAAATCGTCCGCCGGTCTGCGTCTCATCGATGCGGCGCGCGCTGAGCTGCACCGTGCCCACGATGCGGTGCCCCGGCTGCGCCGTCATGGGCGCGGTCGGCACCAGGTGGAGCTGGTAGTTGGTCCCCGGGATGGCGATCACGACGTGCTCGGGGCCGTTGGCAGAAGGCGGGATGATGCGATCAAATGTGCCGCGGCAGAGCTTGGGATCGATCTTGGTGGTCGGGGCGGGGGTAATCATGCCGACCAGAATAGGCGAACCCGGGCCGAATCGACCAGTCACTTCGCCTTGACGCGCAGGTCCTCCAGGGCCTTCAAGCGCTGGGCGTGGATGGGGCGATCGGGCTCGAGAATCTTGAGCGTCTCGAGCTGCCACTTGGCGGCGTCGAAGTCCTTGCGCTTGATGGCAACCGTCGCGGCGAATTCGCGGTTGGCCGCTTCGTAGGGTGCGACGGTGCAGGCCCGCAGCGCCTTGGACCATGCCTGGTCCCACTTCTGCTCCGCGGCGTAAAGCCGGGCGAGCTGGACGGCGAAGCTCGCCGAGTTCTGCTCGCGTGCGTCGAGGAACTCGAGGTGCGTGATCGCCTTGGCGGGATCGTGCGCGGGGGAGGCCTCATCGAGGTAGAGCGTCACCAGCAGCTTGTGTGGTGAGGGGTCGCCCGGGCGGGACGCGGAGTAGGACTCCAGCACTTCGATCATGTCGGGCGTGGGCTTGCCCCCCGATTTCTCCAGGCGCAGGCGGACGGCGGATTCGAGCAGATCGGCGTGACCGGGATGCTCCCGCAGCCAGCCTTCCACGACTTCAAGCGTGGGGAGATCCTCGTCGTGACCTTCGCCGAGCTTGGTACGCCACTGATCGATCAGATCGCGCAGCTCGGGTTCGCCGGCCTTGGGACGCATGCCCCACGCGGTGAGCTGCTCGCCCGCCCACTGCTTGAACTCGGTGAGGAACTGCTCGCGCGACACGCCCAGAACGGTCTGGAACGCTTCCGGCTCGCGATCGCCCGCGGCGTAGCGGTCCATGAGTTTGAGGGGCGCTTCGGGCCCGTAGCGGGTCACGATGTACTCGTACATCCACGCGCCCTGGCCGTAGGCCTGCGAACGATCGGTCGGCTTCTTTGGGCGGGTGAACGCGATGTTGATGCCGTCGAGGTCGAAGAGCGTGTCGGTCTCGTAGGCTCGCGCGAGGATGAGCATGGTGCTCCAGTCGCGCGGCGCATCTTCAAGGTAAACAGCCGACGCCTCGGTGAACCAGTGCGGAAGCCGGTTGCTCGTGCGGGCGAGCGTGACGGTGTGCGTGAACTCGTGCTGGACGACGCGGGCCCAGTCGTACGCCCCCACCGTGTTCTTCTCCCCCAGGCGCGGCGCCTCCATGGCGATCAGCGGGCCGGTGGCCGCGGCCATCGTGTGCACCTGCGGCATGCCGGTGATGCGCACGCTGAACCACTGGTGATCCGGCATGAGCTCGATCACGGTCTTGCCCTTCAGGGGATAGCGGATGCCGCCGGGCTTGTCGCCGGTGACACGGGCGTAGATCCGCTCGAGGATTGGCGGCATCTCACGCGCCAGCGCCAGGTCCACGCCGGGCTTGTACCGCACGATGAAGTGATCCGACTCGATGCGCGAGAAGCTGCCGACCTCGCGCATGAGCTTCAGGCTGTTCGCAGCGCGCACATTGAACGGGTCGAGCCCTTCCGCTTTCTCGAGCGCCGCGAGCGCACGGTCGTCGCGAGCCGCCTGCACCTCGAGCAGGCCCAGCTCGATCCACGCTTCTGCGAGCTTGGGAGCGCGCCGGGTCGCTTCTTCCAGATAGCGGGCGCCATCGGCATATTGGCGCTGCTCCGCGAGCGCCTTGCCGACGGCAAGGTAGCCGATGGGCGTGCCGGGCGAGAGCTTGTCGATCCGGGCGAGGGCTTCGTCTGTCGCCGCGAGGTCAAAGGTTGAAGCGATCGCCGCGGCCTCGATGGCGCGGGCTTCGATCTGCGCCGGGAAGCGGGCGAGCGTCGGCTTGAGTGCTTCCACCGCGCCCTGCGGGTCGCGCTGCCGGATGCGTAGGCGGGCGGCAAGCATGTCCGCGTAAGGAGCGACGGGCTCGCCAGCTTCGTGGGTGCCCGCGGGTTCCGATTCGCCCTTGTCCAGCGGGCCCGCCAGTTCGCGCAGCTTGCCGACAATCTTCTCAGCCTGCTGAAAATTGAACGAATCAACCGACATCTGCCCGAGCAGGTAGTACGCGCCCGCCGCAGAAGGATTGAGCTCCAGTGCCTGTTCCAGCGCTTCCGCGGCCTCGCTGCGGTTGTCCTTGTCGGCCAGGAGAAGCGCCTCGGCGAAGGGAGCGGTCCAGCAGAGGCGATCGAGCTGCTCGCGGGCGCGGGCGAGCATCGACATCATCGACTGGAAATCCTGCGCGCCCTTCGCGGGCCCCTCAATTTCCGACTTGAGCTGCAGGCCCCGCACGCCCTCGACGAGTTCCCACGCGGAGTTCTGGCGGTCCTTCATCACGCGCTGCTCAAGCTGCGCGAGCGTCTTGATCGCGGCGTCTTTTTCGCCTCGTTCAAACTGTGCCGCCGCCGTGAGACGCAACGCCCGCAGCGTGACGCCCTTGCCCTCGAGCGTGGTGAGGATCTGCAGCGCTTCCGCGGGCTTGCCCTGCATGTCCATCGCTTCGGCGCGATCGAGCGGATCGGCCTTGGCATCGCTGAGGGCCGGATCGTCCCAGCTTCCGCGGATGATCGCGGCGCGGGCGCGCCGGGTGACATCCTGCAGGTCCGCCGCCGTCCAGATGCCGTGACGGACGCGGATATCCGCGCGCTCGGCATCCGTGAGATAGGGCGTCTCGAGAAGGCGCTGAACGACGTTGGGGCTTTCGGGCTTCTCGGCGTCCGGCTTGGCGGGCGAGAGCGCCACCGCCCGGCCGCTGACCGCGATGACCAGCGCGCACACAGCCAAGCCCCGCTTCAACTCGCGGAGGGCCATCCACGTACTCGGCTTCAAAGCGTTCATGTCCTGTTATTTCGGCTCGTTCTTTGGTGCTTGCGCCGGCGAAGGCTTGGGTGCAGGGCTTTCCGGA
Organism: Planctomycetota bacterium; assembly: GCA_018242645.1. Classification (GTDB taxonomy): domain Bacteria; phylum Planctomycetota; class Phycisphaerae; order Phycisphaerales; family UBA1924; genus JAFEBO01. The sequence goes on along the minus strand of JAFEBN010000059.1, from coordinate 3,553 downwards.
CCTTGCGTGCGCCCGGCTGGGTCGACGGCGCGGGTCGTTCCCGCGGGTGTCACCTGCGGCGTGGCGGGTTCGCCGTCGGCTTCCGGACCGCCCCGGTAGGGCTGAACGACCACATCCCAGCCCGAAGGAGGCACGGAAGTGTCGAAGACCGCGTTGTTGATCGTCACCTTGTCGTTGATCTTGACGTTGATCAGTTGCACGACGGAGATGTCGTCAGCCTGGTTCACCGTCTTGGCAATGCGCGGCAGAAGCGGGCCTCGCTTGCCGTTCGCATCCGGCAGCGACCGGTACCAGAGGCGGATTTCCTTGAAGTCGTCCGTCTCCGCACGCTCCGCCCGGGGCTTGAGCAGAAGCTGCACGCAGCCCTGCGACATGTCGGTCAGCTCCTTCATGCGGGCCGCGGGCATTTCTTCGAAGCCGTCCTCCGGCGGGAGCAGCGTCGCGTCGTATCGGGAGAGGATGTCCGCCTTCTTCTGCCCGATCGGGATCGGCAGCGGCCCTTCACCGATCTTCAGCGGATCGAAGCTCTCCCCCGGCGGCACGACCTGGCGCTTGACCAGGCGGTGCTCCTGCGGGTAGCGCTCGACGAGCCACTCGCCGTCGAAGTTGTAGATCTGCTGCTTGTCCTCGGACCGATCGCCAAAGGTCAGACTCTCGAAGTTGATCGCAAAGCGGCGCTTTCGCGGTCCCTTGGGGTTGGCCTTGTCGGTCGCATCCTGGAACCACAGCGTGCCCTGACGGACCTGTGTATCGCCCGCGAGCGCAAAGTCGCGCGTGTAGCGGATGTTGGCCTGGAGCGCGCGCAGATCGGCGTCGGCTTTCTCGAGCGCGTCGAGCAGCTGATCGGCGTTGCTGAAGCCCTCGATCGGGGAGTCCGGGAGGATCTTGATGTTTCCGCCCTGCACCGGCTCGGACCGGATCTCCGAGGGCTGCGCGAGCGAGGCAGACGCGGCGCCCGCGATCGCGGCGATCATGGCAGCGCGCACGGCGCGACCGGGACGGGAAACGCAAAGATGAAAGTGAGATGACACCGGGATTCCCTTCTCTCCATACGCCCCTTTGGACGCATGGTGTTCGCCCTGAAACCGCCGCGCAGCGCCCGACGGATGAAATTTTCCCCGGAAGGTTACTGAGTCTGCGGGCGCGGGATGATGAAGATCGACCGAACCGCTCTAAAAAGTGTTGCGGTGACCCCCTCCCGGTGCGAATGTATGGGCGGTGAGAACCCGCCCCACAATTTCCTCGTGGAAACGCCTGACCCTGCTCGCGGCCCTCGCCTGCTTGCCGGCGCTGGCCGATCCGCCCGCGGACGAGCCGATCAAGCCCGAAGGGCCCGCGGCGGGCGGGCTGGCACGCCGGCCCAACCCCAAGCTCGCGGAGAAATCCGCCTCCGGCAAGGCGCTCAAGCCCTTTGCCAACCACCGCAAGATGGGCGCGGTCTATCACTTGATATCGGCGCGCGAGTTCTCGGTGGCCGCGGCGGTCAACGGGCTGAAGCCGTCGACCGAAGGGCTGATCGGGTACGTGGTGGCGCGCGTGCCGCTCGATGCCGCGGGCAACGGTGCGCTCGGCCCTGTGCTGGTCGCGGGGCAGTGGCAGATTCCCTGGACCTCGCTGGTGGACGCCGCGACGCTATCGCGTTGGAGCAAGGCGGGCGGCGGACCGCTGAACCTGGAAGACTACCCGTCGGTCGCCATCACGATCCGCAACGCGGTCGAGACGCGCCGCATGAGCAAGGACGAGTCGGGCTCCACCTACATGTGCACGCTGATCGCAGACATCAGCGTCAACGGACTCACCACCGAACGTGTCATCCCCCGGGCGATGGTGACGTTCGCATCGCCGACCACCAGCGATCAGAGCGTGAAGGGCGAACAACTCACGCTGAAGGCGAAGTGGAAGGTGCGCCTGAGCGATTTCTTCACCTCGCTTCCGGGCCAGACAGCGCTCCCGATCGCGGATGTCAGCGCCGACCTGCTCATGTCCACGGTCTCACCCGATGGTCAGTCGGACGAGGGCGATTCGCCGCCGGAGCCGGCCCCGGAAGAACCCAAGTCGCCCTCGAGCGAGCCGAAGTAGTCGCGCAGGATCGCTGCGGCCGCCAGCGCGTCGCGCTTGTGCTTCTTCTGATCACGCGTCATGCCCGATCGCGCCATCGACCAGTCGGCATCGGCCGAGGTCAGGCGCTCGTCGTGGAACACCACCGGCCGCTTTGTGGCGCCGGCGAGCAGGGCGCCGAACGCTCGGGTTTTCTTGGCCTGCGGACCTTCCGAGCCGTCCATATTCAGCGGCAGACCGATGACCAGCGTGCCCTTGCCCGTTCCCAGGTGGGTGGTGATCGCGGCGTGGAGCCGCGTCAGCAGCAGGCGGCCCTCGTCCGCGCTGATGGCGCACTCGAGCACTTCGAGCGGCGAGATCAGGCCGGTCTCCCGGTCCCCCAGGGCGAGGCCCGTTCGCTTGTCGCCGAGATCGATCGCGAGGTAGCGCACGGTGTGTCGATTTACTTGAGACGGTCTTCCACCTGGGCGTGCAGGTTCTTGAGCTCTTCCGCTTTCGCGCGCGGCATGATGAGCGTGGCGTCGGGCGTGTGCACGACGATGAGATCATCGACCCCCAAGAGCGCGACCGTGTGCTTGTTCCCGCCGTTCACGATCAGGTTGTTGCGGCCCTGCTGGATGATCGCAGCGCCCGAACCGTTGGCGCTGCGATTCCCCGAGCCGTCCGGCGCGAGCGTCTCGCCGTAGCTGGGCCACGAGCCGACATCCAGCCAGTTCACGTCCATCTGCACCGTGCAGACCGAAAAGTCCTTGTCCTTCGCGGCGGGCTCCATGATCGCGAAATCCACGCTGATCTTGGGCAGATTGGGGTAAACGCGGGCGATGGTTTCCTGCTGCGACTTGGTTCCCCACGCCTTCTGAATCTCCATCATGCCCGCGTGGCTTTCGGGCTTAAACTTCTTGAGCGCTTCCAGGAAGGTCGACGCCTTCCACACGAACATGCCGCTGTTCCAATTGAACGAGCCGGACTGGAGATACGCCTGCGCCCGCGGCAGATCGGGCTTCTCGACGAACCGCGCAACATGAAACGCCAGCGACTTGCCGTCCTTTTCCGCGCCGGGCACGCCGCGGATCGGCGTGCCGCGCTCCACGTATCCGTAACCCGTCGCCGCAAAGGTCGGCTTGATCGAAAACGTCACCAGCCGCTTCGGATCCGCTTCCACCAGCTTGTACCCGAGATCCATCCGCTCGCGGAAGACGTCCTGCGGCTCGATAATGTGGTCCGCCGTCAGCACCGAGAAGACCGCGTTCTTGTCCAGCTTCTCAAAGACGGCGGCCGCGAAGCCCACCGCGTTGACCGTGTCGCGCCCGATCGGTTCACCCATGATCCGGTCGTCGGTAAACGCCGGGAGATCCCGCCGGATGACCGAGCGAAACCCTTCGCTCGTGCAGATGAACCGCTTGTCGTTGGGAACGACGCCCTCAAGTCGATCCGCAGCAATCTCCAAAAGAGATTTCGCCTCCGAAGCCCCCTCCCCGAGGGAGGGGGTTGGGGG
>JAFEBN010000058.1 GCA_018242645.1 Planctomycetota bacterium | reverse complement strand
GCGGCCTCCAGCCAGCCAAGGACTTCCACTTCACCCCGGCGCGAATCCACCGGCACCCGCGCGGTGCGGAGCGTTTCGAGCACGAGCTCCAGGGCGCGCCAGAGCGGCAGAGGCGTGAACAAGGCGGTGTGGCCGCTCAAGCTCGCGAGGGCCTCGCCGATCGCCCGGAGGGCTGAACCGTCGTGTTCCGAAAGCGTTGTTCCTTCCAGCAACGACTCCAGTACAAGCCGGACCTGCTCGAGTTGCTCGCTGAGCGGTGCGGCGCCACCGGGGCCGAGCAGACTTTCGAGGAGCTTCCCGCAATCGCCGGGTCCATCGGTGAGATCGGCCGCGACCGATCCCGGCGCTGCGATCGCCGCTTCGTCCAGGCGTCGCACGAGCGACAACCCGGAATCAACACGCGTACCCAGCCACCGCTCAATCACAGGCAATTTGACGAGCTGCGCCAACGATTCGCTGGTTCGCTCGCGGGCGTGCGCCTGCAATCGCGCGAGCAGCTTTATGACAGCACTGCGCCCGACGCTCTCGCCCGCGGCATCATGCAACGCAAGTCCGCTGGTTTTCTCGGCGATGAGTCGCAGTTCGGTCACCATCGAGGCGTCCGGTGCGCAGATGCTCAGGTCATCGGGCGTCAGGTCTGGGTGTTCCTCTGTCCATGCAGCGATTCGCCCGACCGCACGGCGCGCGGCATCGGCGTAATCGAGTGCGAATTCGATCTGCTCAGAGCCGATATCGATCGCGGGACGATCGGAAGCCACGCACCCCCACTCATCGAGCAACGGACTCTCTGTCTCGGGCCCGAACACCAGCGCCCACACAGGTAACGCCGATCGTTCGAGCGCAAGCTTGGATGCACCGTCAAGCTCCGTGACGCCCACGAGCACCACGCCTTCGAGGCCTGTTGCCGGCAACGGCGAAGCCGAGGCGAGCGTCCGGAGCAGAGCCTGATGCCGGTCTTCGAAACCAAGATCTCGGATCAATTTCTGCGCGGGTTCGAACGCCTGATCGATCGCCTCCCACTTGGCGGCGTCGCCGGGCAGTTGGAGCGCGTCGCACGCGGCCCGGGCATCGCCCGGGCGGAGCAACTCGCGGGCAAGTTCGCCCACCGAGTCGTCGACAGACGCGCCGATGCGGAGCCACTCCGCAGCCTCGTCATTGCCCGGACGTCGCCTCAGGATTTGTTCGAAGCGTTCTTTGGGGAGCGACCGAAGCGCGCACCCCCATGCCGCGGCACGCAGCTCCGATTCAGCCTCAGGCGCGGCGGGCGGCGCGAGGCTGGAGCCGATTTGGCCCGGGGTAATCATCCGCCCCGGTGAAACCCATGCTCCCGTCTTCTCTCCGAGCGCGACCAGTTCTTCGAGCAGTGAACGCGTCACACGCCGGCCGGGCGTCACAACGAGAATTCGGCCGAGCTCGATGCCTTCACCCAGGCGGCGCGTGCGGAACCGCCCGGCCAGCCACGCCGCGGCGGTCACCACCAAAGGCCGATCCCAACCCATGAACACTCGTTCAGGCACCGGACTCCCCTGTGCAGACGCATCCCGTCGACTCTGGTACGGTATCAGTTCTATTCTGGAAGTCCTCAACCCCGGCCAAGTCGCCGGATGGTCCGTTCTCGGAAATTCACCATGCTCAAGACGCGTTCTTTCGGAATCGCCGCTCTCGTTCTCGCCGCAGGTGCCGCACCTCTGCAGGCCCAGCCGAATTCGGGTGCCTCAGCTCCGGTCAAGGCCTCGCCAACCGCGAGAACCGGTCTGATTCAGTTCCCGAGCATCAGCCCGGACGGTCAATTCATCGTGTTTTCTGCCGCGGGCGACCTTTGGGCGGTGCCGCGAGCCGGCGGCATGGCTGTTCGACTGACTTCGCACCCCGCGGATGATCGGCGTTCCGTGTTCTCACCAGACGGCAAGTGGCTCGCGTTTGAATCGGACCGGGACGGTCCGCGCACGATCTACATTGCTTCCGTCGAGCGCTCGGCGACGGGCATGGGCCTCGGCCCGGTGCGGCGGGTCACCACAACCGACCGCCTGCAGAACCTGACGGGATTTACGCCCGACAGCAAGTTTGTCACCTTCAGCGCAACGAACGAGCCGAGCATCTATCGCTCGAACCGACTTTACAAGGCCCCGGTGGATGGCGGGCCGATCGAGCGCCTGACCGGCGCGTTCGGCACGTTCCCCCGGGTTTCTCCGGACGGCAGCTTCGTGGTGTTCACGCACGGACGAGCCGATTTCACGCGCCCGCAGTATGACGGCTCCGGTGCACCGGACATCTGGCGGATGAACACCTCCACCGGACAGTTCGAGCGCGTCACGCTTGATGCACGCTCGGATGCCGACGCGTGGCCGCTGCCCGACGGCTCGATCGTGTATCTCTCATCCAAATCCGGCGAGTACAACATCCGCCGGATTCCAGCCGGCAAGACGGACGCGGACGCCACTGATCTCACCAATTTTCAGCCGACGCCCGAGCAGATCACCATCGGCCACGGTGTGCGTGATCTGGCCGTGAATGCCGCCGGCGACACGGCGGCGTTCGTGGTCTGGGACACGCTGTACACGCTCGATCTGAAGACGCCGGGTGCCAAACCCCAGCCGGTCAAGGTCACGCTCTCGGCCGACTTCGCAGATCTTGATACCCAGCGGCTCAATCTCGGCAAGGAAATCACCGAGGCGGTCGTCAGCCCGGACGGCAAGACGCTGGCGGTCGTGGCACGCGGACAGGTTTTCGTCCGCTGCACCGACGAGAACTTTCCGACAAGGCGCGTAACCAGCGGCACCGGTCGCGCCCGGGGCATCTCGTGGTCGCCCGACAACCGCGTGCTCTACTTCGCATCCGACGACACCGGAACGTACAAGCTGTATTACGCCACCGTCGCGCTCGCCAAGTCGGACCTCTCACCGGCCGAGGAAAAGAAGGAAGAAAAGAAAGACGAAAAGAAGGCCGAAGCCAAGCCGGATGCAAAGCCCGAAGAGAAAAAGGAAGAAAAGAAGGACGACAAGTCCGCGGACGCCAAAGCGGAGCCCAAGAAAGAGGAAAAGAAGGACGAGAAACCCAAGGTCGATTTCGCCAAGCGCTGGTCCGAGGCGGTGACGTTCACGGTTCACCCGCTCGATCCCGTGGGGCTCGCGCCCGGAAAGAACGACGGGGTCTTCGGTCCCGAGTACCGCGACCCGATTCCTTCACCCGATGGCAAGCAACTGATCTTCACGCGCGGGCTGGGCGATGCGGTGCTGATGGATCTGTTCACAAAGAACTGCCGCGTCCTCTGGGCCGGCTGGAACGCGCCGGACGTGCAGTGGGCGCCTGATTCGCGGCACATCGTGTACGCCGTTGAAGACCTGGATTTCAATTCCGATATCTGGCTGTTCGACACCAAGGCGGGCGAGGACGGCAAATCGGCGGCGCCGATCAACCTGACGCGCCATCCGGACCTGGATGTCTCGCCGCGGCTGTCGGCCGATGGCAAGGTGCTCTACTTCCAGAGCGAGCGGGGCGAACAGAACTTCCAGTACCAGGTCTACGCCGTCGCGCTCGACAAGTCGCTGGATGCCTTGCGTCCGTACGAACTGGAGGATTACTTCAAGAAGGCGGCCGAAGCCGCGAAGAAGCGCAAGCCCATCGACCCCGTCGAGTGGGACAAGCCCGCACCCGCCCCGGCGCCGGCTGCGCCCGCCCCGGATGGCGCCGAAAAAAAGGCCGAAGAAAAGAAGGAAGAGAAGAAGCCCGACGCGCCCAAGCCTCTGCGCTTCGACGCCGAAGACGCGTACTTGCGCCTGCGACGCGTGACCAACGGGATCCCGCTGCCTTCGCCGCTGCTGGCGATCACGCCCGGCGGCGACCGCGTGATTTTCTCCGCGGCAGGCGAACCCGACCCGTCGCTGGTGTCCGTTTCGTACAAGGGTGAAGACCGCAAGACGATTCAGGCGGGTGCGGTGTCGGACGTATCGGTGACTTTGACAGGCGACAAGGTCTACTTCGTCCGGCAGGGATCGGTGTCGTCTGCCCCGCCTTCGGGTGGCAAGGTCGACGCGCTTCCGATCGATGCGCCCTACCTGCTCGATGTCGCGCGACAGCAACGCCAGAAGTTCATGGAGGCCGCCCGCATCCTCGGCAATCAGTTCTATCACCCCACGCTCAAGGGCCTGAACTGGACGGGGCTGGCCGATCGATACGTCAAGCTCGCGGAGAACACGCGCACCGTGGGCGAGTTCGAGCGCGTCACGATGATGCTCTTCGGCGAACTCGAAGGCTCGCACGTCGGCGTCTTCCCGCCCCCGGGGAGCGCTCCCGCGCCGATCGGTACGGGATATCTCGGAGTCGATACCAAGCCCGTCCCGGGCGGCTATGAAGTCACGCGGATCCTGCCCCGTTCCCCCGCGGACAACTCGCAGGCCGGCGACGAAAAGGTCAAGGCCATGCGGCTCGCCGTCGGCGACGTCATCACCTCGATCGACGGTGAGCCCCTCGCCGAAAATGCCGGCAGCTATCCGCGCATCGACCTGGCCGCCGCCCTCACGGGCCGGGCCAACAAGGAGACGCTGATCGGCTTCACGCGGGCCTCGGACACCCCGGACCCGAGCACCAACGCCGTCAAGCCCCGCGCCATGCTGCTGGTGCCGATGTCTTCCGCCGCCGATACCGACCTGCGTTACTACGACGAAGCACAGCGCCGGGGCCAACTCGTCGACAAGCTCTCCGGCGGCAAGATCGGGTACCTGCACATCCGTGCGATGGGGCAGCCCTCGGTCGACGATTATGAACGCGACCTGTTCGCCGCCGCCGACGGCAAGCTCGGGTTGATCATCGACGTCCGCGACAACGGCGGCGGAAGCACCGCGGACATCCTCCTCGCATCGCTCACCGCACCTCGCCACGCGTTTGCAATCCAGCGCGGCGCCGACCCCGAGAGCGTGAAGAAGGACGCCTATCCGCGCGACCGGCGCCTGATCTACGGGTACTCCCGCGAAATCTCGGTGCTCATCAACGAGAACTCGTTCTCCAACGCCGAGATCTTTGCGCACGCCATCAAGACGATCGGGCGCGGCAAGCTCGTCGGCACCCCCACCTACGGCGGCGTGATCTCCACCGGCGCCGCAAGTCTGATCGACGGAACCGCCGTCCGCACGCCGGGGCGAGGCTGGTACATCAGCAAGGATCACAAGGACATGGAGAACAACGGCGCCAAGCCGGACATCAGCGTGCCCCAGACGCCCGCCGACGAGGCCGCGGAAGTGGACGCACAACTCAAAGCCGCCGTGGAGGAATTGCTCCAGCGGGCGAAGGAACCGCAGTAAGCCGGCTCGCCTGAAACCGCTCTGCGCCTGATACGCTCCCCGGCCTTGGAGACGCCCTCGCGCATTCTGATCATCCGCCCCAGCGCGCTGGGGGATGTCTGCCGCACCGTCCCGGCGCTGGTGTCGCTGCGCCGGGCCTTTCCAAACGCCGAGATCGATTGGCTCGTGCAGGATGCATTTGCCGATGCGATTCGGTATCACCCCGCGCTCACCAACGTCGTGGAGTTTCATCGCAACAAGCTCAGCAAGGGCCTGTCGCGCGGCACGACGCTTCCCTTCTGGCGGTTTCTGCGCTCTCTGCGCGAACGCCGCTACGACGTCGTCTACGACCTGCAGGGTTTGCTGCGGTCCGGCTTTTTCGCCTGGGCGACTCGCGCGCCCCGCCGGGTCGGCCTGCAGAACGCGCGGGAACTCGGCTGGCTCGGACTGACCCACAGGTACTTCGCCCCTCGGACCGACCACGCCGTCGAACGCATGCTGCAGGTTCTGCGCCACGACGGCATCCCGACGTGTGAAGAAATGCGCCTCTACAGCGCACCGCAGTCGGCTCAGAAAGTCGCGGCGGATCCCGAGCTGCAGGCCGGTCCCTACGCCGTCATCGCGCCCACCAGCCGCTGGACCGGCAAGCGCTGGCCGGCCGATCGCTTCGCGCTCGTGTCCTCGGCCCTGCTGGACAAGGGATACGCCCGTGTCGTCCTCGTCGGCGCCCCCAACGAACGCGAGCAGTGCGCCCCGCTGCTGGAACTCGCTTCCCGCGAGCGCCGCTTGATCGACCGCATCGGCAAGACGCCCATCGATGACCTGATGGCATTGATCGAGCGTTCGGCGCTGGTGATCGCCAACGATTCGGCGGTTGTTCACATGGCGGTGGGATTCGCGCGTCCGCTCATCGGCCTGTACGGGGCGACCTCGCCCAGGTTGGACGGGCCCTTCCACAGGGAGGCCGACGTCATTTATCATCCACCCGCTCAGGCCGTGCGTCACAAGTCCCTGGCCACCAACGAACTCATGCTCGGCATCACCGTCGAAGAAGTGCGTGCGAGAATTCCGGATCCTGGTTCGTTACCCATCACGTGAGGAAATTGCATGCCGCGCAGCATCGCCGTTTTCTGTGGAGCAGCTCCCGGGCATGAACGTGCCTTCGCAGACGCCGCTCGCGAGTTGGGTCAGGCCATCGCCCGCTCCGATCGCGCGCTGGTCTACGGGGGTGGAAGCGTCGGCTTAATGGGTGCCGTCGCCGATGGTGCGCTCTTGCAAAATGGTCGCATCACGGGCGTGATCACCCGTCAACTGGTGGATAAAGAACTGGCGCACAAAGGCGTCACCGACATGCGGGTCGTGGAGACGATGCACGATCGGAAGATGATGATGGCGAGCATGGCCGAAGCGTTCATCGCGCTCCCCGGGGGCTTCGGCACGCTCGACGAGTTCTTCGAAATCCTCGCCTGGGCCCAGCTGCGTATCCATCACAAGCCCGTCGGCGTGCTCGATGTCAACGGGTTCTTCGATCCGCTCCTCACGTTCCTGGACCGCGCGGGCGATGCCGGGTTTCTCCGCCTGCCGCATCGAGAGTTCATCGTTGTCGATGAGAATCCGACTTCACTTCTCGAGCGTCTGACGGCAAAGGCCCAGACGATGCGTCAGGCCTGACGCTCGGGCCTTTTCCCGCCTCTGGCGCCCGGGCATCCGAACTCCCGGCAGATCGAGTCCTGCGCGCACGTTCCGCCCCGGGCCTTGCAGACCCGCCGCCCGTGCCAGATGATCTGATGGGAAAGTTCGCACCAGCGATCCTGCGGCAGAAGCGCCATGAGTTTCCGCTCGATCGTGCCCACATCATCGCCTTCTCTCGCCAGCCGGAAGCGCACGGCGAGTCGCTGGATGTGCGTATCGACCACAAAGCCGGCGTTGATGCCGAAGGCATTTCCCAGAACCACGTTTGCGGTCTTGCGGGCGACCCCAGGAAGCTTGATCAGTTCTTCCAGCGAGGCCGGCACCTCGCCCCCGAAGTCGGACACGATCATGCTCGCTGCGCCTTGAATGCTCTTGGCCTTGTTGCGAAAGAGCCCGATCGTCCGCAACAACGGCTCCAGTTCCTCGGGCGTCGCCCTCGCCAGGGCCGCGGCATCCGGATACCGCGCGAAGAGGGCCGGGGTGACTTTGTTTACCGCAACGTCGGTCGTCTGCGCGGAAAGAATCGTGGCGATCAGCAACTCGAACGGGCTGTGAAACACCAGCTCGCAGTGCGCCTCCGGATACCGGCGCCGGAGGGCATCCGCGAGCTTCAGGGCTCGCGCCTTCGCCTTCGGCGTGACACGGATTTCACGAGGCTTGGTGGCGGCCATAGACGCCGACCGTAGCGCCTTAACCGGCCGCCGGAGGTCCGGATAACACACAGTTTCGCTCGGAACCTCCGTATTTCATTGACCGGGAGGGCCCCTTGCTTGAGAATGAATCAACCGGCATTCCGCCCGCCGGATTTGGAGAGAGCAAGCCCACGCTTGCTTTCAGTTTCCGCCCGCGCAGCGTACGTGCTCGACGCACGTACGCGTGCGCACTCGCTGTCCCTCTCGGGGCATCGAGCGCGTCGATTGCTTCCCTTTTGACCGCCGAGCCAAGTGGTGTTTGGCTCGGCGGTTTGTTTTTGGATTTCCCGGTTTGGCGCGTCGCGCCGAGCGGCAAAGAAGCATGCCCGACAGGAGTTGAACCTGTAACCTCTGCCTTCGGAGGGCAGCGCTCTATCCAATTGAGCTACGGGCACGTCACGCGGCGCCAAACAGATTCGCCGTGCCCCGATGCTACGATCGGCCCGCTCCGGAAGCAAACGCCCGTCCATGGCCAATCACACCACCATTGAAGCCCCGCGAGGGACCGGGGGCTCGGCTCGTCTGGTTCAAACGCCTTCGGCGCCGACGCCCAAAGGGGCTGTTTTCGGTTTCACGTTCGTGAACAGCCTCTCCGCGGGGCTGGTCACCAGCGGCATCTTCGTGCTGACGGCAGAGGGGTTTGGTTTTTCGGCGCTGCAGAACTTCCTGCTGGGCGTCGTGCTGGGCGTGATGTACATCGTCGGGGCGCTCGGAGCGCAGCCGTTTACCCGCCGGCTGCGCCGGATGATTCCGGGGCTTTCCAGCCGCGCCATCCTGGTGGGCATCATGCTCGCGCTCGGGGCGCTCACGACGCTGCCCGCACTGGTCTGCGGCCTCGGAAAGCCCGACAGGGGCGCCGGCGGCGAGTGGTCGGTCTGGCTGATGGTCACCCTGTACAGCCCGATCACGGGCGTGCTCTGGCCCATGGTCGAATCGTTCCTCTCCGGCGGGCGTCGTGATCGGGAACTGCGTGCAACGATCGGACTCTGGAACGTGATCTGGAGCTCCTCCCTGGTTGTTGGCGCGCTCGCGATCTCGGGATTCGTGAAAGTCGCGCCCGGGGCCGCCCTGGTTGCGCTCGGTCTGCTGCAGTTTGGCGCGATCGCGTTTTTATTCTGGTTTCCGCCCGAGCCCGGCGTGCACGTGCACGAGCAGCACGCCCCTTCACCGCCGATTTACGCGGACTTGTTGACTACGTTCCGGGTGTTCCTCCCCACGTCATACGTCGTGAGCAGTGCGCTTGGACCGATTCTGCCGCTGGCCTGCAACTCGATCGGTGTGCCGGCAGAGTGGCAGATGGTGGTCACATCGGCCTGGCTGCTGCCCCGGTGCCTGGGCTTTCTGACGCTCGAGCGGTGGCACGGATGGCACGGACGCTGGTCCGCGCCTGTCGTTGGCGGAGTGCTGTTTGCAGGCGGGTTCGCCATCGCGATCCTCGCGTGGCATTTCTCAAAGCACAACACGGCGCCGGGACTGCACGTGAACGAACTGCTGGCGCTGCTGGCCGGGCTCGCGCTCTTCGGGCTGGGCATGGCCGTGATTTACGCGGGGTCCATCTACTACGCCATGGAAGTGGGCGCAGCGGAAGTGGAAGCCGGCGGCATGCACGAGGCCCTCATCGGCGTCGGCTACGCGGGCGGGCCGATCCTCGGCGTCGTGGCGATCGGGCTGCAGAAACGCGACGTGATTGCCGAGCAATCCGTGAGCACGTTCATTCTGTGGGGCGTGATCGGCGTGCTTTTGCTCGCATCGGCCATCGTGATCAAACGGGTGCGCGATGGACATAAAAAGCACGGCGCATTCGCCGGCCACTGACCCACGATTCCACGGCGCCGGGCGCACGCACGCGCCAAAAAAGACGCCGGTCGCGACAAGGCGCGACCGGCGCAACACATGGGGTGGGCAGGTTGAATCGGCGTTTGCCGAGTGATCAGGGGCAGATCAGGTCGTTGTACGCCGCGGCGAACAGGACAAAGTCCGCATCATCAACAAACGTGTCGGCGTTGAGATCGGCCGGGCACGGGTTCCCGCAAATCAACTGGTCATAGGCCGCAGCGAACACGACGAAATCGGCGTCGTCCACAAAGGCATCGCCGTTGAAGTCACCGGGGCAGGGGGCTTTCACGGTGAAGCTGACGCGGGCGTTGTTCGTGACGATGGCGCCGGGTGCCGAGATGGCGTAATTGGCCGCGTTGGTCGTGCTCGCTCCCGAAACGCCCCCCGTGTACTGGAGCGCAGTCGTACTGGCCGTGGGCAGAGATTGTCCGAAGGCGGGGCCGGCGTTGCCATCCGAGTCGTTGGTGAGATCGACGGCATTGGAGCCGGTGTACGACGCGCCCCCCCACGCGAGCGACCACCAGATCGTGCCGCCGTCGAATTCAAAGGTGAGACGACCCGCCGCCAAGTAGGACGGCGGAATCGGGTTGGTCATCGTGAAGTCGGGCGTCGTGGTCGGCGAAGTTTTGCTCTTGAACGAGTTCGTGCACACGAGCACGGTGTCGCCGGACGCGGAGTTGGGCACGTTCGCTGTGAAATCAATGATGAGAACCGGGTTGGCGCCGTTGGCGTCCCAGGCGCGGATACGACCGAAAGAGACCAGATTCTGACCCGCAAAGCGCTGGCGCAGTTGGATCGCCTGCGCCGTGGTGTCGCCCCCCACGCCCCCGATCACCTTCTGAATCTGCATGATGTGATGGCTTCCCAGCACGCTCGAAGCGAGCGAAGCCGCCGCCGCCACGCCCACCCACACCCGATTGCTTCTCATGTGTTGCTCCCGCGGGAATATGCCCGGGCGATGTGCCGCCCCGGAACTGATGTCCCGGCGAATCCCTGTTCTTGCACGAATTCGGGGCGATGGTCAGCCGCGTCTGGCGCCGAAGACCGCACCCAGGGCGGCGGCGATGCCCGACGGGAGGGCTTTGAAGAGAGACTCGCCGTATTTCTGTGTCTCGCTTTTGGCGAGTTCAACCCCGTGCTCAACCTGCTTCTGCGCGCTGTCCCAGTCGAAATCAAACAGGCCGAGATACTTGATCGCAACGATGGCGCCGAAAAGCAGAGCAGAAACCAGCAGCACGCTCCGGAGCACTTTTTTCACGGCGAATGCAGCCAGGAAGGCCGCGATGAAACTGATGCCGTAGCGGAAGGCCGGAGGAGGCTGGCCGCGGGAGGGAGAGGGGCTGTCGGACGACCCGAATGAGGAGACCCCAGCTGGCGGCGCGGAGGCCGGCTTGAGAGCCGAATACCCCCACCACGCGGCGCTGACCGCGGTCACCAGGATCGCCAGCCACAACGACTTGGAGCCCAGCAAGCGAGCCAGCACGCCGGGGGATCGGGGAGGATGTTCCTGGAGCGTGTTTTCGGTCATCCGGGAATCATCCTAGCGTTTGGCCTCGTGGCGGACCTTTCATGACTCAACCGGACTCATCATCCGCGGCGATGCCGCCGAGCAGCAGCTCGGGCACGCCCAAGTCGGCGCTCGAGGCGCATGTCGCCGAGGTGATGCCCGAGCTGTACAACCAGCTCCGCGAGATCGCGGCCCGCTACATGAACCGCGAACGTCGCGATCACTCCATGCAGGCGACGGAGGTCGTGCACGAGGCATTCGTGCGCCTGGCCGGCTGGGAAAAAGCCATCCGCGTCAACGATCGCGAGCAGTTTCTGGCCGCCGCCGCCGCGGTGATCCGGCGCGTGCTGGTGGATCATGCCCGGCGGCGAAACGCCATGAAGCGGGGCGGGGGCGAGGTCGGACGCCTGGGCGACTTTGATGCGCCGGCCCCCGAAGAGCCGGGCCCCGCGACGGTCGCGGAACTGATCGAAATCGACGGGGCGATCGAGCGACTGCGCCAACTGAACGAGCGGTCGGCCCGCATCGTGGAACTTCGTTTCTTCGGCGGACTGACCATCGATCAGATCGCCCGCGTGCTGAGCGTTTCGCCACGAACGGTCCACGAGGACTGGCGCTTCGCCCGAGCCTGGCTGCGCCATGAGCTCGGCGAAGCCTTGGGCGATCACGACCGCGATTGAGTTCTTACTTGCCCGATTTGTCCGGGCGCCAACGGTCGAACAGACGGCGCACCTTCAGGCTCAGCCCGGCCGAGCCTCCCAGCGGTTTTCCGTCGAGATACGTCCGGATGTCGTCGGCCATCGCGCCGGCACTGGCGTAGCGGCTCGCCGGCGACTTGCTGAGCGCCTTCATCGGTATCAGAGCGAGGTCGCCTTCCAGTTCGCCGGCAAGATCGCGCACGGCACTTGCGCGTCGTTCACTCAGTTCTTGCTGCTTGTCCCCGAGCTCGTCGAATCGCCTCGCGGGTTCCAGCACGGGCTGCTCCGCGATGATCCGCGGGAAATCACCCAGGCCGGCCCGCCGAAGGGCGAATCGGTCAAAGGGAGCGACGCCGACGAGCAGTTCGTAGAGAAGCGCCCCCAGGGCGTACACATCGGCGCCCGGCTCGGCCAGTTTGGGTTGTTCGGCCACCTGCTCAGGGGCCAGGTATTCCGCGGCGCCGTGCGCCAGACGAGCTTCCACCCACGCGCGCCGGTTTCCCAGCAGATCATGCAGAGCGCGGGCCACGCCGAAATCCAGAAGCATGACGGTTGGAACGTCACCCGCCATGCGAACCATCGCGTTCCCGGGGGTGAATCCCGCGTGCATCACGCCGCAAAGATGAGCGCTTTGCATCGCCTCGCATGCGTCGAGGAAAAGCAACAAGCGGCTGCGGATCGGCGCCCGAACCCGCTCGCAGTACGCGAGTATGTTCTCGCCGGGCACGAAATCGGTCGCCACGTAGACCCGACCGCTCGAGGTCGCTCCGGCCTCCAGAAGCCGCGGCGACGGGTGCTGGCGGAGCGACGCGAGCGAGCGATGGTCGATGGGGATGCGGGCGAGCACATCCTCCGCCACAATCGGCGAAGGCACAAGCGAGGAATGCAGCACCTTGACGATCGCCCGGCGCGACTTGGCGTCGGGATTCTGCGCAAGGCTCGTCGTGCCGCTGGCCCCCTCGCCGAGCAGTTGCAGAATGCGAAAACGCCCCACAGGTCTCGCGGCGGGTGCGCCGGCCGGCGCGCCCTCCTGGAGCGGACTCACCAGCGGCTTGTCGAGTACCGAGGTGTCGCTCTCATCGTGGCGTAAAAGATCCGTGACCTGCTTCTGGAGCGAAGCATCCCCGCCGCAGCGCTGGGCAAGGAACGCGGCGCGAGCCGCCCCGCGGAAGCGCTGCGCATCCAGAAAGATCTCCCGGATGAGCTGGAAGCGCTGTGCGTCCAAAGTGAGCTTGGGGATGGCAAATTCGCTCGGGGGCATCGGAAACTGCTGACTGCTTTCCAGGAAAAAGCGGAATCGGCGTTCCCTGGCTGCGGCCATGAAGATCAAAAAGCCCGACTCCTCCACACTTTGCGGCGGTTTTCGGTCCGCGGCTGTCAAACCGGGCGCTTCAACACATTTCTCTTCGGCTCGCCCTCCAAAGTGATCCACGTTTGGATGTTGGAAGGTGTCTGCGAGATTCCGAGAAAAACTCTGCAGGTCGGGAGCCCAGAAGCCGCTGCTAGGGGCGGAGGGGAGCGAGAGAGATCGGAGGCTGGGGGGAACAGGGTTTGGGGGGGGACGAGGGGTGAGGGATCCCGCCGTGTGGAGGGGAAAAAGGTGACCCGGGCTCTTCCGGGCGCCCACAGGAAAAAGGTCGTCCGGGCTCGAGGGGAAAGAGAACGGACGAAAAGCTTCGGACGCCGGCTCTCGTGGGCCGGCGTCCGAAGTTCGTTTTTTGAGGCGTGTCATCGGTACTCGAAATAGCGTTTGAGCGCCAGCCAGTGCTTCTCGTACAGATTCCACGAAAGCCATGCGGCAACGAAGGTCGCCGCGATACAGCCCGCCGCGAACGTCAGTTGAGCGGGTAATTGCAGGCCACCGACGCTCGGAAGCGCTTTGCCGAACAGCAGGTCGCGCGGCACCGCGCGAATGGGCAGGTGAAAGAGATACATCGCGTAGGAGTACTTCCCGAACAGGCGAAGCAAGCGTGACTCAAACATCCGCACCAGCGCTGATCGGGTGACTTCCGGCCGAGCCAGTTCGCGCTGCGAGGCGTGCACCGCGCGTACGAGTATCGCGCCAAAGAGCAGGCCGATGACGGTGAGCCCGACGGTTTGAACCTCGGGCAGATTGGCGCTGAAAAGCCCTTCTTCGCCCTCGCGCCCCGAGCGCGTGAGAAAGCGAAACGCCCAGTCCCCGATCACCAGCGCCAGCAGAAACGGCAGGGCGATTCTGGCGGCGGCCGCCAGCTTTGCGAGCCCGTCCTCCGAACGAACACAAAGAGCGATAAAGGCGCCGATGGCCAACCCATCGACGCGGCTGGGCGTCAGCACGTGGAGCGCGATCGCGTTGGCGCCCATCGCCAGCAAGACACAGCGAAACGCGACGGCAAAGACAATGGCGCCGACACACACGCGCATCAGCGTGCGCCGTGAGCAGAAGTAGACGATCGCGGGCCACACCAGATAGAACTGTTCTTCAATGGCCAGCGACCACGAGATATCCAGGATGCCGTGCCGGAACTTGCCCGCCTGGGCAATCGCGAAATTGGACAGATAGGTCCAGTACATCCACTGATCACCCTCGATCGTGCCGAACCGTGCGAGCTTGGCCTGCGCGCTGGCGGAGAGGTGTGTCGCGATCGCGGGAAGAAGAATCAATGACACGAAGACAACCGCGTAGTAGAGCGGGAAGATGCGAAGCGCCCGTCGCGCATAGAACGTCTTGAAGTACGCGCTCTGGGACTTCGTGTCGTACAGGATGCCGGTGATCAAAAAGCCCGAGAGGACGAAGAAGAGATCGACGCCGCACCAACCGGCCGAGAAAAGCGACTGCGCGAACCGATCGGCGAAGTGGACCGGCTCGGGCTGCTTCCAGCCGCCGATCCCGTACGTCATATGAAAAATCATGACGAGCAGGATGGCGGTGCCCCGGATGCCATCCAGC
>JAFEBN010000057.1 GCA_018242645.1 Planctomycetota bacterium | reverse complement strand
GTCGATGCCGTTGATCCCGCGTTCTGCCCCGGCACCGGCACGCCGGTCGCAGGCGGTTTTACCAGCTTCGAAGCACTCGACGCCGTTCGCTCACTTAATGGCATCAACCTCGTCGGCGCCGACATCGTCGAAGTCCTGCCAGACCGCGACGTCGCTGAAATCACCGCGACCTTCGCCGCACAGTTAATGGCCGAAATCCTCGGCCTCAGCGCCTGATTTCCCCGCTCGATGCCCCGATCCCTTGCTCTCTCAATGCCTTTCTGTCCTCAACCTCTCTCTTCTCTTTCCCCTCTTCCTTTTCTCCGCGCAATTCCGCTCGCTCCGCGAACTCCGCGTTCTCTCTTTTCCGCTTCAGTTCCGCACCGCCACTCGTCGCCCCCGCAAATTCAAAATCAACTCCACCTGACCCGTCGGCATCTGCAGCATGCGCGCGATATCGACCGGATTCAGTCCATCATCCGACATCGCGCACACCTCACGGTGCACCGGGTCGGTGATCATCGTCGGCTCCGGTGAAACCTGGCGGATTTTCGCCTCGGCGATCACCGGTCGTGCCGCGGCACGTTGCTCGGTCTCTCGAAGCTCCGAAATGGCGTTCTCGGCGCGCTCGATCAGCCGCTCCAGCCGCTCCGCCCGCGCTTCCAACTCGTCGATCAACTCCCTCGTCAGCTTCTCCGCCCCATCGCGGGCATGTCCCGGGACTTCCCGCTTGCGGCTGAGCAGCCCCCAGCCCACCAGAAGCACGCCGATACCGATGGCCCCGCCGGCGAGAAGTAGTTCCCGCACGCCAAACTCCGAATCGGCGAAGAGAGTGACTATGGGCATCGCGACCTCCTGTCGTTGCCGGACGCGTTCCGTGCGCCCCCGAATCAAAGTACCATCTTTCCGTGCCCGATGCGAGCAGTCGAATCCTCCCGCCCCCCAAAGGACACCCCACGGTCCAGCAGGTGCTGGCCGCCTGGAGGCGGCTCACGGGCGGCCGAGGGGTCCGTGACCCGGATCGCCGCACGCTGGTCGCCTGTTCCGGCGGGGCCGATTCCTCGGCGCTCGTGCTGGCCCTGTCTGCCCAGCCCGAAAGCGTCGTCGTCGCCCATATCGAACACGACATGCGACCCGCGGCAGAGTCTCGTCGGTGTGCGGATGCCGCTCGGACTCTCGCCCACGCTCTGAGCCTCCCTTTCGTCTCTGCCAGGATTCAGGCCAAAGCCCTTCCGGGCAACTACGAGGCCAATGCCCGCGTGCTCCGCTATCAGGCTCTTGCCCGCCTCGCCGGAGAGCAGGGCTGCCGTGCCGTCGCGACGGCCCACCACGCCGAAGACCAGCTAGAGACCATGCTCCTGAAGCTCATGCGCGGCGCGGGGCCCGCCGGCCTCGCCGGTATCCGTGTGAAGCGACGTCTGCCCGGCGGCGTGACCCTCATCCGCCCCATGCTTTCTCTGATGCGAGAGGACGCTCGATCCCTCTGCCGCGACTGCGGCTGGGTGTGGTCCGAAGACGCCACCAATGCCGACATTTCCCGTCGCCGCGCCGCCATCCGCGCCACGGTTCTTCCTGCGCTGCTCACGATCGACCCGCGAACGCCGAGCAAGGCCGCCGACGCCGCCCGGCTCGCCCTCCGAACCGCCGACTTCCTGTCGCATCAGGCACGCTTGCTCGATGCGGCCGCCCGGATCGAAGCATCCAGCGATTACCGCCGCGATTCCCTTCGGACCGCTCCCCGAATCGTGCTGCTGACTTGGCTTCGCTCGCTCCAAGCCGCAGCGCCCCTCCGGCAACTCGAAGCTGTCGCCGCGGCCATCGCTTCCCGCAGCGGAGAAACCAAGCAGTGCGCGCTCGGCGCCCGCCGCTTGACGGTTCATCGTGATCGAGTCACCCTGCTCTGATTCACCAGAATCGCCGGACCACGGCCTCGCCGACCAGGAACATCAGCAGCAGAGGCAGGTGGATGATCGACGCAAAGAAGACCTTGCGTGCCGCGTCCCGCGACCGGGCCTTCCAGAATCCCACCGTCAGCCACAGGAACGCCAGCCCCGATACCGTCGCGAACACCGAATAGGCCAGCCCCAACCGGTCAGGCATGGCCCACGCCGGCATCAAAGTCGCCGGAAGCAGTGCAACCGCCCAGCCGATCATGTTGCGGGCCGTTCGAACGCCCGTGGGGTCTTCCGCAGCTAGCACCCGGAATCCGCCCAGCGAGTAGTCCGCGCGGTACATCCACGCGATCGCCATGAAGTGGGGGATCTGCCAGACGAACATCAGGATGAACAGCGACCAGCCGCCCCATTCCACGAGTGTCCGATCGCCGGCGCCACCGGCCGCGCCCGCCCATCCGATCAGCGGCGGCAAAGCCCCGGGAATCGCGCCGACCAGCACCGACACGGGCGACTTCAGTTTCATCGGCGTGTAGATCGCGACGTATGTCACGATGCACGCCAGCGACACCAGCGCCGCCCATGCATTGGCCATCAGCACCAGCACCGCGAGCCCCAGCACCGACTCAATCAGGCCCGCCGCCAACGCTACCCGGGGTGTCAGACGCTGCTGAGGCAGCGGCCGGTGCGCTGTCCGCGGCATGAGCGCATCACGATCCCGCTCCAGCCATTCGTTGAGCGTGTTCGCGCCCAGCGAGGACAACGCCGTGCCCACGGCGCACCCGACGACCAAAATCGCAAGTTCGCCCCAGGAGGCCTGCCGCCCCATCGCGGACAGCACAAAGCCGACCAGCGTCGTGATCGTCACCATCCGCGTGATGCCCGGCTTGCCGGCTTCGACGATGCTGCGAAACGCGCCGCGCGAGCCCTCCTTCGCGGCGGTTGCAGGAGCGCTGGTTGTGGCGACGGCTCGGCTCAATGCCCTGTCTCTTCCGTGAAAAGCAACGCTCCCCAAGGCCAAGGATAAGCGCCGCCGCCGCGATTTTCCCTGCTCTTTGACACGATGCCGCGGCCGCGAAACCGCCTACTTCTTTGGTGCCGGCACCACCACATCAATCCACACCGGGAAGTGATCGCTCGGGAACTTCCCGTCCTTGCTCGCCGAGGGCAGTGTCCGCCACACGCCGCCCTGCTCCACCTTGAGATCCTTCGATGGAAGCACATAGTCCACCCGCATCTTGAACATCGAAGTGTCGGTGGACTCGAGTCCGGAAACCTCGATGTCCGCCTTGGGCGTGAACTCGCGCGACACGCGCCGGGCCGACATCAGCTTCGAGATCGGGTTCTTGAACGAATCGCCCTTCTTCGGGTCGGCGTTCAAGTCGCCCACGATGACAAACGATGCGTCGCCCCCCATCCCCCCGTACTTGGAGTTGTCGTCCACCACATACGGCTCATTGGCGAGATAGTCCATCCAGAATCGGATCTCGTCATGATTGCGCCGGCCGTTTCGATCCTCCGGTCCGTCGAACACCGGCGGCGTCGGGTGGCTGCACAGCACGTGCAGCTCGGATCCATTGGGAAGTTTCACCGGCACATCCCAGTGGCTCTTGCTGCTCAGCCGCACCGCCGCTTTCTCTTCATCCGTGAACCACGGCGTGCCGTCCGCCTTGCTCGGCATGAAGTTGCCGACAACGTAATCCCACGGCAGCCGCTGAAACGTCCGCACATTCGATTCATCAATCGTCAGCCGCTCATCCACCAGCAGCGCCATCCCGTACTGACCCGGGAACGTGCCGAATCCAAAGCAGTCGTTGCCGTAGGCCCTGCCTGCGGGCGTCTGCTCCCCCGGCGAACCATCCGGCTTTGTCCCCGGAGGCGGTGGGTAGAAATCGATCACCTTACCGTCGTTATCCAGGTCAAAGCCGCTGAAAACCCCGGTGTTGACCGGTGCCATGAAGGCCTTGTACCGGATCGGCGTCAGTCCCGGCGCCTGCGCAGTGTTGAGGTAATTCTCGACAAACTTCGCCGCGTTCTGCCCCGGCGCATCGCCATCTTTCCAGCCCGGCGCGCCCGGCATGTCGTACGCGATCTCGTTCAGAAAAATGATGTTGGGTGAGATCCGCTGGATGACCTCCGCCACCGCCTTCAAACGCGGATTGTCGTTGCGATTCACATCGTCCGCTCGCACATCCTCAATATTGAACGTCGCAATGCGCAGCGTCGTCGGCGCGGGAGCTTTCTCCTGCGCGACCGCCGAGGCCGCGAAGCCGATCAAGGATAACGCCAGAGCACGCAAGAGAGCCGTTCGCATGACGCGAATATAGCTCAGGCCTCATTCACGGGCAGATCAGCGCGTCATACGCCGCCGCAAACTTCACGAAGTCGCTGTCATCAACCATCCCGTCGCCGTTGAAGTCCGCCGGGCAGACCATCCCGCACGTGAGATCGTTGTACGCCGTCGCAAACGCCACGAAATCCGTGTCGTCCGTCATGCCGTCCGCGTTGATATCCGTCGGGCAGGTCCCCTCCCGGAAATCCACCTCGTCCGTCCGCGAGGAACCGGCCGCCAGCGCGGGCTGATAGAACAAAATCACCACGCGTGCCTTCGCCGCGTTCGGCGGCGCATATCCCTGCGCCTGGTTCATCACCCACTGATCCGGCGTCGTCGCCCCATCGATCCCGCGGGTCGAGACAAACGAGATCAGGTTGCCCCCGCTGTCGCGCCACTCGATGTTCAGCGCCGTGTAGTTTGCGCCCGCGATCCGGTCGTTCGAAGGCGTCATCCACTGCGCCTTCACCCGGTACCACTTCCCCGGCGTCACCGGGATGTCCTGGTAGACACCCGTGCTGTTGAACGAACCGCTGAAATTGCCGAACATCTTCAGCGAGGTCGAGCCCTTGTACGCGAGCCCGTCTGAGAACTTATTGCCGAAGCCCGTCCAGCCGTACAACGCCGTGTTGCCGCCCGGCCCGCGCGATTCGAACCCCGGGCTGACATAGAGCGGCTGATACGCGCGCACGTAATCGATGTAGAAAAACTGCGGGAACACCGTGGACCCGTTCGGATTGCCCGGCCAGTTCCCGCCCACGGCCGTGTTCAGAATCACAAAGAACGGAAGCGAAGAAATATTCTGGTTGTGCGTTACCCGCCGCACGCCGTCGATATACCACTCCAGCCGGTCCGGCCACCAGTCCACCGCAAACGTGTGGAAATCCGCCGAAAAATCCGGCCCGGTGTACTGCGTCGTCTGCCAGTTGTACGACTGCGGATACACGCCCCAGTGATTGCTGAAGTACACCGAGTTGGGATCATGCCCCAGCAGTTCCATGATGTCGATCTCCGGCGGCCAGCCCGACGGATTCGGCAGCATCCAGAACGCCGGCCAGATGCCCTGCGTCTTGGGCGTCCGCATCCGTCCCTCGATGCGTCCATACTGCTGGAAAAACCGGTTCACCGATTCCACCGACCCCGACGTGTACGACTTGCCCCCCGTCGGCGTATTGGTCGATTTCAGCACCAGATACCCGTTGTTCACGCTCACGTGACTCGGCGAGTAATACTGCAGCTCGTTGTTCTTGTTCGGATCCTGGTTCACGATCCGCCACTTGGTCGTATCGACGGAGGTTCCATTGAACTCATCCGACCACGTCAAGCGCCAGCCCGGCAACTCCTGAGCCAGGGCAATCGTCGGGATCAGACTTGCCAGCAAACACAGAGTCGCTCTCATGCTCTCGCTCCGGGCACCGCCACGGGCACGCGTGCCCCCGGCTTGGCTTCGATCACCCCCGGCCGCACGGTTGCATTGCCGGCCGCCGCGCTCGCCGCGGCAACAAACGGGCTGGCATCCGACAGGTGGTCACCATTCGTGCGAATCACCTCGGCATACCAGTACGCGGAATCTTTCATCGTTCTCTTCTGAGTGGCAAAGTCCACATGCACCAGCCCGAACCGCTCCTTGTAGCCTTCGGCCCACTCGAAGTTGTCCATGATCGCCCAGTGGAAATAGCCGTCCACCGGCACGCCGTCTGCGCTCGCCCGCGCCAATTCGAGAAGATACGACCTCGTGTAGTCGATCCGCTGCGGATCGTGCACGCATCCGTCCGACGAAACCCAGTCCGCATTCGCCATCCCGTTCTCGGTGATGACGATCGGCAGCCCGTACCGCTCGTGCAGGAATCGCGGTCCCCAGTACAGCGCCTTGGGCGCCACAGGCCAGCGCATCGTCGTCGAGGCCACGCCCGGCGACCACGCCACATTCTCTGTCTTTCCCGACGCATTCATCCGCACCGGCGCGCCCGAGTAAATGTTCACCCCGTAGAAGTCCAGCTTCTGGTGGATGGTCTCCATGTCGCCCTTGGCGATCCGCGGCACATCCGTCCCGTACAGCTTGAGCCCGTCCTCCGGATACCGGCCCAGGCACACCGGATCACCAAACCACGTGTTGTTCCAGAAGCCCGCCTCGGTGATGCCGAAGGTCGAGGCCCGCGCCGCTTCGATCTGGTCGCGCGATTCGATCACCGGGTAGTCCACCCGGCCCACCGGCGCCCAGCCGATCAGCGCGGGTTTGCGCGCCCGCTCGCGGATGACCTGCGCCCCGCGCCCGTGCGCCAGCAGAACGTTGTGCGCCGCCGCAAGCTGCTCGCGCAGCGAAAGCTTCAGACCCGGCGCATGCTTCCCCTCGCGATAACCAAGACCCACAAAGATCTGCGGCTCGTTGATCGTGATCCAGTGCTGCACGCGATCGCTCAGGCGATCGACCACCACCCGTGTGTACTCCGCAAACCACGCCGGAATCTCCGGGCTCAGCCAGCCGCCCCGGTCGAACAGCGCCTGCGGCAGATCCCAGTGGTACAGCGTCACCCACGGCGTGATGCCCGCCCGCAGCAGTTCATCCACCAGCCGATCGTAAAACGCGAGTCCCGCCTCGTTCACCTTGCCGATGCCCAAAGGAAGCACCCGGGGCCAGGCGATGCTGAACCGATAGGCCGAAAGCCCGATGCGGCTCATCACGTCCACATCTTCCGCAGAGCGGTTGTAGTGATCGCAGGCGATGTCCCCCGTCTCGCCGTTGTGCACGGCGCCCGGGCGGCGACACAGCGTGTCCCAGATCGATGGCCCGCGCCCGTCCTGCGCGTGCGCACCCTCGATCTGATACGAGCTTGAGCCTGCCCCCCACACGAATCCTTCGCGAAACATGCAAACTCCCATCTGCAGAGGCCCGCCGGTTGGTCACGCCTTGACCGCGCCGGACGTCAGCCCCGAAACAAAGTCCTTCTGCATAACCAGGAACAGAATCATCACCGGCACGATCGACACCACCGTGCCCGCCATCTGAAGGCCGTAGTCGTTGTAATACCCGCGCCGCAGTTCCGCCACCGCCACCGATAGCGGGAACCGTGCCGGATCCTGGATGATCACCTGCGGCGCGATGAAGTTGTTCCACATGCCCAGGAACGTCACCATCAGGAACGTCCCGATCATCGGGCGCACCAGCGGAAGCACAACCATCACAAAGGTGCGCCATTCGCCCGCCCCGTCCAGCCTCGCCGCTTCCAAAAGGTCGTTCGGCACGCCCGACACAATCGCCTGCCGGAAGAGAAACACGCCAAACGCCGGCGCCAGCGCGGGCAGGATTAACCCCGCGAATGAATCCAGCAGGTCCAGCCGGTAAAGCAACTGATATGTCGGCGCAATGATCAGGGGCGGGGGGATCAGCACCGCCGCCAGCACCAGCGCCGTGCACAGGCCCCGTCCCCGGAACTTGTACTTCGCGAGGGCATACCCGCCCATGGCGCAGCACAGCGTCGCCACAATCCCCGTGACCGACGACAGGAACAGCGAATTCACCAGGCCCCGCGAGAAGTCCATCTCGCGGAACAGCCGCGCGTACGGCTCGGTCGTCAGCCGCTCCCACGCGATCCGGCGGTTCTCCACCGGCAGAAGCGTTGAACGGAAGAACTCCTCGTTGCTCTTGAAGCTCGAGGCCACCAGCCACGCAAACGGGATCAGCGTCAGCACCGCCGCGAGCAGCAGCACGCCCCGCGTCCATATCCACGCCAGCACGCGCGTCATCCGGAGGCTCATGTCGCCGCCTCCTCGCCACGGGCCGTCAGCCGCTGAACCGCGGCACACGCCACCAGGATCACCGCCAGCGCCCAGCCGATCGCGCTGGCATACCCCAGGTCGCCCGTCTCAAACCCGTTCTGGAACAGATACAGCACGATGGTCATCGCCCGGTTGTCCGGTCCCGCCGTGTTGTTGAACATGATGAACGGCAGCTCGAACAGCTGGAAGCTCCCGATCACGCTCATCAGCACGACAAACCCCGCCACCGGCCTGATCGCCGGGACCGTCACCGTCCAGAAGCGCCGGATCGGCCCGGCCCCGTCCACGACCGACGCCTCTATGAGGTCCTTCCGGACGTTCTGCAGCGCGGCGGAGAAGAACGTCATGTTGAACCCGACGTACATCCACAGGCTCGCGATGATCAGCGTCGCCATCACGTGCTGCTGCAGCCAGCCGAAGTCCAGGCTCCAGTCCACGCCCACCATTGACAGCAGCGAGCGCAGCCCCTGGTTCGCCAGCCCCGTCTGCTTCTCAAAGATCAGCGAGAACATCATCGCTGCGAACACCACGCCCACCATCGACGGCGAGAACAGCAGCAGCCGCACCCACCCTCTTCCCCGCAGATTCGGCGTTTCCAGCCCCAGCGCCAGCCCCAGCGCCAGCGGCAACTGAATGAACAAAGACCCCAGCGTGTACACCGCGGTGTTCCGCAGCGCCGTCCAGAACAGCGGGTCCTGCATCAGCCCGCGGTAGTTTGAGACGCCCACGAACCTGGTCGCCCCCGGGCCGAAGGTTGTCTGCATCGACAGCACGACCGATTGCACCAGCGGATACAGCGTGAACAGCGCAAAGCACACCAGGAACGGCGAAAGAAACAGCCACGGTATCAGCCCGGCAAGCCCGCGCGATCGGCGCCGCGGCACGTGCGCGTCGCCGACAGCTTCAGCAATCCGGGTGGCGCCGCGGGTTGAGGTGGGGGGGGTCACGAGCCACCTCCCGCCTGATCCATGAACACGTTCCGCTGGATCGCGCTCTCGACCTGCGCCTGGGCTTCCTTCAAAAAGACCCGCGCCCGCGCCTCGAGCGTCGCCATGTCGTACCGCTTGGCCTGCCGCGCTTCTTCGGTCAGCTTCACGAGCGCATCCACGACCCGATACATCGCGAACGTGTTGTACGGCGAGCTGTTCCGCATCGGCACGTTTGGAGCCTGATTGATGTACAGCCGCCCCGCGGGCTGACCGGAGAAGTAGGCGTTGGGCTCGTCGAAGATCGGATCGCTCCAGTACTTCTTCACCGGCGTCACGATCCCGCCCTCGCGGTACAGATCGCGCATGAACTGATCCGAGATGTACAGCGCCTTGCAAAACTCCCAGAGCTTGTCGAAGTCCCCCGGCTTCTGCACCGCTGTCTTGGGGATGCCCAGCATCGTCCCGCCCCAGACGCTCGTCCGTCGCCCGCCCTTATCCCACGCCGGCAGCGGCATCAGCTTCATCTTTCCGCCCAGGCTCGGGATCTCGTGCTTCCAGATGTCGCCCATCCAGTCCGGGAAGAAGGACGCAACCACATAGCCGTCGGCCTTGAGCTTGTTGCCGGCGGCCGTGAAATTGGGCGCATCGGCCGCGATCCGCGCCGGCCCGGCCAGCCACGTCGCGATCGTCGCCAGCACGCGCACGTTCACCGGGTTATCCAGGATCGGCCGCTCGTGCTCGTCGAAGAACCCGCCGCCGGCCTGCAGCAGCAGCACTTCCAGATGGTCCTGGTTCGTCTCCCACATGTTGAGCAGGAAACGATCCGGCTCGCCGTCGCCGTTCTTGTCCGCCATCAGCGGCTTCATGACGCGGGCAAAATCCTCCCACGTCTCGATCTTGGAAACGTCGATCCCCGCTGCCTCCACGAGGTCCGCCCGATACCCGAGCATCACCGGGTGCACATCGTGCGGCAGGCCGAAGACCCGGCCCCGCGTCGTCCAGGGGCTGAAGCTGGGCGCGTTGATCTCCTCCAGCAAGCCTTCCTTTTTCAGGGTGTCGGTCAGGTCGACAAACCCGACGCTCTCCAGCGGCCCGCCGAAGGTGCGCGAGACGCCGCGCCGCTCCACTTCGAGCACATCCGCGCACGGCACATCGCCCAGGAACGACGCCATCATGCGACGCTCCATCGCCGGCAGGCTCAGCAGCCGCAGGTCGAACGGCGTGTGCCCGCTCGCGTTCCATTCCTTCACCCGCGGCTCGTACATCAGGTAATGCGGCCGGGCAAACGTCCACATCGCCTTCTCGCGGCTCGGCGCCCGCGCCGCGCCCGCCAACAGCACCGAAGTGCTGATCAGCGCAAGGCCCGCCACGATCGCCGCACCCGGAGGAAGCCACTCCGGCAGAATTGTCCTGTCACGTTCGTCCTTCATGAACGTCCGTAAAGAAAAAGCGCTCCGCACAATGCTCCGGGGCCGGCGCTCGCCGCGCCGGCCCCGGGAGTCGGAAAGGAAGAATGGAGCTCGTGAACACTGCGCCTTACGGGCAGATCAGCTCGTTGTACGCGCTGACGAAGATGACAAAGTCCGAGTCGTCCACCAGGCCGTCGTTGTTCAGATCGGCCGGGCAGCCCGCGGGCATCGTGGGCTCCGCGCAGTCGAGGATGTCGTACGCACCCGCGAACAGCACGAAGTCGGCGTCATCAACGAAGCCGTCGTTGTTCAGATCGCCCGGGCAGGTCGGCGCGGCGCCGCCCGTGGAGATCACGGCGGAGCCGTAGCTGGCCGCGTCGGTTATCCAGACGCAGGGGCCGACGACATTGAAGCCCCACTGAACGTGCCGACCGTCGCCGGGCTCGGTTTCAAGCGTGATGCTGAACGGACCCGGAGCGACATCGATCGCCAGTTCATTGAAATACGAGTAGTCGGGCGCGAAATCGCGGATAAACAACTTGGCGACATGCGACGACGAGAAGGTATTGGAGATTACAGTGCCCTCGAAGGTCACGGGCACGCCGCTCAACGAGCCGTCATCGACCTGGTGGTACAACACCGCATCCATGGTCTTGTTGCCCGCCGCCCCGGGACCGCCTTCGGGCGTGTACCAGAACGGATTCGGATCGTTGATGCTGTTCACCATCAGGGTGAGCTTGTTGGCGGGGTCGTCGAAGTTCGCGACCAGGTCCGGCACGCCCCATGGGCTGCCGAACACATAGCCGCCGCCGTTGCTCGGAAGTTCAAACACGTTCATGTACCCGAGCCAGCCGGCGCCCGAATTGCCCACGTTTACGACCACGGCCTCAGCCGACATCGCCGCACCCGCACAAACAGCCGCGGCCAACATTCCCAGAGAACGCATTTTCATAAAAATCTCCTTATCCTCAATTCCTGGTGCACCAGCGGTGCACGCTCTTCATTTCGCTCGTTTCACTCGATCGTCAGTCGAGCGGGCATGTCATCCCACGGAGCGAACAGCCGCGGGAAGCCCTATTTATAAACGGGAACGCGTGCTCCCTTGGTTTGCTCGCCCGTTCGCTTCGACACGAGCGGGCATCGATCAGTCGCTCTCGTACTCCCGCTTAAAGAGCCCGGAATCACGTAAATCGCTTCGCTGCGGAACCTGTCGTCGTCGACCCTGACGACGCCTACTCGATCGATCAGGGGGTCGTCGTCGCTTCCATGTCGTAGTCCTTGGGAGACCACAGCACTTGAAGAGTGCTCTTCGCGGCGGTCGTGCTGGTCGCCGGCTCAAAGAGTTGGTTCGGCTGCCAAACCGCCACGTGGCCGTCTGCAAAGCCGATCGGTGCTGCGCCCTTAACTGCAGTGAACTCCTTATTGCGTCGGGGGTGACGGTACCAAGGGATGTAACTGAGGAAATCAGCATTGGACTTGGCCTCCACCATCTCGGGCGCGCCCGAAGCCTGGTACAGGCTTGTGGAAGTGGGGAGGCCGCCGGATCCGAAGCGGCTCGCAACCCGGTACTTGCTGCCGCTGAACTGGACTTCGCGACCGATATCGGCATTGGCAAAATAGGTTGCGCTCGTGTCGGACTTCTTCGCATCGATTTCCGATTTCCACGGGGCCCACGCTTCACCAAGCAGGAGCATTTTGGAAGCGAAATTCACGGACGCGTCGAAGCCGATCCCCTTCAGTTGATCCGGCTTTCCCTGGGCGGTAACATTGTCCAGTCCGGGCTTGTACAGCCGGGTTGCAACAGCGTTGGCCGAATTGCCAGGGTCGTAGGTGGCGGCCGACGCAGCCCAATAGTTCATTGCATAGGAACGACCTGCGTACGGATGCGTCGGACACGCAACGACGCCGCCGCCGATCGTCGGGTTTTTCAGATTGTTCGTCGCAAGATTCGAGACGTCGCTCTGCGGCAGATACCGGCCAATCCGGTTGATGTCGTACCAGAAATTGTTCTGCTTGTTGGTCTGGAGATCGCGTGCCTGGATGTTCGGGGGAAACTGCTGCTTGTAGTCGTTTGCGTAGGCCAGAAATGCGGTGATGATCTGACGCTGGTTGACGGAACATTTCAGTGTTCGCGCCGATTCCCGTGCCTTCCCCAGCGCCGGCAACAAAATCCCAATCAGCAGTGCGATCACCGCGATCACGACGAGCAACTCGATCAAGGTGAAACCTCGATAGAGACGGCCGGTCCGGATTTGTTCGATCTTCGCTCGCATCGCTTCCTTCTCCATCTCCAGGCTCACGAGTGTGGTTGCTGGAGCTTTACGCGGCTGCCGTCCGGCAGCACGCGAACCGGGTCCGCAGAGGGGCGGCCCGTGGTCTGATTGATCTCGAGCCGTGTCGTCCGTACGAGACGCAGGCTTTTCAGGTTCTCATCGCTCGGGTTGATCAGCCGGCGCGTCAGCCAGCGTGCCGCCTCGAACCCCAGCATCTCCGCGTCCTGCACCACGGCGGTGCACGCGGGGAAGGTGTGCTTCCGCACGTCGCTGTCGTCGAAACCGACGATGGAAAGATCTTGTGGAACGCGCACACCAAGTTCCAGGCAGCGCCGTAACGCGCCCACCGTCGCCAGCGGATCCGTGAAGAACACCGCAGTGGGGGGCAGCGGCATCGACATCAGCCGCGTGATCAGCCCCGCGCCGCCCTCGGTGCTCGCCACGATCTCGTTCACCAGCGCCGGCTCGAGCGCGATGCCGTTTTCCTTCAGCGCATCCTCGTAGCCGTTGCGCCGGTCCATGTGGTCCGTGTCGCGCACGCTGTGCACGCCAAGCGCGATCCGCCGGTGCCCCAGGTCGATCAGGTGCTGGATCGCCCGCCGCGAATCCGCCCGCGACTCGCAGCACACAAAGTTCACGTGCGGATGATCCGGGAACCGGTCCGCGATGACCACGCACGGGTGCGACGCGCTCGCGATCTCCGCCGCCACCAGCCGCGAGTCCTCGAACACCCGCAGAATCGTGCCGCCGATCGACTTGCGCTCCAGCACCCGCGAGTACCCCTCGCCCGGCACCGCGTCACGCTGCAGCGCGACCATCCGGAGATCGAATCGGTGCTCGTTCAGCCCTCGCAGAATGCCCGCCTGCATCGCGGCATCGAATCCGCCGTAATCCGCCCGCACCAGCTCGCCCGTATACGCCAGCGCCACCACGTTCGTCTGCGTCGCCCGCGCACTGAAAACCTTCGGGTACCCAACGCTCTCGGCTGCCTCGATCACCTTGCGCCGCGTGTTCGGATCAACATTCGGGTGGTTGTTCAGAGCCCGCGAAACGGTCGCCACCGACACGCCCGCTCTGCTCGCGATTCGCCGGACCGAAGGCATGAATCCTCCCGCTCAAAACCGTGTAACGTCCTTGAAACAGTTTCAAAGTACTTGAAACGACATGCGCGGTCAAGGCTTTTTCACCTCTGTGGATAACTTTTCCGTGTAAGCGCTTACATAACGCTCAGGACCCCAAACGGCCGGAATTGCTCGGAGGCAAACCTCCCCTACGCACGCAATGCCTGTTGCCTGTGAAAATCTGCTGAAACACATGATATCCAAACAAAGTCCTTCCTGTCTTGTCTTTGTTTGGTATACTCACTCCATGGCCATTCAGCCTGCTTTCGATCTCGAAGACCCCGAAGTCATCCATGCCCTCCTCTCCCTCTGGGCAGACCCCGATCAATCCCTCCGCACTATCGCCGCTCATTTCAACTCGTCCCCCTTCGCCATCGCCCGCGCGCTCGCCCGCCCCGACATTCGGGAACAAATCTCACTTTACGAGCAGGCAGCATCGCTCCGCGCGCGCATGATCCACCAGCGCGCCCAAACGGCCGCGATCCTCGCGATGACGCGCGTGCTCGAACGCTTCAGCAACGACAAAGCCATCCCCGCCGAATCAGCCATCCGTGCCGCGGCCGTCGCGCTCCGCCTCACCAACCCAATCCGCGCCAACCGACGCGATGTTCCCTTCGCTCCCGCGCCCGCAACGCCCGACCTCCACCAGCACGACCCAATCGCGCACACGCCCAAAGCGCACGACATTCCCCCGCGCCATTCGCCGCTGCGCCAGACCACGCCAATCGCATCCGACCAACCGCTTCAATCCGCCGACAACTCCACCGAAGATGGTGACCTTGGCGAACTCAGCGCCGAAGACACCATGGCGCTCGCGATCCCCATCCTCAAACGGCGCGGCTTCTCGCCTGATCAAATCGATCAGATCTACCAACAATTCGCCGCAAACTTCCGCAACCTCGACCAAGACTCCTGCGCACCCCTCGATCCCGCGCCCGCACCCCATCTCGCCACCGCGCCGCCGTAGCGAACGGCAGCTTCCGGGAGATTGTCGTCCGCGAGAGGGCGTTACTGGCCCGCCGCGCCGATGCTCGAAAAACGCCTGTCGTCCCTCCGAGCCTCCCACGCAAGTGAGAGGTCGTGCCGACGCGCGCCCACGCCGCATCCTCAAACACCCGACAACTCCATATCCCGCGGCGGCGGACACTTCGGATTCACCCACTGAATCACCTCCGCCCAACCCGCGCTCTCTTCATCATGCTGCAAATAGCCGTGC
>JAFEBN010000056.1 GCA_018242645.1 Planctomycetota bacterium | reverse complement strand
ATCTGCGTCCTTCCCTGGCGCAAGATCCATCGTCCACCGGCTCGCCAGTGCATTGTCGAAGAGGATCACGCCGCCCGGCCGCACCAGGGGCAGCACGGCCTCGAGATACTTCGGATACTCGCTCTTCAGCGCGTCGATAAACACCAGGTCCACGCTCTCGTTCCCGATCTCCCTGCCGATCTTCGGCAGCACTTCCAGCACGCGTCCCTGACGGATCGAGATCCGCTCCGAAAGTCCGCATTGTCGGAACGTCTCCGCCGCCTGTTCCGCGTGCACCGTGCTCGTCTCGATCGTGATCAGCTTCCCGTCGCTCGCCATCCCGCGGGCGATCCACACGCCGGAGTACCCCGCCAGCGTCCCGAACTCGAGCGCCAGCTTCGCCGGCCCGCCCCGCCCCGCGATCGACGCGACCACCTCCAGAAACTTCCCCGTCTCCGGGCTCACCTCGATCCGCGGCACACCCGCCTTTTCCGCGCGCGCCATCACGCCGCCCAGCACCGCATCCTCACGGGCAAAAACTTCGCGCAGATAATTCGTCAGATACGACCAGCGCTCGGCAGTCATGTCCATGCCGCACGATAGCGAATCAACCTGAAATCAAGAAAAGACTCGAGCGCGGCGGCTGAAATGAACTTCTGTTGATCTTCGCGCGGCTCATGCCGCCTTTGATCCCACCCGGCTCTTCTCCGCCGCCCACGCAAAGCCTTTCGAAGCGCGATCGCGCAAGGGGTGGAGAACACCTCGCGCCCCTCGCGCGACCGCAGGCACCAAGCTCTTGACGGCGCTGCGGAACGCCGCGGCGCCGTACGCACTCTCCGGTTTCGCCTGAACTGCAGGCTGTTCGACCGGAGCTTGCGGAATGTCTTTCTTGCCAAGCGAGCCGATGGAAGCCACCCGCTCCCGCACGCTGGCGCACGCACCCTTTGCGGCGCCGACGCACGCATCTTTCATCCGCGCGACCGGCCCCTTCGGCCGTTCCCAGCGCTTGCGCGCTACCCGCCGAACCAGCAGGACGCTCGAGCACACGATGATGGAGCAGCCCCACGCCCACAGCGCCGTCGCACGCATCCCCGACATCGCGCCGCTCGCGGCAAGCCCGCCCGTGAACATCGCAAAGAACGAGCACAAAACCATCGACCCCGCAAACCCGCCCCGCAGCAGCCCCGTCGGGACCGGCATCGGCGGCGGCAACGTCTTCCGCGGCGGGCGCGAATCCGTCAATTCAAACGAACTCGCTTGCCCGCTGTCCCCGCCTTCCACAAACCTCGGCGGAGGCACGTCCGCCGCAGCCGTTGTCTTGGCGCTCAGCCGCGAAGCCGCACGCTCCGAGGAGTCGTCAAACGCCCACCAGAGCATGAGATAACCCCGCCACAGCACCCATATCGGGCTCGTGGCGACGCGCAGCGACATGGAGAGGGCGTCGGGCATGACCTGTTACTGGGATTCGCCCAACGCCGCTTTCAACCGCTCTCCGGAGGCTCGTTGTCCATCGAGAGCGCCGGTTCAAGCGCCTTGGTCACCGTCCAAATCACGATCCCCGCCGCGAGCCCGTCCAGAAAGAAGCTGGCCGCAATCACGAACGGCCCGAGGCAGCCCAACCCAAGCCATAAAAACACCCCCGTTGCTCCGGCAAGACCCGGCCAGAAGGACAACGCGGGGCGCCCCGCCACGGCCAGCGATCGACCGAGCACCACCTGCTCGAAGAACGCACCGGTGGCCGACAACGGAACCCCCAGAAGGATCGTGAAAGGCATCATCGCGGGAAAGAACATCGAAGGCAGCATGAAGATCGCGACAAGGACGCGTCCGGTCGCGAAAGTGGTCATTGGCGACATCCCGTCAATCGCAAGCCACCAGGCCAGTCGCCGGCTGAGAATCAACCAGCACACGCGAGTCGCCAAGAAGCACCCCGCGATCACCAGGCAGAGCGCTGCGCTCGCCGGGTTCGATCCGATTCCGGAACCGCCCGTGAACTGCCTCGATTCAAACATCCCCGCCAAAGACCCGCCAAAGAGCACCGCCGCGGCCAATCCCGAAGATACCGCGACCACCCGCAGAAGCGACAAGCAGGGGCTCGGGGGAGCGAAAGCGGCAAGAAGAATCAGTGTTTGCCTGTTCGATTCGTCAAAAGACAGCCCGCACTCCGGGCAGCACGCGATACCTCGTAAGCCCGCGAAGGAATAGCCGCAGCGAAAACACGCCACAGGCGGGTACGGGCGTCTCATCGCCGCAGATTACTGCGCACCAGGCCCGTCCCGCGGCAACAATTCCCGAAATGTTTTCCCCCATCCCCGAAATCCTCGACGACCTCCGCGCCGGCAAGATGGTCGTGCTGACCGATGACGAAGACCGCGAGAACGAGGGCGATCTCGTCCTGCCCGCCCAGTTCGCCACGCCGGAGAACATCACGTTCATGTTGACCGAGGCGCGGGGTTATCTCTGCCTCTCTCTCACCGAAGCCGATTGCGATCGCCTTGATTTGCACCCGCAGTCGCAGAGCAACACCTCGAGCCGCGGCACCGCCTTCACCGTGTCCATCGACGGTCATCCCAGGCACGGCTTCACCACCGGGGTCTCGGCGCGCGAGCGCGCCCGCTGCATCCAGATGATGATCGATCCGAGCACGAGCCCCGACGACTTCGTTCGCCCGGGCCACATCAACCCGCTCCGCTCACGCGAAGGTGGCGTGCTCGTCCGCACCGGTCAGACCGAGGGCTCGATCGATCTCTGCCGCCTCGCGGGGCTCAACCCCGCCGCCGTCATCATCGAGATCATGCGAGACGACGGCGAAATGGCCCGAGTCCCCGATCTCGAGCGCTTCTGCAAGAAGCACAACTTCAAGATGTGCAGCGTCGCGCAGCTCATCGCGCACCGACTCGCGGACGGCAGCCTGGTCAGGCGTCTCGGCCCCGCGCGCAAGCTCCGCACCGCTTTCGGCGAGTTCGATGCCATCGCCTACGAATCCGCCGTCGATCCGCTCCCGCACCTGGCGCTCGCGATGGGGGGCGTCGGCTTCGCGCCCTCCGCCGAACCGACACTCGTTCGCATGCACCGCCGTCACCTGCTCGGCGACGTCTTCGCGGAAGTGAACGGCACCCCGCAATCCAGTGGTGACGTGCTCCGCGAGTCGCTGCGCCTCATCGCCCGCGAAGGCCGCGGCGCCATCGTCTACCTGCGCACCCAGATGCCCGATGAGCCCGAGGAAGACCTCGAAGCGCTGCTCCAAACGCCCCGCCACGCTTTCAAGCTCGGTCCGGAGTCGCACTCCACCGCTGGCTACGCCTCGCGCACGCAGCGAGACTTCGGCGTCGGGGGTCAGATCCTCCGTGACCTGGGGCTTTCGAAACTGCGCCTGATCACCAACTCCGCGCGCGACCTCCCCGGACTCGATGCCTTTGGTCTCGAGATCGTGGACCGCGTCCCCGCGCCCGCCTCGAAATAGATTCAGCGCAAGTCTTGTCACGACCGGGATTTGCGCGGCATGCCGAAAATTCTCCAAACTACCTTCCAAAAACCTGACATATTGTGAAGGCCCCGCGTGTGTTGCGGGCCGCGGGTGTCGCAACGAAGAAAAAAACGTGCTTGGAGTCGGGTCATGAAGAAATCGTTCCTCTCGATGGTGGCGCTGACGGGGTTCTGTCTGTCGTGGGCATCGGCGTCGGTGGAGCAGCCCCAGCAGGCGCCCGACCCCGTGAAGGCTCCGGTCGATCCCGGGAAAGTTCCGACCAAAGTCCCGGCGCAGAATGCACCGGCGCAGAACAACAACGGGATCAACCAGCAGGCGATGGAACAGATGATGCAGGGCATGATGCCCGGCGAGCATCACAAGCAGCTGCACAAGTACGTTGGCGAGTGGGAGGTCAAGTCCAAAATGTGGATGGACCCGTCCATGCCCCCCATGGAGTCCACCGGCACCGCCGTCAGCAAGCTTGAATTCGGCGGGCGTTTCATTTTCATGACCTACAACAGTGCCATCATGGGTCAGCCCTTCGAGGGCCGGCTGGTGATGGGCTACAACAACAACACCAAACAGTTCGAGGCCTCGTGGATCGACACCATGAGCACGGGGATTTGGAACTCAACCGGCGCCAGCTCCGAGGGCGGCAACGTGTTTACGTGGAACGGCACGTTCACCGAGCCTGATGGCGAAAAGAA
The DNA here is from genome assembly GCA_018242645.1 of Planctomycetota bacterium. GTDB lineage: Bacteria > Planctomycetota > Phycisphaerae > Phycisphaerales > UBA1924 > JAFEBO01. Next base: position 11,172 of record JAFEBN010000056.1, on the reverse strand, counting down.
GGCGACGCGCGAGGTGACCACTTTCCGCGGCCCGGACCTGTACGTCTCCGAGTTTTTCGAAACCGGCAAGGACGGCAAGGAACGGAAAATGATGGAGCTGACCTACTCGCGCAAGGCCAAGGCCCCTGCCAAGCCGTCGATCGAGCCCAGCAAGTAGCTTCGACGCACACGGTGGGAGTGCACAACGATGGGCCTCGGCGTCGCTCGCCGGGGCCTTCGTGCTTTTACTGCGACCACCACGCCGCGAGCGCGACGGGCACCACCAGCCACGCCAGGCCCTTCACGAAAAAGAAGAGGAACGCAAGCATCCCCGCGCGTTTGCCCCAGCGGCTCCACCGGCTCGGGGAGGGCTGATCGATTTCGCTGGCGGGTGAATGCGCGCGCTTCATTGAGACTCAGTCTCAGGATAGCAAGCTTGCGAGCGGAATCAATCGGTCACGACGGGTAGCACTCCAAAACGTTGTACATCTGCACAAAGAGCTGGAAGTCGAGATCGTCGACGAAGCCGTCGCTGTTGAGGTCGGCCGGGCAGTTGGGGGTCATCGCCGGATCGGCGCAGTCCAGGAGGTTGTAGCCGTACACAAAAGTCTGGAAGTCCAGATCGTCAACGAACTTATCGCAGTTCACGTCGCCGGGACAGGGCTCTTTTTCGGGGATGAGTTCCACCCGCTTGATTTCGGTCAGGGCGGCGCTGGCGAGAATCGATCCGTCGCCGAAATTGACGCGGTTGGGCGACAACCCCGTGCCGAGAGGGAGCGTGAGAACCTGGACGCCGTCGACGAACAGGCGGCCGCCGGTGGGGCCTGCCGTGACTCGCACGACACGAAACCCGCTCGACAGATCGACATTGACCTGCGGATCGCCGGTCCCGTTGTTGTCGTTTCGCAGGCTGAGCCGAGAACTTCCGATGTCGGCGATGATCCAGCGGCCGTTCTTGTCGGACAGCGCGAGCACGAATCCGCCGCGGCGGTAACCGCTGACGTTGCCGTGCGAGGCGTTCGTGAGACGCACGTCGGCCTCAAGGCTCCAATCAAACTTGGTGAAGTCCATCGCGTTGGGCGGAACATCCGCATCCCAATAGGTCGTGGAGCCTGTTCCTGCGGGGCCGTATACCAGCACACCGGTCGCAGCGGATGCACCGGCAAGCGTCGTTCCGTCGAAGGTCCAGCCCTGCCCGGTGGGCAGGGAGTTGAGGTCGGCGAAATAGGACCACTGGCAGTTAGCCGCGAGTGCGGATGTGGATGCCAACACAGCAAGGAATGCAATCACGTAGCGCATGGAAGGTCTCTCCTCAACGAACCGCAGGGATCGAAGGCTACTGCGGCAGTCGCGGGCGGTCGAGGGGTTTGCCGCCACGGGGCTCGGGCGAACGTGAACAAAAACGCCCCGGGAAACCGGGGCGTTTCTTATCGGAACTGCTTTGTTTTCAGAAGCGATCGAAGACGGGCAGCGCGCCGACGAGCGGTTTGCAGTAGTCGATGAACGCCTGGCTGACATCGTTGGTGCCCTTGAGGAACTCTTTGGGCATGTGCTTGGTTTTGGCGGCGACGTCGCTCAGCTCAATGCGCTTGTACTCGCAGCGGTAGGGGTTGCCGGGTGCGCGGATGAGGGCGATCGAACCGTCGAGTTCGCCCGCCGCCGCGGCGCGGGCAGCCACGCGTCCGGCTTCGCGCGCTTCCTGCTTGTCCACGGTGCTGGCGTCGGGCCAGCACCGCTGGAGGTAACCGAAGGTGTCGGCGCGGACGCGGGCGGGTTTGCCGTCCTTGGTCTTGATGCGGCTCTTGACGAGATCGCTGAGCTGGTCGCCGAGCGCGCCCGAGCCGGAGAGCTGCACGTTGCCGTGGCTGTCGGTCTGCCCGCCCTTGATGAGCTTGGCGCCGATGGCTTCGCCCTTGGCGTCCTGGATGCCTTCGCTCACGGCGATCTGGCAGCGGCCGATTTTGCTGTAGATCTTTTCGACATCGGCGATGAATTGCTCGGTGTCGAAGGCGACTTCGGGGACGTAGATGAGGTGCGGTCCGTCGTTGGGATCGCCGCCGATGCCCCGGGCGAGTGCGCTGGCCGCGGTGAGAAAGCCGGCATGTCGTCCCATGATGACGTTGATCTTGATGCCGGGCAGGCTGCGGTTGTCGAGGCTGTCGGCGGCGAAGGCCATGGCCACGAAGCGGGCGGCGCTGGGGAAACCGGGCGTGTGGTCGTTGACGGGCAAGTCGTTGTCCACGGTCTTGGGAACGTGGAAGCAGCGGAGCTCGTAGCTCGCGGCCCGCGCGAGTTCGTTGACGATCCGGCAGGTGTCGGAGCTGTCGTTGCCGCCGATATAGAAGAAGTAGCGGATGCCGTGCTGCTCGCACGACTTGAGGATGCGGGCGCAATAGTCCTTGTCGGGCTTGTCGCGGCTGCTGCCCAGCGACGCCGACGGGGTGTTGGCGACGCGCTCGAGCTTGTCCTGCGGGATCTCGGTGAGGTCAACGAGGTCGCCCTTGGTCAGGCCGTTGACGCCGTGGCGCATGCCCAGGATTTTCTGGACATTGCCGGTGGCCTTGAGGCCGGCCCGAAGGCCTTCGACCACGCCGACCAGCGACTGGTTGATGACCGCGGTGGGACCGCCCGACTGGCCGACGACCGCATTTCCCGTCAATAACTTCGCGCCCGCCATACACAAAACTCCTGAACTGGTGGTGTCATGGAACCCGGGCCATGGTACGACGGCCGATCCCCGTCTCGACGCGGCAACCTCGTTCCGATTTTTCCGTAGACTCGCTCCATGACCCTTTCCCGCTCTGCTCGTCGTTCTTCCATTCTCGTCGCGACGCTTGCGCTCGCGGGCCAGTGCTTTGGCCAGGCGCAGATCTCCCCCGATCCGGCGAATCCTCTTGCGGGACCGGCCAACGGCATGCGCCGGACCGATCCGGGCTGGCAGGCGTTTTCCAACGCCACGATCCACTTGCAGCCCGGCAAGGTGGTTGAGCACGCGACGCTGGTGGTGCGCGACGGCAAGATCGTCGCGATTCTTCTGCCGGAGGGCGACAAGCCGGCTCCGACGCCGATCGGACCCGTGGTGCGAGACTGCACGGGCCTGCACATCTATCCCGGCTTTATCGATGCGTTCGTGACGGTGTCGACCCCGATGCCCGACATCAACGCGCCGGGTGCTCACTGGAGCGCGAAAGTCGTCCCTCAGCGGCGCGCGACGGACGGGACGGGGCTGGCCGATCGCGATGCGGAGGCGCTGCGGGCGCAGGGATTTGTTGCCGCGGCACTGGTGCCGGTGAACCCGTCGAGCGGGCGAGGGCCGATGATCTCGCCGAACGACGACGACTTCGAGGAGTCGGCGCCGGTGCGGTCTTCGCCCGGCGGGCTTTTCCGCGGTCGGGGCGCGGTGGTCAGTCTTCAAAAGAAGCCGGAGGGCGCGAGCGCGAATCGTCCGCCGGTGTATCGCGACGACGCGTTCCACGCGCTGGCCTTTGAAACCGGGGGACGGGGTGGGGGTGGTGGGGGGGGCGGGGGTGGTCCGGGTGCGGGCGGGGACGATCCGGAACGTTGGCCGAGCTATCCGACATCCGAGATGGGCGCGATCGCGCTGATCCGTCAGACGTTGAGTGATGCGGACTGGCTTGAATCAACCCGCAAGCAGAACTTCGCGGTGGCGCCGTGTGCGATCGACAGCCTGACGGATCGCGGTGCACCGCTCTACTTTGACGTGACCGATGACCTTGAGGTGATCCGTGCGGCACGCATCGCGCGGGAGTTCAAGCGCCCGGCCGTGATCAAGGGCAGCGGTTTGGAGTTCCGTCGTCTCGATGCGATCGCGCAGTCGCTGGGCGGCGATGCGCCGATCCCGCTGATCGTGCCCCTTGCCTTCCCGAAGTCTCCGGATGTGGGGACGGTGGGCGCGACGGAGAGTGCCGGGCTGCGGGAGATGATGAACTGGGAGCAGGCCCCGAGCAACGCGCGGCGGCTGCACGAAAAGGGCCTGAAGGTTGCGCTCACCACGGCCGATCTGCGCTCCAAGTCCCAGTTCCGCGCGAATCTGGAAAAGGCGCTTCGTTTCGGGCTGGCGCCCGATGCGGCGCTGGCGATGCTGACCACGGAGCCCGCGGCGATCCTGGGCGTTGAGAAGACGCTCGGCACGATCGAGCAGGGGAAGGCGGCCAGTTTCGTGGTCGCTTCGGGTGATCTGTTCGCACTGCAGCAGGACGAGCCCGCGGAAAACAAAGAAAAGAAGCCGGACGCCAAGGACGACAAGAACGCGGAGAAGGCGGATAAGCCCGAATCGCCGGCGGAGGGCGATCGTCCGCGCCGTCGGCGGGGCGGGTCGGGCGGGGAAGGTGGGGGTGGGGGTGGCGGTGGGGGTGATGGGGGGGCTGGGCGCTCGCGGCGCGCGGAGATCCGCGAGGTGTATGTCGATGGCGAGCGGTACGAGATCGGCAACGCGGGCGCGTCGCAGCTTGCGGGCGTGTGGGATGTGACGCTCGACAAGCCGATGGACGGAACGATCACGCTGACATTCACCGACACGGGCGAGCTGACGATCACCAAGACGTTTACGGAACAAAAGAACGACAAGGGCGAGGCGAAAGTCGCGACGGTGAAACCCAGAGGTGTGGCAGTCGATGCACGGCGTCTGTCGTACAGCTTCGAGCACAAGCCGTTTGGGAAAGAGGGCATCTTCACGGCCTCGGGCGCGATTGCGCCGGCGGGTGACCAGATGGAAGGCGTCGCGCTGACTTCGACGGGCGATACGCTGCGGTGGAAGGCGGTTCGGCGCCCGCCGGAAGCGAAGGCTGTTGAAGCCAAGGGCCCCAACTTCGTGGGCTGTTATGTGGTGGCGGAAATCGACGGGCAGGCGAAGAGCGGCGAGCGTTCATATGTGTACGTGAAGAAAGATGGAACGGTCACGCTCCGGCAGGGCGCTTCAGCGCTGCGCGCGGACGAGCCGTTGATGAAAGATGGCGTGCTCACGTACACGTGCGACATGGCGAAGATGACCGATCCGACGCGTACCACGCTGTCGGATCGATTGGTGAAAGTGGAATTGAAACCGCAGGGTGACGGGCTGGCGGGATCGATGATCATCCCCGATGGGTCGACGCACACTGTTCGCGTGGTCAAGGTGGCCGGCGATCCCGAGGTCATGGCCGAACTTCCGGAAATGATCGGCTATCCCTTTGGTCCGTACGCGCGGGAAGATCGTGCGGCATTCGGGGCCGCACCGGGGGTGGTTGTGATCGCCAATGCAACGGTGTGGACGAGTTCGAAGGACGGCATCCTCAAGAGCGGCTACGTGGTGCTCAAGGACGGGAAGATCCAGGCGGTGGGTACGGGAAGTGCGCCCACGGTGGAAGGCGCGGTTGTGATCGACGCGGCGGGCAAGCACGTGACGCCTGGCATCATCGACTGCCACAGTCATACCGGGATCTCTCGGGGTGTGAACGAGGGTGGGCAGGCGATCACTTCGGAGGTGCGCATCCAGGATGTGCTGGATCCGGATTCGATCAACTGGTATCGCCAGCTCGCGGGCGGCGTGACGACGGTGAACAACCTGCACGGTTCGGCGAACGCGATCGGCGGCCAGAACGCGGTGAACAAGCTCCGCTGGGGCGTGGCGCTGCCGGACGAGATGCACTTTGCGGGGGCGGCGACGTACGACGACGCGAATCCGTTTGCGCCCGGAGCGGCCAAGAAGGACAAGGTGCTTCCGGGCGTGAAGTGGGCGCTGGGCGAGAACCCGCGCGGCGTGAACGGCACGGGGCGGGCGCGCTATCCGCAGTCGCGCATGGGCGTGGCGACGCTGATCCGGGATCGGCTGACGGCGGCGCGGGCTTACGAGCAATCGTGGAAGGACTGGGCGGCGGGAAAGCGTGAGGCGGGTGCGCTCCCGCCACGGCGCGATCTGGAGCTGGAGGCGCTGGCCGAGGTGCTCGACGGCACGCGGCTGGTGCACTGCCACAGCTACCGGCAGGATGAACTGCTGGAACTGGCGCAGATCTGCAAGGAGTTCGGCTTCAAGCTGGGGACCTGGCAGCACATCCTGGAGGGGTACAAGGTTGCGACGGATGTGCGCGACAACGCCCGGGGCGCCAGCGCCTTCGCGGACTGGTGGAATTACAAGGTCGAGGTGCAGGACGCGATCGCGCAGGGACCAACGCTGATGCACGACGTGGGTGTGGTCGTCAGTTACAACTCGGACTCGGACGAGATGGCGCGTCGCATGAACCTTGAGGCGGCCAAGGCGGTGAAGTACGGAGGCCTGAGCCCGGAAGAAGCATTCAAGTTCGTCACGATCAATCCGGCGATCCAGCTGGGGCTGGAAGACCGGGTGGGCAGCCTGGAGGTCGGTAAGGAAGCGGACGTGGTGATCTGGTCGGGCGATCCGCTCTCGGTCGCGTCGCACGCGGAGCGGGTGTATATCGACGGACGGGAGATGTTCTCGCTCGACATGGATGCGAAGCTGCGGAAGCAGAACAGCGACCATCGCCAGCGCATCGTGCAGAAGATCAAGAAGGAAGGTCCGGGCCGATCGGCCGGTGGGGGCGAGAGCGGCGGGGGCGACGGCGATATCGACGATGCGTCGATGCTGCGCGAGCGGGTCATGCTCGACATGCTGAACCGGCGCGGGAGCCTGGATTCGAACATGCCGGGCGATTGCGGCTGCGGCTTGATCCACAGCGGATCCTGATCCGGCGCATCGGGCATCACGACACGCGGCACACACAGAATGATCATGGTTGGTTCGAGCGAGATACAAATGCTGAAACTCAACACGTTGAAGAAGTCGAGCGCGATCGGGGCGGCGTGCTTGTGCGCCTGTGCGGCCAGCACGGCGTGGGGCCAGGATCTGACGGTGAAGTCGCCGCCTCAGGACCTGCCGGTGATCATCCGGCACGCGACGGCGCACCCGATCAGCGGGCCGGCGATCCCCGACTCGGTGATCTGGCTCTCCAAGGGGAAGATCGAGGGCGTGTTCACTGCCGCGGACTTTGCGAACATCGAGCGCACGGCGAGCTGGCAATCACCGGGCCCGGTGGAGATCGATGCGACGGGGAAGCACGTGTACCCGGGCATGATCGCGCCCTACACGCAGCTGGGGCTGGATGAGATCGGGATGGTCGAGGCGACGCGCGATTACCACGAGACGGGCGCCATCACGCCGGAAGTGCGTGCGATCACGGCGGTCAACCCGGACTCGACGCTGCTTCCCGTGACGCGTGCAAACGGCGTTCTGGTGGCGGGCGTGTTTCCCAAAAACGGCCTAATCCCGGGCCAGCCCGCGGTGATCCAGCTCGAGGGCTGGACGTGGGAGGACATGGCGGTGGAGCCGTCGATCGGCATGGCGGTCGAGTGGCCCAACATGCGTCCCGTGAGTTCGTGGTGGATGCGGACTTCGGAAGCCGAGCAGAAAAAGCAGGTGCGCAAGGCCGTGGATGCGATCGAGGGCGCGTTCTCGACCGCTCTTTCGTATTTCGAGGCGAGGCGGGAGAATCCCAGGACGCCGAACGACCTGCGCTGGGACGCGATGCGGGGCGTGATCAGTGTGCCGCCGGCCAAGGGGATGATGGGGCTGACGCGTCAATGGCCGGTGTTCATTGTCGCGAACGATTACGACCAGATCACGGCGGCGGTGACTTGGGCGGCTTCGGCGAAGTTGCGGGTGGTGATCGTGGGCGGGATGGATGCGCCGCTGTGTGCGGATTTGCTGAAGCAGAACAACGTCTCGGTCATCGTCCTGGGGACGCAGCGGTTTCCCAAGCGTGACGACTCCGCGTACAACGAATCGTTTGCGCTGCCGGCGAAATTGAAAGACGCGGGGATCCCGTTCTGCATCGCGAGCGGTGAGGAGACGCCGCACGAGCGGAACACGCCGTATGCCGCGGGCATGGCGACGGCGCACGGGCTCTCGCAGGACGATGCGATCCGGGCGGTGACGCTGTCGGCGGCGGAGATCCTGGGTGTTTCGGGGCGCTTGGGCTCGCTGGAAAAGGGCAAGGACGCGACGCTCATCGTGACGACGGGGTCGCCCATCGAGGTCTCGACGCAGATCACCGACGCGTTCATTGTCGGCAAGCGCCTCGACCTGTCCAACAAGCAGACGAAGCTGTACGAGAAGTACCGCGAGCGGTATCGCCAGATGAACGAGCTGAAGAACGCGCCGAAGTAGCAGCGGCGCGTGGCGCGGGAATCAACCGGCCGCGGGCGCGGGGGCGGGTGCGAAGTCTTCGGTGGCGGAGAGCTCGATATCGGGATGGCGCTTGGTGAAATGGCGGATGCCCCACTCGTCGGCGAAGAGCACGACGTTGCGGCCCTGCCAATCGGTGGCGAGCGTGGTATCGGAGGGGAGGTCCGGGATGAAATCCGGATCCGCGCCCGGCTTGCGCCACCAGCGCATGATGGCCCAGCGGGTCATCTCGAGCCTTGACTCCGCGCCGTACTCGGATTTGAGGCGGTACTGCACGACTTCGAACTGCAGCGGGCCCACCGCGGCGAGGAGCGGCGTCTTCACCTGGCCGGCGCCGACGTAGAGCACCTGGATCACGCCTTCCTGCAGCAACTGGTCGAAGCCGAGGCGGAACTTCTTGGAGTTGCCGGGCTGGGGGTTGTGCAGGTAGGCGAAGGTCTCGGGCGTGAAGCGGGGGATTTCGTTATAGACGATGGACTTGTCTTCGGTGAGCGTGTCGCCGATGCGGAGGATGTCGTGGCCGAGGATGCCGACGACGTCGCCAGCGCGGCCTTCGTCGACGGTTTCGCGTTCCTGGCCGAAGAGTTTCTGGGCGTTGGAAAGGCGGATGCGCTTGCCGCTTTGGGCGTGGATCACGGTCATCTCGCGGTTGAAGGCGCCCGAGACGATGCGCACGAACGCGATGCGGTCGCGGTGCTTGGGGTCCATGTTGGCCTGGATCTTGAAGACAAAGCCGCTGAAGACGGGGTCTTCGGGCTTGATCCAGCGTTCGCCTTCCGGGGTGCTGACGCGGCGTGGGGCGGGATCGGCGGAGTGCTCGACGAAGCCGTCGAGCAGGAGCTGCACGCCGAAGTTGTTCATGGCGCTGCCGAAGTAGACGGGTGTGACGGTGCCGGCGAGGACGCGTTCCTGGTCATAGGTTTCGCCGGCGCCCTGGAGCATCTCGATCTGCTCGCGCGATTCGTTGTAGACCGCTTCGTCCATCTTTTCTTTGACGGCGGGGTCGTCGATGCCCATGACCTCGACGGGCGCGACGTAGGCGCCGTGCACCGAGCGCTCGAACAGGTGGACCTTCTTGGTCAGGCGGTCGTAGACCCCCCGGAAGTTCGGGCCGGTGCCCAAAGGCCAGTTGACGGGGAAGGCGCCGATGCCGAGGACCTTTTCGAGTTCGTCGAGGAGCTCGAGCGGGTCGCGGGTCGGGCGGTCGCACTTGTTCATGAAGGTGAAGATGGGCACGCCCCGGCGCCGGCAGACTTCGAAGAGCTTGCGGGTCTGGGGTTCGATGCCCTTGCCGGCGTCGATGACCATGACGGCGGCGTCGACGGCGGTGAGCACGCGATAGGTATCTTCGGAGAAGTCCTTGTGGCCGGGCGTGTCGAGCAGGTTGATGCGGTAGCCGTTGTAGTCAAACTGCAGGACGGTGGAGGAGATGGAAATGCCGCGCTGCTTTTCGAGTTCCATCCAGTCGCTTGCGGTAGCGCGCTGGTTCTTTCGGCTGGTGACCGAGCCGGCAAGCTGGACGGCGCCGCCGTAGAGGAGGAGCTTCTCGGTCAGCGTGGTTTTGCCGGCGTCGGGGTGCGAGATGATCGCGAATGTGCGGCGGGGGAGTGTGGCGGAGTTCATGGCGTGCTGCGCAGTCTGCCGCGGCGTGGCGGCGGGTGGAATCGATTGGAGAAGACAGGGAACGCTCGACGGAAGCAAGCGAGAGATGGGCGCGGGCTATACCACAAAGGCCCTGGCGCTGAAGCGTTCACGATCTCTGGCGAAGTCGAGCGGCATTTCGGGCAATCGTAGCCAGCGGGGTGTGCGTCCAAGCCCTTGGACAATCTCGTGCTCCAGTCGACCGGGTCGGCAGAGTTCCTGGGTGTTGGTTGAGGCGAAGAGCACGCCCTGGGGTTCGAGCAGCGCGGCGGCCTCGCGGACCAGGCGGCTGTAATCGGCGACCGAACTCCAAGGTCGGATGCCTTTCTTCTTGTTCCCAGAGGCGAAGCTCGGCGGGTCGAGGATGATGAGGTCGAAGGTGAGACCCTTGCGCCCGGCGTACGCGAGGAACTCGAACGTGTCCATCCGGGCGAAGCGGTGCGGGGTTGGATCGAGGCCGTTGTGTGCGAAGTTGCGCTTTCCCCAGTCGAGATAGCGGGGCGAGACATCGACGCTTGCGGTGGTCGCGCCGGCGCGGGCGGCGGCGACGGAGAAGGCGCAGGTGTAGGCAAAGGTGTTGAGAACAGTGGGTGATTTGCCCCTGGCTTTGGTGCGCTGGTGGACCCAGTCGGCGACGAAGCGCCGATTTTCCCGCTGGTCGAGGAAGAGTCCGGTGGAGAGACCGTCGTAGAGACGGATTTCGAGTTTCCAGTCGTGCTCGCGAATGAGCAGAAAATCCGGCTGGGGTTCTCCGGCGGCGGGCGCGCGATCGGTGACGACGGGGGGCAGTTCGCCACCCATCTTGGAGCGGTCTTTCGCGAAGGGCTTGAAGTAGACGGCGCGAACGCCGAGCGGTCCGAGGACCTGGAGCGTGTTGCGGGCCTCGGCGGCGGGATCGAACGAGCGGGGCGCGCGACCTTCGTAGGCGATGAGCACCGCGCCGGGGCCGTAGACATCGACAAAGACGCCGGGGAAGCCGTCGGCTTCGGCGGAGAGCACGCGGAACGCCTGGGTCTGCTTGCGATCGAGCAGGGGCTTCCGGCGCGCGAGCGACGCGAGCAGCGCATCGGCGAAGGTGCCGTGGTCGGGCCGGGCTTGGCGCTGCCGGGTGTGCATCGCGTCAAGCGTACACCAAGCGAGCGGGGGCCTGAGCTTTTAGGGGCAGATCAGCTCGTTGTAAGCCATGACAAAGAGCGAGAAATCCGCATCTTCGACGAGGCCGTCGTGCGTGAAGTCGGAAGGGCAGCCCGCGGCCATGGAGGGATCGGCGCAGTCGAGGATGTTGTACGCGGCGAGGAAGATGGTGAAGTCGGAGTCGTCGACGAGGGTGTCGTGGTTGAGGTCGCAGGGGCAGG
>JAFEBN010000055.1 GCA_018242645.1 Planctomycetota bacterium | reverse complement strand
CAAGACCCGCACCCCCACCGCCGCCCCACACGACACCGGCGGTTTACTTCTGACGACCCGGAGCGTTGCCGCCCTGATCGCCGGCCTTGTTCTGGCCGCTTTTGTCCTGTCCGCTCTTGTTGGAAGCGGTGCGCGAGGTGTCCGTGCCCTCGTTCTGCTTGGTCCCGGTGTTGCCACCAGCGTTATTGCCCTTGGGCTTGTTGTTCTTCTCAGCCATGGTGTGAACTCCTTTCACGTCCGGCGTGCTTCAGCGGCTGCTGGAGCGGTTGCTCGAGCGGCTGTTCCCGCGCGACGACTTCCTGCTGCTGCGGCTGTTGCTCCCGCCCCGGTTCGAGCTGCGGCTGCCTGAAGACCCCCGGTTCGACGAACGACTGTTCGACCTGGAAGACTGCATGGTCAATTCTCCGTCTTGCGGTGCGGGCGCTTCGGCCGACATGGACAAAGGCCCGGGCCGCGCTCCGCCGCTCTGTGCGGCGTCGATCTACGTTGCTCCGCGCGGGCGTGACGCGGGTGAAACTTCGCTGAAAACCGACCAATTCCTTTCCCACGGCCCCGAACGGAGCCTGTTACCCTCCACCGGATGACCGGCGCGCAACCCAACTCCGACACCCTGCCTCCTCGGGCGCGGCGGTACGAGTCGCTCGACATCTGGCGGGGCGTCGCCTGTCTCACCGTCGCCGCCGGGCACGCCTCGTCGTACATGGCCCCCGCGGCCGCAGACGCGTCCTGGCCCGAGCGGATCATCCGTTTCTTCCTCGCTTACTGCTGGGGAGGCGTCCCGCTTTTTTTTGTCATCAGCGGCTACTGCATCGCGGCATCCGCGGACATCACGGCCCGAAAGGGAACTGCGTCCTTCTCTTTCTTTCGCAAACGATTCCGGCGCATCTTCCCCCCCTACTGGTTCTGAGTCGCGGCCACCATCCTCATTGTCATGACGGCCGAGCGTTTGTTCCCGGGCATCTACACCCAGACGCCCCCGGCGATTACGTATCCGACCGAGATCGCGCCGATCCACTGGTTCGGCAACCTCTCGTTGACAGAAACATGGCTCGGCCACGTGACGGGGCGGCCTTTCGAATGGAAGAACATGTTTCTCGTCCACGCGTGGACGCTGTGCTACGAGGAACAGTTTTACTTCGTCGTGGGCATTTTTCTTCTCATGGCGGGAACGCGCCTGCTGCCGCTTTTGGTGGGCACGACGCTGATCATCGCTGCCCGCTGGTTCCTCGGATCGCCCAACATCAACTCCGGTTCTTTCTTTGATGGCCGCTGGCTGTTCTTTGCCGCGGGCTTCGCCGTGTTCTACGACCAGGTGCGGGCGGATCGGATCACCTGGCTCGCCGTCCGCGCGTTTCTCTTTCTCGGGCTCGCGTGGTCTCTCCGGAATCCTTCCGTCTTTTTGCAGCGTACTGCCGGCATCGAGCAGGAATGGCTGCTGGCGTTCGGCTTCGCGTGGATCATCCTGCTCCTGCACCGATGGGATCAGCAGATGGCGTCCATGCGAATCCTGCGCCCGCTCGCCGTGTGCGGAGTCATGTGCTACAGCATTTATCTGGTGCACTGGACCGTCGTGAAACCGATCGCGACGGCGATGTTTCACAACTGGGGCGGCTCGTTCCTGTTCACGCTGCTGGTCACGATACCCGCGTGCCTTGTCGCGACTGTGCTGGTTGGACTTCTGTTCCACCTGTTCGTGGAGCGGCGCTTCATGAGCGCGCCCGTCCCGCTGCGTTCCCGGCTCGATCCGCTGCCCGCGGCGATGATCGAGCCTCAGCTTGTCAACACGGCGGCGCCGTCGTCAGCAGCCCCGGGAAGAAAACCTCTTTCTTTGCTTTCAAAGTCGCTTGCGTCGGCCGAGGCCGAGCAGAGCAACCGGTAGCAGCGCCGCCGTCCCGGGCGCGGGGACCCGTGTAAACGAAATGTTGTCGAAAACCGCCCCGTCGGAGTCTGCGGAGAGCTCGATCGACCGGATGCCGCCGGCCTGGATCCGCAGGGTGTTCTGATAGAACCACGCGGTGTTGTACGCGCCGGTCATGTCGTTGACCATGGCGATGAGGTGGCCGGAGGCGTCGTAGGCACGCACACTTCCGAGAAGCGTCCCCCGTTCGGTGTCGTTCATGAGCACCGAGAAATTGCTGACATCGGAATCAAAGGTGAGTGTGATCGGGCTCGACCAGAGCGACGCGGCCCGGGAGCCGAAAGAACCGAGACCGCCGTAGTTGATGATCTCGACCGAATCGTGGTATCCGCCCCGAAGATCGACGGTGGGCGATGTCGAGAATTGAACGCCGAGCGAAGCGTATTGATTGGTGACGAGGCTGGGAGCGGGAAGGTCTTCGAAGTTGATGTTGACGACTTCGGCGTTTGCCGCGAGCGGAAGCGCCGCGAGTAGGGCCGCGGCGAGCGCGAGCTTGATCTTCATTCAATCCCCCTCTTCAGTTTGACCGACCGCCGCGGACGCCTTGGTGGCCCGCGACAGATGGAACATGCCCCAAGGCCGCGAGGAAGCGACCCGCTCGACGCCGACGGGGGTGTGTTTCCGTTATTCGGGCGGCCCTGGTCCGCACAGGCGGTACAGACTGAAGCTCGCGCCCCGAGCGTGAATTCTCGGCGCCGCCGCTGAGCAACGCCGAGTGAATGGTCAGTTGTCCTGCGAGAGAATGATGACGGTGTAGGGGCCGATGCCGATGTTGCCGTTGTAGTTCATGCCGTCCTTGGCGCCGGCGTTGGCGGTGGTGTCGTAGCTGTTGGTGTTGGCGAAGTCCGCGCTGTAGCCGTTCCAGTCGCTGTTGAAGCGGACCTTCCAGGTGCCGGCGCGGGGGAAGCCGAGGTTGTAGCTCGCGTAGCTGGTGTTGGCGTAATTGGCGACAATGATGACGTCGTCCTTGGCGCCGCCGTTCTGCCAGCGGTGGTACGCGATGACCTTGTTGGTGTCGTTGACGTGATGAACGTTGATGTTGTTGCCTCGCAGGCCCCGGGTGGTGTCGAACCAGTTGCGGCGGAGGCGGATCATGTCGCGATACATAGTCTGGATCCCGGCGTAGGTCGTGGCCTTGGTCCAGTCGACGGGGTCGGTGTCGGCGAAGAAGCCGTCCTCGAGGACTTCCTGACCCTGGAAGATCATGGGGATGCCGGGAGCGGTGAGTGCCATCGCGGCGCCGAGCGTTGAGCGCTTCTTGCTCGCCCACGAAGACGCGTTGCCGGGCCAGATTTCCTCGGGGACGCGTGAGTGACCGTTCGCCACTTCGTCGTGGCTTTCGGTGTAGATGACGCGCTGGGTCTGGCTGCCGTTGTAGTTGTGGGTGAGCGCATCGCGGACCGAAGTCATGCTGCGGCCGGCGTCGCTGGCGTTGATCACGGCGTCGCGGATCGGGTGCACAAATGCCGCGTCCCACTGGCTGTCGAAGCCGGCGCCGCCCGCGCCGGTGGTCTTGGTCAGCCAGTCGTTGTTCTGGAGGTCTTCAGCGATCGAGATCTTGCCGGCGTTCTGCACGTCGATCTCGTTGTTGCAGTACTGCATCAGGCTCCAGCCCTCGGGGATGTCGGTGCCGGTGCCGTTGCTGGTATTGCGGATGTTGCAGGTCGAATCCCAGCGGAGGCCGTCGATGCGGTATTCCTGGAGCCAGGAGAGGACGCTGTCACGGATGTAGGAACGGACTTCGCCGCGGCCGTAATCCGGACGCGTGTCGCCCCAGGGGGTGCTGGAGCGGTAGTCCTGATAGAAGTAGATGCCGCCCTTGCCCCCGATGTTCCAGCCGTCAAGCTGCCACATGCCGAGGTCGCTCGGGCCATAGTGGTTGTGAACGACATCCTGGATCACCGCGATGCCGCGCTGGTGGCAGGCATCGACAAAGGCTTTGTACCCGGCCATGCCCCCGTAGATGGACTCGATCGCGTCGGGATCGGAGGGGTTGTACCCCCAGGAGAAATCGCCGGCGAATTCGTTGATGGGCAGCACCTCGATCGCGTTGATGCCGAGCGCCTGCAACTGGTTGAGCTTCGAGATCGCCGTCGTGAATGTTCCGGGAGTACCGCCGGCCGTGTCGTTGAACGTGCCGATGTGCATCTCGTAGATGACCATCTCGTTCCAGTTCGGGGGCGTGAAGTTGGTCTTGGGCTTGCCGGTCACCGAGACATCGTCGATCGCGACGCCGTCGGTCGAGAGCGGCGCATCGTCATACTGCTGCCAGCGGATCTTGAACGCGGACCCCGGCGTGTAGCCCGCCGCGATGGCGGTCTGCGAGAGGTTGACCGTGTACGTGGAATACGAAGCGCTGATGGAGGGGAACCCCATCGCCTTCGTCCAGGTCGTGCCGTTGTTCGAGATATAGACGCCGTCCTGGGTCTGGGTTTCATCGCCCACATTGCGGATCTTGTACGTGAGCATCAGCTCGTCGTAATTGGTGCAGTTGAGCGTGAGCGTGAGCTGCCCGGTTGCGAACGTGCCGTTGACCGAACTGTCGAAGGTGACGCCCCGCGTTCCTGCCGCCTTGTAGGTGGTGGAAAAACCGATGCGGTACGGCCCCGAGCCGGAGAGCGCCCAGTTCGAGCCCCATGTACCCGATTCAAAGCCGTCGGAAAAGAGGGTGGTGCTCACGCCGTAGTCGGACCAGGCGTAAGAACTGTTGCGGATTACCGAGTTTCCCGCGCTGTTCGTGACGCCGCGTGCGCGGGGATCTTTGCGCCAGTACGAGGTCGCTCCGTTGGTAATGTAGAACTTGTACTCGTGCCCGTTGCCGGCGCCCGAGACGTCGGCGGACCAGTTGCCGTTGCCCTCGCTCACCAGCGGGTTGGCGGTGGTGGAGAATGAATTGAACGTGCCCGCGACGGAAACCGCCGTCGCGTTCGGGGCCCAGACGCGGAAGGTTGTGCCGCCGGAGTAGATGAGGGCGCCCATGCCGGGGCGGAGGGACTGCGCGGAGACCGAGCCGGCGAGCAGGAGCGCGCCGACGAGGCAACCGGCAAGACGGAACGTGCGAGCGATCGGACGTTGCATGGAGATTTTTCCTCGTGCCGCGGCTGGGGTGGGGCGCGGCAGGTTCACGCTGCTCAAGCGGAAAAACGGAGAGCTGAAACAGCTTACAGCGAGTTTCAGAAACTGCACGTGAATCGAGCCGAGTGTTCGGGTGGGCGCGGAAGGTTGCGGAAGTAAACAACGACACCGACGGCGCTTGCGCGCGGTTTGTGCGTTCGGGTGACGGTTTTCATCCACAGATCTGTGGAATTTTCAGGGCGGAACGCCCGCGACGCGCGCAAGCGGCGGCGAACAGACCTGGAGCGGCGCGGCTGCGTGAGGCCGAAGCGATGCTCGCGGCGGGGGTAACGCACGTTGTGGGAGGCATGTCACGGCCCTTTGTCGCGCCCCCTCCTCTGACCCTCCCACTTCGCATCAACCCATCGCGTGCGTTCCGTGGGTCATGGCGGCGCCGGCTCGCAGTGCCGCGGCGACGAGCGTGGCTTCGGCCAGTTCGCGGTCGGTGGCGCCGGCCTTGCGGGCGCTGGCGGTGTGGATCTGGATGCAGTACACACACTGGGTTGTCAGCGCAACGGCGACGGCGATCAGTTCCTTGTACTTGTGCGGGATCGCGCCATCCTTCACTGCGGCCTGGTCGAACGCGACAAACGCCTTGAATGCCTCGGGCGCGAGCTCGCCGAGATGGGAGAGCTTCGCCAGATTCTGCATGTCGTACATGTGTGAACTCCTTTTCTCGCATCGCGAGTTGCTCAAGGTAGTTCGAGGATCACACCAAACCAGTGCACTCGCGGTACACCCCGACCCCATCCCCATCCCCCACTTACGTCCGTCCATCCATTGACCTCTCCGGCGCCCGACGCTTCTGCTGTCGGGGCGGGAGCCGGTGTACTTCGAGTCAACCGCGCGGCGATCCGGAGGTGTCAACGATTCTCCTCCGGGGAGGAGGATGAATGAAGACCACTGCTTCGAAGGCGGCGGAGCGCAGACCGTCGCATCCAAAGACGGCGGGTGAATTGCTGGGATTTCCGCCTGCACCAAAGACCGGGAAGGACCGGCTGATCGCGGTGGCGATTGAGCTTTTGTACCGGCGGGGCGTGGGGGCCGTCGGGATCGACCAGGTCATCGCTGCCGCGGGCGTAACGAAGACGACGTTCTACAAGCACTTCGAAAGCCGAGATGATCTCATGGTGGCCGCCGTGCGACAGCGTGACGAGTGGGAATCGCGGGCGTGGATGCAGGCGGTGCGGAAGGTGGCCGGCGACGACCCCCGCCGCCAGATGCTTGCGATGTTTGATGTGATGGACTGGTGGTTCAATGCGCCCGATTACCAGGGGTGCATGTTTGTGAATGCCGCGGCGGAGTTTCCGAATCCAAATGAGCCGGTGCACCGGGCGGCGGCGGCGTACAAACAGAAGGTACGGTCGCACTGGCAGGAACTGGCGATCGCGGCGGGGGCCGACAGGGCGGCGGCTTCGACCTTTGCCGATTGCTACACGGCGCTGATGGAAGGTGCGATGGTGTTGCGCCAGACGCAAGGGCGCAATGATGCGGCGTGGGCGGTGCGGCCGGCGGTGGAGCAGCTCATGCGAACGTACCTGCCGGAGGTGGGCGAGGACTGATGTCAATTCGTTCCGCTGATGGCCGTTTACTCATCTCTGCTCCGCGGGCGCTTGACAGATGCAGGACAATGTCGGCGGAGGAGAAAAAGATGACGCATCAACTTTCGGCCGCGGCGGTGCTCACGCTGTTATCCGGTGTGGCGCTCGCGGGGATTTCGCAGTCGAGTGTTCCTTTCCCGGGCGGGTACGGACAGGCGGCGGCGTTCAGCCTGACGACGGGGTCGGCCACGGCCGGCGGCGATCTGGCGACGATGATGGGCGTGCCGCAGGATTTTGAGGAGGCGGCGTTCGCGCCCAATGCGAGTACGGCGCGCTCCGCTTCGTACGGCGGCGGCGGAATCGCCAATTCGGTCTCGGCGACGTTTGGTTTTGGCTATGTCACCGTCGCGGCATCGAACCAGTCGCCCGACGCGGCGTACTTCCCCGGCGCGTTTGCGAACGGGGGATGGAAAGACACGTTCACGGTCTCGCACCCGTCGCTCAACGGGCAAGGCGGATTTCTGGTCTTCCGCGTGCGGGGCAAGGGCTCGATGCACACGACGGGCCTGACCGGATCGGCGATCGTCTACGCCTTGCCATACAAGGACAACGTGGTGCTGGCGCAGAACATGTACTTCGACCGGGGCGATTCCGACCTGGTCGGTACAACCGATCAGTACGCGCGGTGGGGACTCGCGTCGTTCGGGGGCATTGACAGCCGCAACTTCGACGGCGTGACGACCATGTCGGCGCCGTTTACCTTCGGGGTGTCGTTCTCTCTGGGCGTGTACGCGCTCGCGGGCACGGGTCAGCGAAGCAGCGGCGGGGTCGGCGGAAACGGCAGCGCGACCATGCAGTCGCAACTCAATTGGGATGGGCTCGTCGGCGTGTTTACGCAGAACGGTCCGGTGAGCGGCGCGACCATCGTCACCGGCAGCGGAACCGACTGGGGCCCGTCGGCGGCGCCGTGTCCGGCGGATCTCAACGGCGATGGACTTGTTGAAGATGCAGACTTCTCGCTCTTTGCGGGGGCGTACAACATTTTGGACTGCGCGGATCCGGCGATGCCGGCGGGATGTCCGGCGGATCTCACCGGCGATGGATTCGTGGATGATGCGGACTTCGTGCTGTTTGTCGGCGCGTACAACGAGCTGCTGTGCCCGTAGCGTGTCGAGATCTGATGACCCCCACCCCCACCCCCCACCCCCACCCCCCACTTCCCCACACACTCACACCGCCACACCGCTGCTTTTCTTGTTGGGAGTTCGAGCCGGTCACGTCTCTGGCCCGATGCTGCGGGTCATGCTCGCTGTTTGGAAGAGTCTTGCTCGATCTTTTCTGGCGGCCAATATTGCCGCCGGGGTGGCTTCTGGAGCCCCTCCCCACTACCGCATCATTAGGAACCAGTGGGCCGAGGGGCCAAGCTGCGTTCTGGCGGACGGCGACGTGGTCTTTGGGGCGGATGGAGCGGTCAAACGCTGGTCCGGGGGAGAAACGACCCCGATCGTGAAAAGCGGGCAACGCGTTGATGGGGCGCTGATTCAGCTTGTCGCGGATTGGGGCATCGGGTGGGGAGCGGCAAAGGACGGGGATGTGTTCGCACCCTGCTGGATCGACCGAACTCCGGTCGGGCGGAGCGTGGGCCTCCTCGCGTGCCTGCCCCGTCGAACACCGGCGCTGTGGCTTGAGACCGGCGATGACCTGCCGGGCGGCGGCAAAATGAGGGGCCTGGTGCCCTTTGGTCTGGCGCCCTCGGATGCGGGCCGGACGTTTATCCATGTTCTTCAGTCGCGGGAAACGGAGCCAGAAGGCGAGATGCAGGAGGCGCTGCTCGTGCTGACGGCAGATGCGTCCGCGCGCGGACGGCGCGTGGACGTGCTGTTCCGAACGGGGGACCCAGCGCCGGGAGGGAGCGACCGGTTTTCACCTTCATTCTCGAGTTGGAGCATGTGCGCTCCGTTTGCGGACGAGCAGGGACAGTGCATGATCCTCGCGCACGTTCGCTCCGAACCGGTTTACATGGATCTCGACGGAAGAGACACGCTCTGGCGATGGAGCGAAGCCCGGGGACTTGAACGGCTGCTGGATCCGAACGTGCAAAATGTCGACGGCTGGGCGGCGACCCCGATTTACAACGCGTCGATGACACGTGGGGGCGTGTTCGCCATCGTCGCGACGCTGTCCAAGCCCGGCGTGACTAGCCGGAATGCGATCCTCGTATTTGATGCGTTCGATGCGCAGACCACGAGGATCGCGGCGATCGAAGGAGAAACCACCGATCAGGGGACGATCGGGCGGATCTGCCGCGTAGGCGTCAATGAATCGGGTTCGATCGCGTTTGGCGCACAACTCACGCCTCGGGGACAGACGACGCTCGATGAGCGGCTGTTCGTCTATCACCGGAGGCGACAGGGTACAACGAAGCTTGTGTACGCACCGAACGAATGTGCTTTTCCGGCACCTTGCCGCTTTGCCGTTCCGCTCTGGCAGGCGCCAGAGTGTCTGGACGATGATCGCGTGTATTTCAATGGTGAGGAGTTTGACTGGAATTGGCATGCCTGGGGTCTGTACGCGTTTGATGCCGGCGATGCGGGCGACCGGGTGCCGCGGCGGGTGCTGCACGAAACACAGTGGCCGAGCCGCGGCTATCCGGTTGTGCTGGGCGGCGGTTCCGACAGCGGCGCACCCATGCGCCTCAGCAACGGCGCCGGACGCGTGGTGGTCGCATCCGACATCGGCATAGCGATAGTGGACTCGAGGTTGGCGGCGTGCACGTGCGATCTGACGTGCGACGGCGTGGTGGACTGGCAGGACTTTTTCTGGTTCTTCTGGCAGTATGACATCATGGACTGCGCGGACAATGCCATGGTCGATGGGTGCGACGCGGACTTCGATCGCGATGGCTTGGTGGATGATGCGGACTTTGCCATCTTCGCATCGGCCTTTGGCGAGGACGCGTGCCCGTCGATCGAGTAGCACAGCGTGCACAAAACAGTTTGCCGGATCGCTCTTTTTCCGATCTTGAGAGCAATGAGCAAGCTTGCGATGTGCCTGGCCATGATGTGCCCTCCCGCCCTGAGCGCCCCGCCCCACTACCGCGTGATCGTGCGGGACGGGGTGGAACTGCCGATCGGCGTGCTGGAGTCCGGAACGGTGGTGTACGCTTCGGAAGCCGGCGGTTTTTCCGCATGGACTCCGAGCGGAACCGAAACCTGGATTGAGGCCGGCCATGCTCTCCAGGGCCTGGGCATTGGGACGAAGGCGAATCTGATTGATTTAGCCTGCACCTCCGAAGGCACGCTGTTTCTTTCCGCGAGTACATGGAACGATTCTGGTTTCTATGCGCGAACACCCGATGGCCACGAGGCATGGTGGCTTCGGCGGGGCGAAAGCCTGGGGGAAGCGGGGCGCTTTCAGTTCACCTTGCGGCCCGCTCTCGCGGTGACCGGGCCAAAGAGCTGCGCCGTCACGGTGATCACCGATTCGGGGATCCAAACGCCGGACGGGTATTTCAAGGGCGGCGCGGCGTTGCTTTCACTTGTGGGGGACGATCGGGGCGGGGACCCACACATAGAGATCATCGCTCAGGCCGGAGACCGAACACCGGATGGAACAGATGTGTTCCTGCACTATAACTCGGATCACGATAGCGCTTTCCAGTACCTTTGCGGCAACGCACGAGGGCAAGTAACGCTGATCACGCGTGTTTTCAAGGCGGAAACCAACTTTCTCGAACCGAGGTGGACGCTCTGGCGCTGGAGCAAGGAAAGCGGCTTGCAGCGGCTTCTCGACCCCGAACAACTCGTCGGCGACAAGAGCTACGAGCCTGATTTCATGTGCCTTTCTCCGGCCGGGACCATCTGCGTGGTTGCCCGGGATGCTGACTGGAAGAGCAGCGTTCTGGTGTTTGATGGGCCGAACGGGACAACTCCGCGGATTGCCGCGTGGGTCGGAGAGGAGCTTCCGGAAGGGCGCATCCTGACAATTGAGGAAGCGAAAGTGAATGACCGAGGGTCGATCCTGTTTTCCGGCTTCGTCGTGCCGCGGGAGGGAGGCCGAGAGCAGCTGATGCTCTTCCATCGCACCGCCGGCGGCGTCACGAAGACGGTTGCTTCGCCCCTTTGGTGCCACGACGCTCGCCTTTGCGGAATCGTGCCTGCCTACGGTCGCGTCTCTCTCACGAATGACGAGTTGATTGTGTTCAATGTCGAGGCTGACGACACGGGTCGTCAGGGGGGCTTCTACGCATTTGATGGCCGAGCCGGCGGTGACGCTTTTCCACGCGCGATTGTCGCGCCGCGGATGACCGTCTGGCCATCTGCCACCTGGCCGTGGATGATCAGCGCCAGCCCCCCAGGCACGATCGCAGCGAACAGCGCGGGTCGAGTCGCCCTCTTTACAGGCGGGGTGGGGAGCATGGCCGTCTTTGATCCACGCATCGAAGACTGCGTGTCGGATCTGAATGGTGACAGCCTGGTCGACACAACCGACTTTGAACTGTTTCTTGGGCAGTACGACGTGCTGAACTGCACCGACTCCGAGATGCCATCGGGATGCTCCGCGGACGCCAACGGTGACGAACACGTGGACGATGCGGACTTCATGATCTTCGCCCTCGCTTACAGCAACGGCGCATGCCCGGGTTTGGAGGAGTGAAGACACGGGGAAGCGCTGGCGATCGATCGGGCGAAAAGCCCGTGGTGGGGTGAGCGATCAAAACTGGCGCAGAGGAGCCACTCGTCGGCGACGTGCCGAGACAAAACGAAAACACCCCGCCTTGTGAGCGGGGTGCTTTGCCGGGTGAACCGGGAATGCAAAGAACAGTTGGGGTGCGGGTCGTGAGACCCCACGGAGGATTAGGTCCGTGTCGAGAATGTGTTGACATCCAGAGTGAGATTGCTCTCTGACGAGCCTCCTGCCATATGCCTTTCGGCGGCGAGAGAGGCGTGTCCTCTGGTCTAAGGAAATCCCTTAGAAAGGAGGTGATCCAGCCGCAGGTTCTCCTACGGCTACCTTGTTACGACTTCGTCCCAGTCACCAGCATCGCCGTAGACACCTTTGAATTAGGGCGGCTTCGGGCGCTTCTGGCTCCCATGACGTGACGGGCGGTGTGTACAAAGCTCAGGAACATATTCACCGGAGCGTAGCTGATCTCCGATTACTAGCGATTCCGACTTCATGCAGGCGAGTTGCAGCCTGCAATCCGAACTGGGGTGCATTTTTTGCGATTTGCTCCGCCTCGCGGCCTCGCGTCGCTCTGTATGCACCATTGTAGCACGTTTGCAACCCTGGATGTAAGGGCCATGAGGACTTGACGTCATCCCCACCTTCCTCCGGTTTGACACCGGCAGTCTCGCTAGAGTACTCAGCATAACCTGTGAGCAACTAGCGACAGGGGTTGCGCTCGTTAAGGGACTTAACCCGACACTTCACAGCACGAGCTGACGACAGCCATGCAGCACCTGTGCTTGTTCCACCCGAAGGGCGTGGCTCTACTTTCATAGAGTTAATCCAAGCATGTCAAACCCAGGTAAGGTTCTTCGCGTTGCCTCGAATTAAGCAACATGCTCCACCGCTTGTGTGAGCTCCCGTCAATTCCTTTGAGTTTTAATCTTGCGACCGTACTCCCCAGGCGGCGCACTTATCGTTTTTACTACGACCGATACGGCGTCAAAACCGCACCGGTCTAGTGCGCATCGTTTACAGCGTGGACTACCAGGGTATCTAATCCTGTTTGCTCCCCACGCTTTCGTGCCTCAGTGTCAGGACAAGCCCAGCTGACCGTCTTCACCATCGGCGTTCCAGTAGATATCTACGCATTTCACCGCTCCACCTACTGTTCCGTCAGCCCCTACTTGCCTCAAGCCTGCCAGTATGCCCTGCTGTTCCACGGTTGAGCCGTGGGATTTCACAAAGCACTTGGCAAGCCACCTACGCACCCTTTAAGCCCAGTGATTCCGACTAATGCTCGTGGCCTCTGTATTACCGCGACTGCTGGCACAGAGTTAGTCGCCACTTCCTCTGGGGACAATCATTGTTTCCGTCCCCTGACAGCGGTTTACATACCAGAGATACTTCATCCCGCACGCGGCATTGCTCCGTCAGGCTTGCGCCCATTGCGGAAGATTCGTTACTGCAGCCTCCCGTAGGAGTCCGGACAGTGTCTCAGTTCCGATGTCGCGGGCCGTGCTCTCACACCCGCTACCCGTCTTAGGCTTGGTGGGCTATTACCCCGCCAACTACCTGATAGGACGATCGCTGCTCCCAAGGCGCCAAAACTTTGGTCCGAAGACATCATGGAGTATTACCGGAGGTTTCCCTCCGCTATCCTCCACCTCGGGGTACATTCGATCGCGTTACTGACCCTTTCGCCACTCACCCTTGCGGGTTCGTTCGACTTGCATGTTTTAGCCATGCCGCCAGCATTCAATCTGAGCCAGGATCAAACTCTTCACTTGATTTTCTTTTATCCCCTCGGAGCCTTGCGACTCCGAAAGGAGAATTTCAAAGAAGGGGGTTTGAACCAGTACCTTCCTCCGCACCTTGCGGCCGGAAGAAGGCGGTCTTTGCCCCGACCAATCTTGCGATTGACCGGAGCACGCCGGAGATTATCCGGCGTTTCTTTTCACTCTCGTGAATCGATAGGTTTTCACCTTCTCTTTTCAACCACTACGAGAATGAACGCCGAACTGTGAATTTCGGCGGGCTTACCCGTACCGGCACTTGGCGTACCGATCGGGCGACTTGTTCGACACGAACAGGCTCAAGCCAGAGCCACCCCGGAGTGATCCGGTTGTTCGTGCCGCACATTCTCGCGCGGTCCCCAACTGTTCAATTGTCAGAGATATCCGCCCGCCGCCTTCGCGGCGAGTGGTCTGTCGATTTCTCGGCAGGGGGAGAGTCTAAGCCGCTCCCTCCCCGGGTCAAGCGCGGGAAAGTGTCTCTCGCGCGAAATTGCAGCAAATTCTTGCTGCCTCAGGGTTTGCGCGGATGCCTCGAACCGGCGGCTCAGGCCCGCTCCTCCCGCCGGACGAGGGGCGCAACCCCCACCGTGGCCGCCCATATCTCCGTTTTGCTTCCGTTCGGTCCCGTGTGCCCTTGTGGAAGCCCCTGGCGGAGGGTACGGCAGGCCTCGGTCATGGTCGCCCCGGTCGTGCGGACATCGTCCAGCAGGATCAGGAGCGAGATTCCGGTGCATTTGCTCACCGCGCTGCGGCACGTGAATGCACCGGCGACGTTGCCGCGGCGCTCGCTGACGGGGAGTGTGATCTGGCTGGGGCGATGGCGGCGCACGAGCAGGCGGGCAAGCGGAACGTGCGAAGCGCGGCTGGCGGAGCGCGCGAGCACGAGGGCGTGATCAATGCCGCGAGCGAGCCGTCGCCAGGGGGACATGGGCATGGGCACGATGCGGGCGGTGTGGGGGCGGATGTCCCGCGCTTCGAGTTCTTCGGCGATGGCGTGTCCGAGTTCGGCACCCAGCGGCTCGCCCAGCGCGCGAAAGCGCGTGAATTTCAACTCCCGGATCGCGCGGGCGAGCAGCCCTTCGTACGCGCCGATCCGGATGAAGCGGCCCCATGCAGGACGTTTGTCGCGGCATCGCGGGCAGGTGGCGGGATCGGTGAGGGTGTCGAGTTCGAACGGGCGGCAGGTGATGCCGCAGCGGGGGCAGTAATCACCGATCTCGTCGCGTTTCCAGTTGGCGGCGCGGAGCGACCAGGGCTGGGCGGTGCGGCCGAGAAGCTGGGTTTCGAACACGTCGATAAAGCGGGCAACGCCGCGGCGCGGGGGCGACTGTTGTTCCGAATCGGTCGGATCGGGCTCATCGAGGGAGACATCGGTTTCGAGGTCGTCGCCGGCGTCGGTCAGCAGGTGTATGGCGCCGGGCGAGAGCTTCTCCGCGGGTGCGGCGAGGTCGGTGGGGTTCGGTGGCCAGGGGAATGGGGTGGGTTTGGGGGGCACGTTGCGGGGACGGGAAGTGGTGAAGAGGGGAACAGGGGAGCAGCTGGTCCAATTTATCAGAGAGGGCGCGCCATGACCCCCGTCGGCCAGACCTCTGGATCGTGCGTGGAAAGGCGATGCGCCCTGGGCGGGCGACTGTGGACCAGGACGGTCGTTTGTCTACGTTGTGAGGCGGTCGCGGATCATGGCGGCGCGACCGATGCGGCGCTGTTCCTGATCGAGTTCTTTGCCGAGGACCCGCTGCAGGTGCGCCGGTTGGACGAGCAGGAAGAGCAGATTCACCGTCTGCACCGAGAGATTCGGGATCAGGCCCAAAACGACGCCTAGGCGGACGAGGCTGAGCAGTTGCATCGATTCATCGGCGGCGATCAGGCGTGCGTGCGAGAGCGTGCCCAGGGCGCGAAAGACCTGATCTTCGAGGGCGGCGCGACGCTTGCCTATCAGCATGTTGCGGGCGTGGCGCTCGTACTGAATCACTTCGGGGATGATCGAATCCTGCAGATCCGCGAGGACGGCGCCTTCAGGCTTGCCCAGGGTGGTCTGGTTGGAGATCTGGTAGAGATCGCCGACGGCTTCGGAGCCTTCGCCGTAGAAGCCGCGGACGGCGAGGCTCATGTCGGTGGCGGCCCGCTTCACCTTTTCGATTTCGCCGGTGACCTTGAGGGCGGGCAGGTGGAGCATCACGCTCATGCGCATGCCGGTGCCGACATTGGTGGGACAGGCTGTGAGGTATCCGAGCTGGCGCGAGAAGGCGTAATCGAGGCCGGCTTCGAGCTTGTCGTCGATGGCGCTTGCCTCGCGCC
>JAFEBN010000054.1 GCA_018242645.1 Planctomycetota bacterium | reverse complement strand
CGGACTCGTTGATCGTCGTCTCCGCGAGCACCGTCCCGCTCGGATACTGGGCGTTGCTCGTCTGAATCTGTACGAGGATCGAGCCCAGAACGGGTGCGCTCTGGCGGGCCATGAGGCGTACCCGTGTGAGGGTCCACGATGTGGCCGTCGCGCCGAGGTTCGCGGGCACGAACGAAGCGGCCCGGGAGTTTGAGGCGCTGATGATCGTGTTCGTCAGCCCGGAACCGGTTGAGTTTCCGCCGACCAGACGTTCCGTGGCCTTGGCGACCGGGCTGGACACCGTGATCGACTTGGTGGTTGAAGTGATGCTGAAGGCCTGGAGCGATGTCGCCAACGTCTCCGCAGTGCCGCCGTTGATCGCGCGGAGCAGGGGAGCGCCGCGCGTGCCGGACCACGAGTATTCGATCGACTCGTCCTCGCCGTCGCCGTTTCGATCCGGGACGATCAGCACGAGCGAATTGGCGGTGAGCCGGGCGACTCCCGTTGAGGAGTCGGCATCTGCCGAGAGTTCCTCGAGTGCCGCGCTCAGTTCGTTTGCGCGCTCCGCGGCTGCGCTGCGAGCCGCCTTCTTCGCCAGTCCGACCGCGCCGGCGCCGGCCGTCAGGAGAATCGCGAGCAGTGCGCACGCGAGAACAAGCTCGAGCAGCGTGAACGACCGTCTTTTCGCGGGGGCGTTCATGGGAAGCTCGCGGCTCCGGTGCATGCATCCACGTTGATCGTGATCGAACTCGTGCCGGAACGAACGACTACTGTGCCGCCGTCAGCGGGGAAGCCGAACCCGCCGAACCGCAACTCCTGGCTCCCGGCAAAGCTCGCGCTCTGCAAAGTCACGGAGTACGGAGGCTCGGCTAACTTCACCGTGTAGACCTGGGATCGTGAGCTTCCCAAGGTCAGCCGGTCGATCAGATAGCTGTGCGTGGAAGGCGAGAAGCGGATGGTTTGTGTTGCACCCGTCGCGCGCGCGAGCGCCCGCGTCTGTTCGATGTCCGCAACCACCCGCCGCGCGGCCGTATCAAGTCTGTATCTGGCGATCGCGGATGCATATCGGGGTGCGGCGATCGACGCGAGGATTGTCATGATCGACAGGACGACCACGAGCTCGAAGAGCGTCAGGCCCGCGCGGCAACGGCGCGGCCCGCAGGGGCTGGTTCGATCGGGCATCATCCTGGTGTGTTTTCGGTCGTTGCGGCGCCGCGGTTGAGCCCCACCTGCCTACCCGCGCGGTTTCACTGCATCGCTCCCCGGAATCGGCCGATTTGCCGAGGCGGCCTGCCGCGGATTATGAGCACCAAAACCCTCCTCATTGTTGACGACGAAGCCTGCATCACCTTCATGCTCGCCAGCCGATTTCGCGATCTGGGCTATGAGGTGATCACCGCCAACAACGGTGAAGAAGCCTTGGCTGCACTGCGGGAGTTGAAGGTACCGCTCACCGCGCTGATCACTGATTTCCAGATGCCTCGCATGGACGGGCTGCAGCTTGCCCGCACCCTCCGGGCGGATCCGGCGACCAGCCAGGTTCCCGTGGTCATGCTGACCGCGCGCGGGCACCGTCTCTCGCCTCGGGAACTGCAGGAAACCGGCATCCAGCACGTCATGCCCAAGCCGTTCAGTGCCCGCGAA
Source organism: Planctomycetota bacterium (assembly GCA_018242645.1). Classification (GTDB taxonomy): domain Bacteria; phylum Planctomycetota; class Phycisphaerae; order Phycisphaerales; family UBA1924; genus JAFEBO01. The sequence continues at coordinate 13,921 of JAFEBN010000054.1, read as the reverse complement.
CTTCAGGCGATGATCCAGGAAGTGTGCGGACCCGCACGGGAGGCCGCATGAGACCGCCCAAGGAAGTCAAGGTGGAGAGCACGCAGGAACTGCTGGAGCATTTCAGCCAGCGCCTGATGCAGTCGTACGAAGAAACGTACTCGCTGTTTCGGATCCTTCGGCTGCTCGCCTGTGCGCCGGATCCCATGCAGCAGATTCGCCTGGTGTGCAACAACGTGCAGCAGGTTCTTCCGTTCGGCTGGGTGGCGGCGGTGTTCCGGTCCGACAGCCATGTGGTGCCTGAGCTTCGCGGGCGCGTTGTGCTGTGCGGCTCCAGCGGTGAGGCGCAGGACTTTGAAGCCGCCCTGCACCGCGCCTGCGATGCGCTGCGCGGGAATGAATGGACCAAGGTGCTTGTGCCGGGCAAGCACGAACTCGCGACCCTTACCGGGAGCGAAGTGGTGTGCGACCCGATCACGTTTGACGAGCACGTGGTCGGCCTGCTGGTTGCCGGTTCAAAGACCACCGAGAACGGCGAGATCGCCAGCCCGGAGATGCAGTTCCTGGATGCCGTGGCGGAGTTCATCGGCACGTTCCACGAGAATGCCGCCCGGTTCTTCGAGCAGCGTGCGATGAGTCTCGGCACGATCGAAGCCCTGACCGCGGCGATCGACGCGAAGGACCCATATACACGCGGCCATTCCGAGCGGGTTGCGGCGCTTTCCAAGCAAATCGCGCTGGCGTACGGGCTCGATGAGGCAGAAGCCGAGCGCATCCGCACGGCGGGCGTGGTGCACGATGTCGGCAAGATCGGCGTGCCCGAGCGTGTGCTGTGCAAGCCGGGCAAGCTCACGGATGAAGAGTTTGCGATCATCAAGACACACCCGGAAATCGGCCATCGCATCCTCAAGGGCGTGGTGCTGCTCGAGCACACCCTGCCGGGCGTGCTGCATCATCACGAGCGCTTCGATGGGCGCGGGTATCCGCACAGGCTTGCGGGGGAACAGATCCCGCTGCAGGCCCGGATTATCGGAATCGCAGACACCTTTGACGCGATGAGCTCGAGCCGCTCGTACCGGCCGGCGATGCCGCGGGAGAAGGTGCTCGCCGAGATCGTGCGTTGTGCGGGCTCTCAGTTCGATCCCAAGGTGGTGGAGGCCTTCCAGCGCATCGACCTGGCTCAATACGACCGGCTGATGGCGCGCCAGGCCGCCGCGGAATCGACGCAAGTTCGAGCTGCGGCCTGAAACCCGGGTTCAGCGGGCCATCGGATCGGCCGATATCTCTCACGGGGTGGGTTCGCAGTCGCCCGTCTGTTATCGGGAGAGTTGCCCTGTGCGCCGTTTGATCCGACACATGCTGCCGCGACGGGTCTCGCTGATCAGCGGCGTGCTGGTGATGAACACGGCCATCGTCGCTTTGGCGATGGTTGCGCTGTGGCTCGTCGTCGATCGCGTTCGCACGGAGGAAGCGGAGCGGGCGTCCGACCGCGCCGCCGCGGCAATCGCAGAAGTTGTGCGGCCGGATCTTGAGCGCGCGCTCGCGGACCGTGATCTTCCGGCTCTGCGCCTGGCGCTCGCGAAGGCGGCGCACGCCGCGTCCCTCACCGAGTGCCGAATCGTTCTCGGGGACAATTCGGTCGTCGCCGACCTCGAAACCGGCGCCGCCAACCTGAAAGCCCTTCCGGCGGAGTTGCCCGCGGTCTCGACGGTTGGCGATGCCAAGCGGACATTCATTCTGGAAGGCGGCGTGGGCGGCAGAGCGATTCTGACGCTCGAAGTGCCCGCCGCCAGCGCCCGTTCGGAATGGCTCGAAGTCGGGTTCGGAGGCGTCTGCCTCGCGGCGGTGGCGCTGCTCGGCTTTGTGTCGGTTCGTGCTCAGAAACGATCCATGCCGGTGACGCAAGTTTCTTCCGCGCTCTCATCGATCCAGCAAGGCGAGAAGGAGCTTGCGGCCCTTGAACTCGCCGAGTCGTTCGGTGATGTCGCCACAGCCTGGAACGGTTTGCTCAAGGAGCTCGCGAGCCACCGCGCCAAGGAGCGGTTCGACTCGGTGCTCACCCGTCGTACCCAGGGCGGCGAACGGGACGAAGTCGTGCCACGCATGGTCGATGCGCTGTGGCACGGGGTGATCGCCGTCGACGACGAACTCAACATCCGTTACTGCAACGGAGCTGCGGCGGTGTTCCTGTGCGGCACGCGCGACGGTCTATTGGGCACGCCGATTCTGGATCGGATCGAGGATCCGCAGGCGAAGGAGAAGCTCGGCAAGCTCGCGGGGGCACGCAGCCGCGGCAAGATCGTGATTGAAACCCGCACGGGTGAAGGTGACAACGGAGCCGTGCTCCGCATCAGCGCTCGGCCCGTGGGGTCGGGGGGCGGGGCCGTTCTGCTTATCGAGGATGTGACGCAGCAGCGAGTCGCGGACAAGTCCCGCAACGCCTTTGTGGAGCAGGCGACCCACGAGCTGCGCACGCCTCTGACGAATGTTCGCCTGTACGTCGAGGCGCTTGTGGAAAAGCCGGACGCGGATGTCTCGACGCGTTCGCAGCATCTGAACATCATCAACCAGGAAGTGCGGCGGCTGGAGCGCATCGTGGGCGACATGCTTTCGGTCTCGGAGATCGAAGCCGGGTCGCTGAAGCTGGCGATCCACGATGTGCGCCTGCCGGCGCTGTTCGCCGACATCGAGGCGGAGTTCTCCGCGCCGGCCCGCGCCAAGAACATCGCGCTGCGGTTTGATCTGCCCCCCAAACTTCCGACAATCGTCGCCGATCGCGACAAACTCATCTTGGCGCTGACGAACGTGATCGGCAATGCGATCAAGTACACGCCGGAAGGCGGAAACGTCAAGGTATCGGTCAAGGCGGATGACTCGCTGATTATCGACGTTGCGGATTCGGGCATCGGCATCGCGGCCGACGACGCCGAACGCATCTTCGATCGCTTCTATCGCGCCAGGGACCCGCGCGTCGAGAAGATCGTCGGCACCGGACTGGGCCTGGCCCTTGCTCGCGAGGTGATGCGTCTGCACGGCGGCGACGTCACGGTCCAGAGCGTGCCCGATCGGGGTTCGACGTTTTCCATCCGCATGCCGCTGAAGGCTCCACTGTCCCGCGCCGCCTGAACAGGAGGAACCCGTGGAAATCCGCGAGCAGCAGCACGGCGCCATCAAGGCCCTCTCGCCCCAAGGGCCGATCTGCCAGGCCGACGCGGCCGAGTTTCACAAAGCGGTATCGGCCGCGATCGCTTCGTCCATGGGCCGGTGCGTCGTCGACCTGACCGCGACGCCGTTCCTCGACAGCCAGGGCCTGGAGTCCATCCTGACCCTGAGCGAAACGCTGAGCGATAGCGGCCAGTTCCTCAAGCTCTGCGGCGTGTGCGAAACCGTCCGCGAGATTCTCGAACTCACCGACCTGGCGTCGTCGGTTGAGCAGTACGAAGACATCACCAGCGCCGTGAGGAGCTTCCTGTGAGCGGCGAAGCGGCCAAACTCCGCATCGGCGACCAGCTCCTCAAGGACGGGCTCATCAACGAGCAGCAGCTCTCGCGCGCTCTCGCCGAGCAGGCCCGCACGAACCGGATGCTGGGTGAAATCCTCATCGAGCAGAGCGCTGTGACTCAGCAGGTCCTCCTGCAGACGCTTGCGAAGTGCCTGGGCGTTCGCTATTGCCAGCTCCGCCATGGGTTGATCGATCCCCAGGTCTTCCAGCTTCTGGGCGCCGAGGAGGCCGAGCGCCTCAAGGCGATCCCGCTGTTCAAGGTCCGTGACACGCTCACGGTTGCGATGGCCGAGCCGCAGTCGCTCCCGACGATCGACCGCCTGCGTTCGCTGACCGGATGTCGCGTGCGACCGGTGCTGGCGGCGGAATCGAACATCCTGGAGTTCGTGAAGAAATATGCCCACGGCGATGTCAACGTGGACGCGTTTCTCACGTCGCTCTCCGAATCGAATCTGGAAGTCGTCGAGCGGGAATCCGTCGACGAAGGCCCGGCGACCGATCTGGACAAGCTGGTCGCCGGCAGCCCGATCATCAACCTGGTCAATGTGGCCCTGCTCACCGCCGTTCGCGACAAGGCCAGCGACATCCACATCGAGCCCGACAAGAAGGGCACGCGGATCCGGTATCGCATGGACGGTGTGCTGCGCGATCTGATGAAGCCCCCGCCGGGCATGCACGCGTCGATCGTCTCGCGGGTCAAAGTGATTGGGAAGATGGATATCGCGGAGAAGCGCCTGCCACAGGAAGGCCGGGTCCGCATCGTTGCCGAGGGACGGGAGATCGACCTGCGCGTTTCGTCAATGCCGACGCTGCTGGGCGAGAAGATCGTGGTCCGCGTGCTGGACAAGTCCAACCTGCGTGTGCGGCTCTCAGACCTTGGCTTCCGCCCGCAAACACTCGAGACGTTTACGCGGATCCTCGAACGTCCGCACGGCCTGGTGCTCGTCACCGGTCCGACCGGCAGCGGCAAGACGACGACGCTCTACTCGGCGCTCGACCTGCTTCGGAGCCCGGACGTCAACATCGTGACCGTCGAAGACCCCGTGGAGTACCAGCTCGATCTCATCAACCAGATCCAGGTGCAGGACTCGATCGGGTTCTCGTTCGCGCGCGCCCTTCGCAGCATTCTCCGCCAGGACCCCGACATCATCATGGTCGGCGAAATCCGCGATCAGGAAACAGCGCGTGTCGCCGTCCAGGCCGCTCTCACCGGCCACCTTGTCCTGGCAACGCTGCATACCAACGACGCGCCCGGGACCGTCGCCCGCCTCACCGACATGGCGATCGAGAACTACCTCATTTCGAGCGCTCTCAACGGCGTCGTCGCTCAGCGCCTCGCCCGCACGATCTGCGATCAGTGCGCGACAAAGTACTACCCCGCCGAACACGTTCTCGCCGACGCGGGCCTTCTCGATCAGGTGGGAAAACCGTTCCGCAAGGGTGAGGGCTGCCCGCAGTGTCACGACACGGGTTACCGGGGTCGCCTTGGAATCTACGAGGTGATGGAAGTTTCGCCCGGTCTCAAGCGGCTCATCTACGCCGGTGCTCCGACGCACGAACTCCGGGATCAGCTGCGCCAGGAAAAGGTGTTGACCTTGCGAGAGGAAGGCGTGCTCCTTGCCCGTGAAGGCAAGACGAATCTGGAGGAGATCCTCCGGGTCACGCATATCGATGAGCAGCCGGCCCCCGCGATTGCGAGGGCCGCGGCATGAGTTTCACCTACACCGGCTTCGACCTCGCGGGCAAGGCCGTGAGCGGCGCTGTGGAGGCCTCCGCGCCTTCGGAAGCGATGGAATCGCTGCGGCGCAAGGGCATCTTCGCCGTTGAGATCCATCCCGGCGAAGCGTCCAAGATGGTTCGCTCGGCCGGCCGGTCGTTGTCGAAACCCGGCAAGGTCTCGTTGCGTGAGCTCTCGCAGCTCTTCCGCCAGCTCGCCATCCTCGTGTCGACCAAGACGCCGCTTGTACAGGCGATCGATGTCGCCGAGCGGCAGGCGCCGGAAGGAACGCTGAAGTCGGTGTTGACCGACGTGCGTCACCGGGTGGAACAGGGCGAGGCGTTCTCCAGCGCGCTCGCCGCTCATCCGCGCACGTTCGACCCGATTTGCCGGAGCATGGTCGCCGCGGGCGAATCCGCGGGGCTGCTCGATCAGATGCTCAAGGCGATCGCGGCGCTGACCCGTCAGCAGATGAACGTCCGCCGCTCGATCGTGGGGGCGCTCACGTATCCCGGCATTCTGATTACCGTCTCATTCGCGGTGATCATCGTTCTGCTTGTGGTCGTGCTGCCCCAGTTTTCTGAGTTGTTTGATTCGCTTCAGACGCCGCTCCCGCCTTCGACCAAGCTGCTGATCGCGCTTTCGGACATTCTCCGGGGCTATTGGTATCTGATTGCGCCCGGCGCCATCGGCCTGGTGGTCGCGGCCGTCCTGTATCTCAAGTCCGACGCCGGCTGGGCGATGCTGGACGGCGTTCTGCTCAACGCCCCGCGTGTGGGTTCCATCCGCCGGAGCTTCGCCCAGGCCCGCATGACGCGTTTGCTCGGAACGCTCCTCGAGAGCCGCGTCAACCTGCTCGAAGCGCTGCGTCTTACCCGCGAATCGCTTCACAGCGCGGCATACATCGCTCTGCTTCAGAACTGCGAAGACGCCGTCCAGCGCGGGCAGGCTCTTGCCGATTCCATCGACGATCCCAAGCTCATCTCGCCCGCCGTCCGCGAAGCGATCGCCAGCGGCGAGCGATCCGGTCATGTCGGCCCCGTTCTGCTCCAGGTTGCCGAGTTTCTTGACGAGGACAACGAACAGTTTTTGAAGATGCTCTCGGCGCTCATCGAGCCCGCGGTGCTCACCATCATGGGCGCACTGGTTGGAGGCGTCGCGATCAGCATGTTCCTTCCGATGTTCGACCTCGCGGCCAATGCCGGCGGCGGCCCTGTGGGAGGCGCCACGCCATGAGCCGCACCCGATTCGGCCCGATCGCGATCGACCTGCACGGAGCCTTTGTCCGCATGCTGCAGCTCGCGAGGACGGGCGCCGAGCACCACGTGCACGCATGGTCGGTCTTTCCGCGGCTGGATTCCAAGTCCGAGCTTGCCTCGGAGATACACCGCATCCTTGGCGTCATCGACCGTCGTGGCTTCAACGGGCGCGCCCTGGCGATCTGCCTGCCCGACGAGCACGTCCTTTCGGCGGTGCTCGACCTTCCACCCGCCAAGTCGGGTGCGCCGGTGCAGTCTATTGCCGGGGCCGAAATCGGACGGATGTTCAAGCACGCGCCCGACCAGCTGGAACTCGCCTGCTGGGAACTGCCCGCCGCCTCGCGCCAGGCGGGCGCCGCTGCCAGCATGGTCATGGCCTGTCCGCACAACGTCACCGACCAGTGTGCACAACTTTTCGAAGCGCACGACTTCGACCTCCGCGTCGTGGAGCCCCGCGCCATGTCGCTCGCCCGCGTCTGCGGCATCGCCGACGAGATGCAAGTTCTCATCGCACTGGGGTGGAATCAGACACGCTTCTACGCAGTGTGCTCGGGTGCGATCGTCCTGGAACGCGTGATCGAGAACGCGGACCTGCAGACGCTGCACCGGGTCGTCGCGGGCACCATCGGGCTCGATACCGACCTCGCGGCCACCGCCCTGAAAGACGCCCTGCGGGCCGAACGTGAGCTGCTCACCGATCCGGATGCTTCGCGGGAGGTTCAGGACCAGATCCGGCACTTTGTCGAACTGCTCACCGCCGAGTCGCTCACGGCGCTGTCGTATCTCTCGCGCCGCTTCGCCGGCCGCAAGCCCGCCCGGCTGCTGTTGGCCTGCGACGGCGAGGAAGCCCCCGATCTCGCTCGCGAAATCGGGCAGAAGCTGGCGCTCGACGCCCGCGTCTGCAGCATCGCCGATTATCCGATCACTGATCTGGAGCCCATCGACCCCGCTTCTCGCCGGGCGCTCGCGGCTGCCGCCGGACTGTGCCTCGGCCACGGGGGTGGAACATGGTAACCGCGAATCTCCTTCCGCGAGCTCGTCGCGAGGCGCTTGCGCGTCGCGATCGTGCGGTGCTCTGGTCGTGGGTCGTGGTGGTTTACACCGGCCTGCTCGTTTTCCTTTTCCTTGCTTCGCGGCAGTATGTTGCCCACGGCCGCTCGACGCTGGAGCGCCGCGCCGCGGCCATCGAATCGGAAGTGGCCGGCCTGCAGTCGACGCTCACGGGCCTGCGCGAAAAGTCCGGCAAGACCCAGTCGCTGCTGGCGACCGCGCGATCAATCGCCGACCATCCGGATTGGAGCGTTCTGCTCAGCCTTGTCGCGTCCATTCGGGGGAACGACATCGAAGTTGAGCGCGTGGCCCTGGGACCGCGAAAAGCGCCGGAAACCAAGCCGGGTACGCCTGCAAAGCAGCCCAAGGGCGTCTGGGTGCGTCTCTCGGGTCTCGCAAAGGACCACCAGGCGATCGCGCAGTTCGCACTTCGCCTTGAAGGCGCGGGTCTCTTCGATCGCGTCAGTCTCGCCGACGCTCGCAAGAGCGGGTCTGAACCCGAGGGCTTCGTGGGATTCGAGATCGAGGCCCAGATCGATGAGCAGCAGGGAGGCGCCAAGTGAAATCATCCTTGCTGCGCACAAGCCTGGGAATCGACCTGGCCGGAGCGGGCGTGCTGATCGTTCTGACGACAGTGGCTGCCGCGGGGGCCATTGCGCCGGTCTTGACCGCGCGCGCCGCTCACAAACAGCTCCAGCAGCAGATCGACGACGGCCGTGCCGACATCCGTCAGCTCCGTGAACAGCGATCCGATTTCGAGCAGAACGTCGCCCGCATGGAACTGGAGCTTCGCGAGACCCGAGTCGAGGTCGAGCCGGTTTCAAAGCTCAACTCGCGAATCTCGCGCCTTACAGAATCCGCGTCGCGTCGCAAGCTTTCGCTGGACAGGGTCGCGCCGGAGACCCCGCAGAAGGCGGTCAAGGCGACGCTTGTTCCCATCCGGATCGAAGGCCGCGGCACCTTCACCGACGCGCGTGATTGGATGGCGGATCTTCGTTCGGAGTTTCCGGACGTGGCCATCGGCGGCTTCCAGATCAGCCGCGACCACGCCGCTGCCGCCGAGAACACGACCTTCAGTTTCGATCTGGTCTGGTACGCCGCACAGTCGGCGCAGACGGCCCCAAAGAAGTAGCATCTCGACTTGCATCGCTTGCCCGCGTTTCGCACCATTTCCATATGGCGATGTCACGCGAACGCAAGATCTTTACCGCGGTTCTGTTGGTGGCCGGCGCTGCGCTGGCGATCGATCGCGGCTTTCTCGGCATCACCGGGGCCAAAGCGGCGCATGCCGATGAATTGCCGCTCGCGGCCAAAGCTGCTGAAGCCAAGCCGGTGATTCCGACCGTGACTCTGGCGGGCCGCCTCAAGCAGTTCGCGGACGTTGAGAAAAACGTCGACTTGCTGGAGGTCACACTCCAGCATCCGCAGGCTCAGCCCGAGGTTCCCCAGCATGCAGCCGCGCCCGTGATCGAGGATCAGCGGCCGGATTTTGTGGCCCAGCACCACCTCAGCGCCATCTCAACCACCGCCCGCGGCGCCAACGCCATTATCAACGGCCGCGCCGTTGCGGTGGGCGAGGAGCTCGCCGGCTTCCGGCTTGTTGAAGTGACCCGGGACGGGGCTTTCTTCGAGGGCCCGGGCGGCTCGGTCGAACTGCATCTTCCCAAGGCCCGTTGAACCTTCCAGGCGTCACAAACCCACCACACCGGCATGTCCGACAGCGCTTCGGGCCGCAGCGCTCAATCGCCAACTTTTTCCGCTCGATGACCGGTATACGACCGCGCCCGAGAGGGCCGGATTCATCACGGAGAACTCACGATGTCATTCGCCTCTCGTACCCGCCGCGCCTTCAGCTTGCTCGAGCTGGTCATCGTCGTTGTCATCCTCGGCATCCTGGCAGCGATCGCCGTGCCGCGGATGAGCCGCAGCGCCACCGCCGCGGCCGACAACGCGGTCATGGCCGACCTCGCCGTCATCCGCAACGCCATCGACCTCTTCCAGACAGAGCACGGCGGTAACTACCCCGCCCTCTCGGATGTCACCAACGCTCTCACCCAGTACTCCGACGCTGCGGGCACGACCTTCAGCGCCACCAAGAACACCGGCACCGGTATCATCTACGGGCCCTATGTCCGCGCGATCCCGCCCCTCTCGGTGGGCGCCAACAAGGGCAAGAACACGTTCACCGGCACGCTCGGCGGCGCCTTCGGGTGGGTGTACGACGCCTCTACCGGCTCCGTGACGCCCAATTGCCCCGACTCCGAAGTCGACGGCCGGGGCGTGAAGTACAACACGTACTGAAGGCAGTTAAGCGGTACCGATCCGCTCAACATGTCCGAATCGCAAATTCAACAGGCCGACTAAACAAAAGCCCGGCGGTTTCCGCCGGGCTTCTGCTTTTTGAAACGTGCAGGTTGATTCAGGCGAGGGAGTACGACTTGGCCCGCTGGCTCTGGTCGCTCTTCGAAATCGGCTTTCCGTCTTTGTTGTACCGCTGCACCCGGCCGCCCTGGATCAGTTTCATCAGCGTCTGGGCGATCGAGGGCTTCGACTTCGCTCCCGTCAGGGTGACGATGTCGTCCACGCTGATCGGGGATGAGGCGCTCCCCAAAGCTTCGACGATCAAATCCGCCACCGTTCCTCGGCCCGCTCGCTTCCGCCGCCCGCCGGCACCGGCGTTTCCGCGCTCCGCCGGGGCGTGCGTGACAAAGCCAAAGTCTCGCTCGAGTTGCCGCTGGCGCTTGGCAAACTCAGCCAGGTACGCGGCGATCGTCTTTCGGTACTCGGACAGTTCACGCTCCATCTCATGCAAGCGCTCCTTTGCGCCGTTCAGCGCACCCTCGAGTTCCGCGAGTGACATGTCAGAGGCGTTCTTTGTTGTTTTTGCCATAGCAAGTTCCTTTATCCCGCCCCGGCTTTGAAGAATGTGACCGACCGATGAAATCAGCTTCCGGAACCGTGAGGTGCCGCACGCCGCCACCAAGCCCCATAGAAACGAACGGAAGCCCGCGGATGCGACCGCATGCAAAGGTGCACGCGACATTCGTGGCATCCCCGGAAAACCAGAAAAGCGGGCGAAGGGATTTGAACCCTCGACATTCAGCTTGGAAGGCTGACGCTCTACCACTGAGCTACACCCGCGTAGCCCCTCATTGTAACCCGCCGGCGACGCAACGTCGGATTGTGTTTGGTGCCCACGCTCCTCAACCGGGGCCTGTATCAACCAGACAGGGCTCTCCGTCCGTATATCTTCCCTTTTCTGCACTACTCCGAAGCAAATTTCGCGTTTCAACCGAATGGAATCAGTACGCTAAGACATCTGGTTCCGCAAAACGCCGCGCCGCGGCGGCACTCGTGAACCGGGTGGGGCTCGGGATCGGGGATCTGGTGTTTTCCGGAGGGTGAAGAGGTTGTTTCGTCGGTCGCGATCACTTCCCGCCGCTTTGCTGGCGTGCGCCGGGTCTCTGGGCGCGCCGGCGCTTGCCCACAGCCCGGATGCCGATTGCCCGGGCGACGAAGCCTGCGGCAAAGTCGCGACCCTTCGCCTGCTCCATCGCCTGGGGCGTGCGCCATCCGGAGCGCCCAACCCGTTCACCGATCGAAGTCAGCCCGATCAAACCGACGTTCTTCAGAATGATCTCTCCATCGAGGTCTTCCCGGCCACGCAGACCATCGCGGGCACCTGCACCATCACGCTCAAAAGCCTCGTTGACAATCTGACGGATTTCACGATTTCGTTGGCTCCGGCGTTGACGCCGGGCACGATCCTGGTGAACAACATCGCCGTCCCTCCGCCGACGACGACCGGAACGCTCCTCCGCACGATCGCCCTCGATCGCCCGTACAACACCGGCGAGACGATCATCCTTTCCATCCCGTATGCGGGCGCGATTACCAACGGCCAGAGCGGCGTGCTTTGGGCCGCGCAGGACGGGCAGCCGGTCATCAGCAGCTTCAGCGAGCCCTTCGACGCGGGCACTTGGTGGCCCTGCAAAGACGGCGATTACGGCCTCGCGGGCGACAACACCGACAAGGCGGTCTGGCGGCTTGCGATCACGCATGACTCCGCGCTGACCGCGGTTTCGAACGGGCAGTTCCTCGGAACCGATCCGGCCGGCCCCGGCAAGGTGACGAGCCGCTGGTCGAGCGATTATCCGATGGCGACCTACCTGTCGTTTTTCAGCCTTGCCAAATACAACGCCTGGACGCTTGTGTATAACGGCGCGCCCGTTGGCAATGCCGGGCCCATCACGATCCCGCTTCGGTTCTTTGTGTTCTCCGCTTCCGACACGCCCGCCCGGCGCGCCGCATGGGAAAGAGTTGTTCCCATGCTCGATGCTCTCCGGCCTCTTTTTGGCGAGTATCCATTTCCCGCCGAGGGCTACGGCATCTATCAGTTCCCGTTCTCCGGCGGCATGGAGCACCAGACGCTCGTGGGCCAGGGCAACTTTGCCGAGCAAGTCACGATCCACGAACTGGGACACCAGTGGTGGGGCAACAACGTCACCTGCCGCACATGGAGCGATCTCTGGCTCAACGAGGGATTCGCGTCGTATACAGAAGCGCTCTGGGCAGAGTTCAAGCCCGGATCGGTCGGATCGGTCGCCCTTCAGAACTACATGATCGGGTCCAAGCCGGCATTCGAGAATGTTGGCGGAACCGTCTACTGCCTCGACACCTCAAGCGAAGCCCGTCTCTTCAGCCGGGATCTCACGTACAAAAAAGCGCAGTGGGTGCTCCACATGCTCCGGGGAATTGTCGGTGACACCGCCTTCTTTGAGACACTGGCGACGTGGCGCGCAACATACCAGGGCAGCGCCGCCACCACCGATCAGTTCCGGGATATCTGCGAACAAGTCAGCGGTCAGGACCTTCAGTGGTTCTTCGACCAGTGGGTCTTCGGTCCCGGCGCGCCGTCGTATGCCAAGGGGTTGCAGACCTTCGTGCTGAACGGCAAGTACTGGACCCGATTCCATGTCCGGCAGACGCAGGATACCGCCTGGCCGGTATTCACCAACCCGCTGCTCGTGCGTTTTTCAACCGCAACGGGACCGGTCGATCACATCGTGAAGCCGATCGCACGCACCAGCTATTTCGTTCGAGCGTCGGGAACCGCCGGCGCCTCCGACCTGTTCTTCGACCCGAATAACTGGGTACTGAATTACGGCATCGCCGGGGAAGCGCCGCTCCAAGGGCCTCCGGTCGTTCTTTCGTCACTTCCCGCCGCGGGCTCTTCCACGGATTTTGCCGCGCCGCTCGCTCAGCTCAAGTTCGAGTTCAGCGAGAACACCAGCGCCGGTCCCGCCACGTTCGTGGTCAGGCGTTCGGATGGCTCGGTCGTTGATTTCAGCTATTCCTATTCCTCCCCGGCCCAAACCGCCACGCTGAGCTTCCCCACGCGACTGAGCCCGAACACGTACACCGTCGAACTCGCATCGGTTCCCGCCTCGATTGGGAGCGGACAAGCGCTCGACGGCGATGTTGTGTCGCCGGATGCCCCTGCTTCGTATCCGACGGGTGATGGTGTTGCCGGAACGAGCCAGATCGGGATTCCGATGCTTCGGTTCAGCGTTGTGCCCGGCTCGTGCCCCTGCGATCTCAACAGCGACACCATGGTCGACGATGCCGACTTCGTGATCTTCGCCTACGATTACGACCAGCTGGTGACCATGAACTCCGATTTCAACGGAGACGGTGTCACGGACGATGCGGACTTTGTCCTCTTCGCGGCGGCGTACGACCAGTTGCTTTGTCCTTAGCCATTGACTTGCGGTTGGAACACCGCGCGCAACGCCAGGAACATGGGAATCTCCCGCCGGGCGCGATTCTCTTCCGCCGCACGAGGCCCCGGCTCGCTTTCGCGGGCACTCGGCCACTCTTCCAACGCATCGATTAAAAAGCCTGCCTCACGCAACGTTCGCACGTAGGTTTGGATCGGGCGGTGGTGCGTCAGGGTCACGACGCGCTCCGCACCGCTGGCAACGGCCCCCGGGTTCATCACAATTTCGCGGTAGCCCGGCGACAGATAGCCATCGATTCGCCGGTACTGCTTCTCGCCGGAGGCCGGGGGCGGACCGCTGCGCTTTCCGGGTCCACGCGGATCGAAACGCTTGTTTCTGGCCGGATTGCTTCGTTCAGCGCGTGTCTCCCCACCATCCCAGCCCCAGCTCGTCTGGCCCGGCGCCCGGAAAGCGGGGTGCAGAATCACGGCGACCAGGCGTGCTCCCGGCCGCATCTGTTTCGCAAGCCCTGCAAAAAGGGGTGACAGTGGTTCAATGTTCATCAGCGCCATGAGGCACGTCGCGCAGTCAAAGGGTGCACCGGGCAGAGCCAGATCACCCAGCGTCCGCGCGTCGCCGACAACAAAGTGCGGCGCCGGCTTGTGCGAGCCCGAGGCTCGACGCGCGGCCTCGA
>JAFEBN010000053.1 GCA_018242645.1 Planctomycetota bacterium | reverse complement strand
GTCGCCGACCCGCAGCCGGTCCTCAAGCCCGGCTACCACCGGTGTCGGCGCCATGACCGACAGACGCACCTTCAGCAGGTGCGCCACGAGCAGCGCGACCGCAACGACGGACAGGATGAGCAGGATGTAGCCGATGATGCCGCCCGCCTGGATGTATTCCAGCAGCGACCGGCGCGCGACCGCGCTGGCGGCGGCATCGGCGAGAACGGTGATCGGAAGGAACGCGTTCATTTGGACTCCTGCGGCGCGCCGGCTGCGACCGTCGCAAGTGACTGGCGGATCTGACTGGCCCGGGGCGATTCGAGGATCTCGGCGCCTGAATATCTCCGTGAAAGGTCATCCATTGCGGCCTTGGCGCCCTCTGTGTCGCCGAGCGCTAGCAGTCCTTCTGCGGCTGAGAGCAAAGCCAGGGAAGTCACCGCCGCGTTCGCCGAGGGACGCGACGCGATCCAGAGCAGCTGCGCAACTCCGCCCCGCTTTTCATCCGGTGCGGATTCCATAAGTTTGGACCGCCCGAGCGCGAGCCGGATCCAGCACTGCTTCCAGAGCGGACTATCGGCGGTCAAACGCGAGGCGAGTTTCGCCCGGGCCTCTGTGCGCACGGCTGGATCCGGCGCTTCGGCGAGGACCATTTCTCCGGGGAGCGAGGCCCAGGAAGACTTCTTGAGTGCCGCCGCCGGATCGATCTGCCAGGGTTGGCCGGTATCGCGCCGCGCCGCGACGATGTAGACACGTTCGATATCGTCACCGGCGTTTGGAGGACCGTCGTCCGCCGGCAACGGCCTTTCCGCCAGACGCCGAACGGCGACAGAGTCGATCCAGACGGGCGGGAGCGCGGCGATCCACGGCCCCTGTGAATCGGCCACGGGAACGATGGATTTTCCTTCCCCCTCCGGCGTGCTTCCAGACCGGATCCACTCGGTCCAAGGCTCGATCGCCGTCGCAAATGCGCCGCGGTGAACCAGGCAAGCGGTCATGCCTGCGGCAATCTCGGCGCGGGTCGCTCCGGACCCGCCCTTTGTGCTACTCCACAGCCTTGCAAGGATCGCCTCTGCGCCCGCATCGTCGCCCCGCTTGAGTCGGGTCATCGCCCGCCAGAGTTCCGTCGCCAGCGGCTTGTTCGCATCGAAGGCCTGCGCCAGTGGGCCGGTGACCGCACGAATCTCGGAAAGCGAAACCTGTTTCCCCGGCTTTCCATCGGCTGTCAGCGTTACGCCTTCCGGCCCAACCGCCGCCACGCCCACCCGAGCGCCGCTCCGGAGCAGCGCCTCGGAAGTATCCGCGCAGGCGTCCCACGCGAGAACGCCAAGGCTCAGTGCTGCGATCCGAGCGGCGGAGGCGATCATGGTCTGGCACCCGAAACGAATGTGTACGTTCCCCTGGATTGGCTTGCGATCCGGCGCAGCAGAGTCTCAGACTCCGGACTCATAAAGGCGATGCAGTGAATGGGGATATGAGCGGTGTTGAGCCGTGCGATCTCATCGACTGCTTCCGGATCAAAGAGGCCGTCGGTCATGAAGTAGATTGCGTCTGGCTTCGGACGCAACTTGAGCGCCATGCGAAACGCGTTGATCGGCACCGTTCCCCCGCTTGGTGCAAGCCCGCTGATACACCGTCGCGCCCAGCGCTTGCGTTCATCAATCGCTTGCGACCAGTCTTTGGAATTTCCGAGAGGCAACGCGTCATCGGAAAACGTGAACACACAAAACGTTGAGGTCTCGACCAGGTTCTGGATCGACTTGGTCAACTGCGTCCGCAGGGCTTCGATCTTGCCCCCCACGCTCATCGATCCGGAAACATCGACGATGAACACAAACCGGTTGCCCGTTGCTTCGACCCCGAAGAAGGAGGCCCCGCCACCGCCGCCTCCCCCACCAACTCCGTCACCCATGCCTTCACCGACGCCGACGTTTCCGGCGCCTGACAGCGACCTGCCCCCTTCAAGAGCGTCCGACTGGGCGAGGGAGGGGTCCCTGGGCACGTCGAGGGGCTGTTCGGCCACAGCATCTTGTGCAACGGCAGCGAGGTCGCCGGAAGAAGGCGTGGAGACTTCGATGGAGCCGCCCATGAGGTCGCCGAGCTCCGGGCCGCGGATGAGGGCCAGTCCGGGGCCCTCTCCGGCTTCTTTCGCCGGCGTGCCGCCGATGCCGTAGAAGACGCGTGATGAGATCACCAGCCCGGCGATGTGGAAGAGCAGCGAAACAACCAGACCGATGAGCAGCGCTCGCCGGGCGAGACGCAAGACCCATCGCGTCGTGGTTTCGCCGGCCTGCAAAGCCGGAGACTCGTTCATCAATTCTGGGTCCGCCGCCTGATCCATGGCAGTGAATTATGGCTCCGAAACGCTCGTTCGGGCGTTGGGCATGCATCGCTTCAATCTCGAGCCTTGCCAACGCCGAGCCCGCCGGCCCGTTCATCCCGCAGCCTCTGTTCGGGTCCGGACGCCTTTGGTTGCTGGGCCGGGCTCTTTCCCGCCCCGAATCGGCAGGAATCGTTCGAAAAACACCCGTTCGCAGGCGTCAAAGCCCCGTCAAAGTTGACCCAGAGGTCCGCATCGGTTTCAATGCCGGAGACCCGCACGCCAAGGAGCGTTGGATGCCGACGAAGGAAGCCGTCCGTCAGAACCCCAAGAACCCCTCCGACCGTTCCGCCGGCACTCCGGCCAAGCAACCCCCCAAAGGCCCGGCTCCACGGCCCCGATTCAAGCGGGTGCTGCTCAAGCTCAGCGGGGAATCTTTCTGCAAGCCGGGCGGGTTCGGTATCAGCGCGGAGGAGCTTCACTGGATCGCAGAGGAAATCCGAGAGGCGGCCTCGCTGGGGACACAAATTGCTGTGGTCGTGGGCGGCGGCAACATCATCCGCGGGGCGCAATTGGCGGCGGAAGGACACATCCACCAGGCGACGGCGGACCACATGGGAATGCTGGGCACGGTGATCAACGCCCTGGCACTCAAGGAAAAACTGAAGCAGCTCGGCAATGACTGCCGCGTGATGTCGGCGATCGAGATCCGGGCGGTCGCGGAACCTTTCATTCGCGGGCGGGCGCTTCGGCATATGGAAAAAGGACGCGTGGTGATCCTGGCAGCGGGTACGGGCAACCCGTTCTTCACAACCGATACGTGCGCCGCGCTTCGCGCCACCGAGCTTGAGTGCGACATTCTGCTGAAAGCGACCAAGGTCGACGGCGTGTACACCGCCGATCCCAAGAAGGACCCGACCGCCAAGCGCTTCGACACAATCTCGTTCGCGGATGCGCTCGCGAAGCAGCTCAAAGTGATGGACATGACCGCGCTGGCCATGTGCCAGGAACACGAGATCCCGCTGCTGGTCTTCGATTTCAACAAGCGAGGCAACATCGCCAACGTGATCCGTGGCCAAAGCGTCGGCACGCTCGTCACGGTTCACTGAGAGCCCCTCTTCGCCCGCTAGACTTCCGCTTTCCGGAGCACGCACGCATGACCGATCCCGACACGATCCTGCTCGAAACCGAGGAGTCCATGACCAAGGCCCTCGAATATCTCAAGAACGAGGTGCGCGGCATCCGTACCGGGCGCGCGAGCCCGGCGATGGTCGAGTTCATCAAGGCCGATTACTACGGCTCGATGACCGACCTGAAGAGCCTTGCCGCGATCAGTGTTCCCGAGCCCTCGCAATTGCTGATCAAGCCGTTCGATACTGGGGCGGTCGGCGCGATCAAGCAGGCGATTGAAACCTCGGGGCTGGGGCTGAATCCGCAGGTGGAAGGAAAGCAGATCCGCCTGATCGTTCCGGCCCTGTCCACCGAGCGCCGCACCCAGCTCTCCGCCAAAGTGAAGAAAATGGGCGAGGAACAGAAGACCGCCATCCGCAACGTGCGGCGCGATGCCAACAAGCACGCGGAGAATCTCACCAAGCAGGCTGGGGCGCATTTCCCCGAAGACGAGATCGAGACGCTGAAGGAAGAAATCCAGAAGCTGCTCAAGAAGTTCGAGGACGAAATCGACAAGCGCGTGGAAGACAAGGTCAAGGAAATCCAGACGGTGTAAGCACTCGGTAAACGCTTTCAACGGTTATCCGTCGCAAACGCCCTGCAAATGCAGGGCGTTTTCCGTTTGTACCGGCGGGCAAATGTGCATTTCCCCGCGGCGCAAACCGGAACCTTGCAGACTCGACCGGCGCATGGCATGGTGAGACTAGGGAAGGGAGTCTCGCAGAGCGGTCGAAAGTGCGCCCGGGAGAACCGGCACTCGGAACCGCGACAGGGAAGGGGAAAAGGGAATGCTGCCCGTCATAGATGAAATGAGGCGCTTCGGCGCCGGCGCGATCACCGCGCTCGTGTGTGCCACCACGCTGATCAACGCTCAGGCCGTCGCCGATGCCCCCGCGGGCACGAGCAAGATGCGTCTGACCAAGCGCGTCGATGCCATCAATACCGGCAACTACGGCGGCCATCTGCCCGGCGCCGTCACCCTGCTGTCGCCCGTGCTGTCGCCGGAGGTCGAAGTGGCCGCTCGCACGCCGTTCAACCCCGGCCCGGTGGCCCCGATCGGCATGACCGCCGGGATCGCTTCGGCGTTTGACCCCGCCATCGTCCTGCAGCGCGGCACCGCCGATGATTCCTGCCGCGTTATTTACCGGTCCGACTTCGACTCGCCGTTCCAGCAATCGCTGCGCGACGAGTGGTCGTACGGCGACATCCGCGCCACGCCCGAGGGCCGGCGCTTCCTGGGCACCATCGGCAACGGAGCCACAACGCTGACCGTCTCGCAGGCGCCGCAGAACGGCGACTACGTGATTCAATTCGATCTGCTGGCCATCGGCGGCTGGAAAGGCAACGCCACCAAGAACGGCATGCCGGCGGTCTGGGGCCTGCGTGTTGTGGACGGCCCCACGCTGACCGAAACCACGTTCGCCACCGACCCCGGCTACTCGCAGTCGTATCCGGACCAGGTGGGTCGCGCCAACTTCGAGGCCGGCTACCAGGCGATCGAAACCTTTGAAACTGCCGATGGCAAAACCGCGACGGTGTACCGCCTGACCTACCGCTTCAACCGCGCCAACGCCGCGGCCGAAACCGGCAGCGACAACGTTCGCATCGAGTTCTTTGCCCGCGGCCTGTCGAGCGAGGGCAAAGGCACCCCCGCGTGGGGCCTGACCAACGTCGTGCTGGCCCTGGTCCCCGATTCGGGCGCCAAGGGCGGGGGCGGTGGCGGCAGCAACGTGCGTGAGTACACCGTGCAGAACGTCAACCCGATCGTCATGGCGTACGACCCGGTCGGCTTCGGGCTGATGCCTGCGACGGGCTCGAGCCCAAAGCCGGCGTCCGATACGCAGATCCCGGCACCGGGGCTGGTGTCTTTCGCCGCGGTTGCCGGCCTGTTCTCGCTCCGGCGCAAACGCTAAGCAAAGAGGGCGTGACAAAACTCCACATCGGCCTCCGTCATCGGCGGGGCGTCGGCGCCACGCACGTTGCAGGCAGCCTGCGATGCGTTGCGGAAGCCCGGGATCGTGCTGCACACGTGCGGATGCGCAAGCACAAACCGGCACGCCGCCGAAGAGAGGTCGGGTACGGAAGAACCGAACCGCTGCTTGAGTGTCGCCATCTTGGGCTTGAGCGCGCGCAGCGCCTCGGGCAGCATGTCCTTCCTGTTGTTGCGATAGTCCCCTTCCGCAAACTTTGGAGGATTTTCCGGATCGAACTTGTCGAGCAGGATTCCCTGGTCCAGCGGGCCGAACCCGACGAACGAACATCCGAACTTCTCCATCAGCTTCGGCACCCTTCCGCCGGTCCGGATGAAAAGGTCGTACCGCATGTTCGCCTTGTTCTGGAGCACGTCCGGCTTCACGACCGGTACCACGCGTTCAAAGTCTTCCTCCGTGTACGCGCTCTGCCCGATCGCACGCACCTTCCCTTCCCTGACCAGGGCGTGCATCGTGTCCGCGGCTTCGTGCAGGTAATCGCGCTCAGGGCCGGCGATGGTCGGCCCGACGAAGGTGCCGTGGTGGAAGTAGTAGATGTCGATCACGTCGGTCTGCAGGTTGCGGAGCGACTGCTCGCACTGGTGCCTGATGTTGACCGGTTCGTAGGCAAAGACGGCCGTGCCCTTGAAGTGTCCGACCTTCGTCGCGATGACCTGATCGGCTCGCTTCACGCCGAGCTTGCGGAAGCAGTTGCCGAGCAGACGCTCCGCGCGTCCGTTGCCGTAGACATCGGCGTTGTCCCAGTGGTTCACCCCGGCATCGAGGCCGGTCTTGATCCCCTGCAGGACATCTTCCTCATTCACATCGGCCCAGCCGATGGGTTGTCCGTTGGCGGTCGACCAGTTGGGGCCGCCCATGGTCCAGCAGCCGAACCCGATTTCGGACACCTTGATGCCGGTCTTCCCGACAGAGCGATAGCGCACGCACGTTCCTTTCGCGAAAACGGAGTCGAAACTATCGGAAGATGAAAACGCCCGGGTGGAGCAGCAGCACGCTCTCCTGGCGGAGCTGCAGCAAGCCGTCGATCGCGTGGGCAAACTGGGTCCAGGCCTGTTCGCCGAAGAGCGCAATGGCCGCGGCCTTGATGTCTGCCGAAGCGACGGGCGCCGACGCCATGCCGAAGGCGTTGTCCAGCATGTCCGCGAACGAAGGCGGCGGGGGATAGTCGACAACGTCAAACGTATCGAGATTGAGCTGCTTGCTGAGATCTTCGACAGCGTCCCGCAGGCCGCCGACCTTATCCGCCATCTTCAGTTCGATGGATTTCTGGCCCGCGAAGATCCAGCCGCCGGCGGTCTGGCTGAGGTCGATTCCGTGGCGCCCTTCGGCGACGCGCTTCTTGAAGAGGTCGAAGGTCTCGGTCATTTTCCCGCGCACCAGCTTGAGCTGATCCTCGTTCCACGGCGTCACCGAGTTGAACATCCCGGCCATCGGTCCGCGGGAGCGGCTGGTCACGTGGACTTTGAAGTGGTCGTACAGCCCGCCCATCGCGATCTTGCCGCCGACCACGCCGATGCTTCCCACGATGCTGGACGGATTCACGTACGTCCGCTGACCGGCGCTGGCGATGTAGTAGCCGCCGCTGGCCGCCATGCCCCCCACGCTCACCCACACCGGCTTCTTGGCCGCGACGCGCTTGAGTCCCTGCCAGATGACTTCGCTGGCGACGGCGCTTCCACCGGGCGAATCGATACGGACGATCAAACCCTTGACAAGATCCTCATCGAGGATGTCCTCGAGCGCGTTGCGGATTGTGCGGCTACCGACGCTCCGCTCCCCGCTCCAGCCGGCCTTGGAATCGCCGTCGACGATCGTGCCGTCGATGTGCAGCACCGCGATCGAATCCTGCGTGATCTGGCGCTTCGGCGGCTTCAGCATCGTTGAAAACACCGAGAACGGATTGGCCGTCGCCAGATCCAGCTCATCGCGCTGCGCGACAAGGTTCATCGTCTTTTCGGTCGAGAGCCCGCTCTTGGACGCAACGTGCTTCACCAGGTCGGGCAGATCGAGCTGGAAATCGATCAGTCCTGCGTCGATCGCGTCCTTGGAATCGGCCATCCAGGCGATCTTCATCGCGCCGTCGAGTTTCGCATCGTCCATCGACCGGCCGGCTTTGAGCTGCGCGCGCTGATTGCCGTACAGGCTGTCGAGCAGTTGATCGATGTTTTCGCTCCATGCCTTGCTGGGCGCCGAGCGGGTCATCTGCTCGTTCGCGCCCTTGTATTCGCCCACCTGCACCATGTCGGCCTTGAGCCCCGCCCAGCTGAGCGTGTCGGCAAGGAACATCTCTTCCATGTGAAGCCCGGGCAGCGAGACCGGCCCGCCGGACTGGATAACGATCTCGTCGGCGTAGCTGCCCAGCAGCAGGTCCGTCGCGTCGTAGCTCTCGCTGAACACGGTCACGCGTTTCCCCGCGCCGCGGATGCGTTTGATCGCGGCGCCGACTTCTTCCGTCTGCGACATGGTCAACTGAGCGTCCTTCAGGCGGATCAGGACGGCGGCCACCTCTTCTTTCCTGGCGGCCGAGTCGATCGCATCCACGATCTCGCGCAGAGTCAGCCCCCGCTTGCCCCCGAAGAGCGACATGCTATTCGACCGTGCGGGGGGCGTACCGCGGATCTCGATGTTGCCGATCTTCGAGGGCGTTTCGCCCGCGCCGGCCACGCCGGCCAGCACCCCGATCGCCGCAAACACAGACGCCGCCCGATTCAGATGCTTCGTGATCGACATGAACAACTCCTGTTGACCGGAATCTTTAGCCCCCCGCGCCGGCGGCCGGTCAGTCGTACCCCAGCCGCTCCAGATCATCTTCATCCAGGCCGAACTGGTGCCCGATCTCGTGCAAAAGGGTCACCATGATCTCTTCATACACGATGTCCTCGCCCTCGGGTTGCTCAAACCCGCCCGCCAGGCTCAGAATCCCTTCCCGAAAGATGTGGATTTCCGGGGGCAATTCGCCCGAGTGCTCCACGGATTTCTCGGTGTTCGAGACCCCGCTGTGAAGACCGCAGAGCGAAGCGGCCTCTTCTTCATCATCCGGGTCGATACCCAGATCGCGGAGCATTTCCGGTGTGGGGCGGTCAAGGGCGACCACGGGCACTTCCTCGATCAGCCGTTGCAATTCCTCCGGAAGCTGATCGATCGCTTCCTCGAGCAGCGCATCAAAGCGTTCGCGTTCGCGGGCGGAAAGCACGGGCTCAGGGTACGCGCGAACTCGAAGCCCCGAGCGCGGGCACGTCACCGTCGGTTACCGATTCCAGCGAGATGGGCGGGCTCAGCACCGCCGGCAGAATCCGGAAGATGTCCACCATCACGCCGAAAATCCCGACGGTGAAGAACATTGAACCGACGGCGATCAGCACGGTCCCGAGAACCTGCGCGATCTGCTCGGTGCCGCCGGAAGACATGCTGCCGAAGAGGTGAACAAGGTCGCCTACCGAAATCACGCCCAGCGCCCCCACCATCGCGAGCATGGTCTGCCGGTCAACCTTGCCAGAGCGCAGCAGCATCGACCGGTGCACGAACAGCCGCGCGTTGGGTCGCAGGCACGCGATGATGACGATCAGGAGGAAATCGCAGCACAGGCGCACCGCCGAGCGCTCGGTGCTCAGTTGCCCGAAAGCGGCGAAGGGCGTGGGGACAAAGCTGTCCATCCGCGTCAGCACCACGTGAAACCCGAGCGCCAGAGGCAGGTAGAGCAGCACCCCGATAATGGCGCGGGCCGTGCCGTCAACGGGAATCTGGGCATGCGGCCGGATCAGCGCCGTCGCCCCGAGCCCCGAGAAAAGCGTGAACCAGACCGCCGCCTGCCCGACCCACATCGAGGCCGGATGGGCTGCCAGTTCCGACGCCCGCAAACTCCAAAGACAGAGCGCCGCGAGCAGGGCACACAGGGGCCAGAGGAAGAGCCCCGCGGCCACGAGCCGGGGGTGGGCGATAGGCTGGAGTTCGCTGGCGTGGGGATCAACCTTTGCCAGGATCGTGCCCCGCACGGACATGCCGCACTCCGGGCATCGCGCCCGGATCGACAGCCCCCGGAGGTTGTACTTGCAGCGCGCGCACAGCAGGTCACCCGTCAGCTCGCGTGCGAGCAACGGCTGGTCGTCCGGCGCCGCGCTGAACGCGGCGGATTGATTCGGATCGAACGTGCTGTCCAACGCTTCCGCCGGCCTCCTCAAACGCCCCCGAACTTTTTCGCGTCCGCTCGCGCCTTGCGAGTTCACGAAATACTAACGTAAGTGTAAAGACTTTGCCTCCAAGGCCGCTCTCAGGAGATTCCCCATGGCACGTCTCGTCCGCCACGAACAAACCGGTCCGATCAAGATCGATCCCGCGACCTGGCCCCGCGATGCACAGGGAAATCTCAAGCCGATCTTCGTCTGCGCCTGCGGCCTCTCCAGCAAGTTTCCGTTCTGCGACGGCACCCACAAGGGTTGCAACGAAGAACCGGGCATGGTCTATCGATACGACCCGGTCACCAAGGCGGTGCTCGACGCCACGCAGGAAGCCTGAGAGGCGTGTGGACTCATCGAGTCACTTCCGCGCCGCTCATCCAATGATCGATCAACTCGATCGGGTGCTGTGCGCTGACACCCGTGGCATCATGCACCTGGTGGCGGCAGGACGTTCCGGGCGCGCACACGTGCGTGTTCGGATCCGATTTCAATGCCTGCCGAACGGCTGGCGCCAGCGCAAGCTCGCTGATCTTCATCGAGAGATCAAACTTGTCCTTTGCAAAGCCGAACGACCCGGCCATCCCGCAGCACCCGGTTTCGAGCACGCGCACCCGATCGCCCGCGAACAGGCGAAGCGCCGCGGCGCTTGTCGCGGAACCCCACAGCGCCTTCTGATGGCAGTGTCCGTGCAGCAGCACGGGCACCGCTTCCCGCTGAAGCCGTGAAGCGGCATCCGCGATAACAGCCTGGTTCGGATGCGACTCTGCCGCCTTGACGAGAAATTCCTCCGCGAGGAACGACTTGCGCGCGATCTTGTCGCGCAGCGTCCGCGCAGCACCCAGTTTCAACTGAAGCCAGTCGTCCTTGATTGCGGACAAACAGGAGGGCTCGATCACCAGGATCGCCTTGATGTTCTCATCGTCCGCCAAGGGGCGCAGCCGTTCGATCGTCCGATCGATCGCGGCCTGCGCATCTTCCAGCAGACCGGTGGATATCAATGTGCGCCCGCAGCAGCCCGCGTCGGCAAGAATCACGCGGTACCCCAGCCGCTCGTACACACGCTTGGCCGCCGCTCCGATGCCCGATTCCAGGTACATCGTGAAGCAATCCCCAAAGAGTGCCACCGTCGGCTTTCCGGACATCGCCTGTTCCGCCGCGAAGGCCTTGGTCAGGCTCGGAGAGAACGGCGGCACGCTCCTGCGAGGGTGGAATCCCATCACGCGATTAATGACCGCTCGTCCCAGGGCCGACCGGTTGACCCAGTTTGCGAGCCCGGGGGTAAACGCGCCGATCCTGGCCAGCGGGCGGAAGTGCCCCAGCAGCATCACCTTGAGCGGTGCGCGACCTTCCTGCCGGAACCGCTGCGCCGTGTACTCGGCCTTGAGCCGCGCGATATCGACGTTGCTCGGGCACTCCGTTTTGCACGCTTTGCAGGACAGACACAAGTCGAGCGTTTCGATTGTGCCCTCGTCCGCCCACGCGGGGCCCGAGGTCTCTGGAGCCGACTGGCCGGTGATCGCCAGACGCAGCGCGTTGCCGCGCCCGCGTGTGCTGTGTCGCTCATCGAGCGTGCCCATGTAGGAGGGGCACATCGTGCCCCCCGCTTTCTTGCGACAGACGCCCGATCCGTTGCACATTTCGACCGCACCGCCGAAACCGTGCTGATCGCTGTAGTCGAAGAACGTGTCAACCGGCGGGACAACCGCCGGCTTGCCCTCCGGCTCGATGCGAAGCCTGGACGCGATCGATTCGATAGGTCGCGGCTCGACGATGTTGCCGGGATTCAGCAGATTGCGCGGATCGAAAATCGTCTTGATTTCGCGCATGGCGCCCATCAGTTCGGGCCCGTAGAAACGCTCGAGCAACGGACCCCGCACGCGTCCATCACCGTGCTCGCCCGACATCACGCCGCCAAGACTCTTGGCCAGGTCGGCGACCTCGACCGCGATCGACTGCATCCGTTGGCGATCTGCCTCATCGTGAATATCGATCAGGGGCCGTACATGGAGCACGCCCACAGACGCGTGCGCCCAGTACGCCGCCCGCGTGCCGTGACGCGTGACGATCTCCCGGAAGCGGCGCACGAACTCCACCAGGTGCTCCACCGGCACGGCGTTGTCTTCCACGAATGTAATGGGCTTGCGATCGCCGGCCACGCCGTGGAGCAGGGGCTCGCCGGCCTTGCGGAGTTTCCAGGCATCCGCCATCGCCGGAGCATCGAATACCGCGCGCGAAGCGCCCGAGGGCACCAGCCGGTGCAACGCTGCGATCTTTTCCTTCAACTGCTCCGGCGACTCGCCGTAATACTCGACATACAGCACGGCCCGCAGAGGCCCGGTGGTGGGCCGAGGCATCAATTCGACATAACGCCGGTATTCGGTGTTGGCGCTGGCCAGATCAATGACCGTGTCGTCCAGCAACTCGACGGCCGAGGGGCCGGTCGTCAGAATCGGCACAACCGCTTCGATGGCCGGGTCCAAAGCATCAAACCCGAGGAGTGCCAGCGCCTTGCATTTGGGCCGCGGGTGCAGCGCCAGTGAAGCGCCGAGCGTCACTGCGAGCGTGCCCTCGCTGCCGCACAACAGATGGGCAAGATTCACCGCGTCGAGATCGCCGTTGCCACGCTCGAGTTGATTGAGAATGAGGTCCAGGCTGTAACCGGCGTTGCGCCGAACCGTCTTTGGAAAGCGCTCGCGGATCAGGGTGCGATGCCGAAGCACCACTTCCGCGACCCGCCGGGTGAGCTGCCCTACGCGTTCGTGGCGCGATGCCGCGCCCGCTTCGAACCGTGCGACAAAGCCATCCGCGAGACAGGCATCAACGCCCAGCAGGCTTTCGGAGGTCCGACCATACAGAATCGAGTGCGAACCAGCCGCGTTGTTCCCGATGCAGCCCCCCACGTTCGCGTGCCGAGCTGTCGCGGGGTCGGGCGCGAAGAACAGCCCCGTGGATACAAGCCGATCGTTGAGGTCATCGACGGTGATTCCCGGCTCAACGCGGCAGCGCCGGGTGCCGGCATCCACCTCGAGCAGCCGATTACACCGGTTTGAGAAATCGAAGACCACCGCCCGGTTCGTGCACTGTCCCGCCAGCGACGTGCCGCCCCCCCGGGGCAGGATCGGCAACCCGTGCGCCGCGCAGAACCGCACTCCTCGCACCGCGTCCTCGACGGATGCCGGAATGAAGACTCCCAGCGGCTCCACCTGGTAGAGCGACGCATCGGTGGCGTACAGCAGCCGGTTATGGAGGTCGAATCGGACTTCGCCCTCGACCGCGTTCGCGAGTTTGCGCGATAAACCGTCGCGATCGAGGTCGCGGGGCGAGAAGCCGGGGCTTGCGGGCAGAACGGGAAGGATGGGCATGTTCGGCATTGGGTGTGTCAGAGCATCGGACTATACGGGCCGGCCCTGTAACTTCGGCCTGCCGGTACTTTGCCGGGGCGTTGAACTCCTCTGAGGCGTTCCGCGCTGCATCAATGCGGCAATACCGCACTGGAGATTCTCATGTCCACCACGCGTTTCGCCCTGGCTCTTGCGCTCGCTTCCGGCCTCTGCTGCACTGTTGCCTTCACACGGGGTGAAACACCGGCGACGACGACACTCGCGCCCGCCGCACACCCGGTCGCGCTCAGCGACCTGCCAATCCGACGCATCACCCTGTATCGCTCCGGCGTGGCATCCTTTGAGCGCCGCGGCACGGTGCTCGACGACGAAGTGCTCCGCCTGAAATTCGAGAACGCGCAGGTGAACGATGTACTCAAGACACTCGTCGCGGCGGACTTTTCGGGCAAGGGCACAGTGAAAGGCGTGTCTTATGCCAGCAACGCCCCGCTCGCCCGGCGCCTCGCGGCGTTCGGCATCAACCTCGGGGATGAGCCTTCACTCGCGGCGCTGCTCGGGCGGCTCCGAGGGACCAACGTGGCCATCACGCTGCCGGAGGGACAAGTTGCCGGCACGATCCTCGGCGGCGAGACCCGTGAGGAGGCCGCCGGCAATTCCGAGAAGCCGATCGCGGCTCCGTATCTCAACATCGTCACGGCCAAGGGCATCCGCTCGGTCAACCTCAACCAGGCCCGGGGCATCGAGCTCGCGGATCCCGAGTTGCAGGAAGAGCTGGCGCTCGCGTTGACCGCGATCGCTCAGCAGCGCCAGGAACGGTCTCGCGCGCTCGATGTCTCGTTCACGGGAAAGGGCGAGCGTGAGGTCGGCGTGCTCTACACACACGAGGCCCCGGTCTGGAAGGCCAGCTACCGCGTCCTGCTCGACCAAACCAAGCCGACGCGTCTGAACGGCTGGGCGGTCGTGGAGAACACCACCGACGAAGACTGGAATGACGTGCGGCTCTCGCTGGTGTCGGGAAGACCCGTGTCCTTCACCATGGATCTTCAGGAGCCTCTATTCGCCTTTCGGCCCGCGGTCGCGGTCCCTGCGGTCGGTGGTCTCGCGCCCCGCGTGTACGCGGAAGCCATGATCGGAAGTCTGGAAGATCGCGCCGCCAATGTCCGCCAACTTCAGAACCGGCTGTCCCTCGCCAATTCACAGCAGACAATGGACAAACTGGAGGCACGCCGCGAGGCTCCCGCGCCCTCCAGCCCGGTTCTGGCCGGGTTGGACGAGCGAGGAGCCGGGCAGACTCACTTCGACTACGCAGAGCTGGTCGCGAGTTCGCCTGCCGCCGCGATGGCCGCTCAAACAGGCGAGGTGTTTCACTACGACGTTTCGACGCCGACCACCATCGCGCGACAGAGCTCCGCGATGATTCCGATCCTGAGCAGCGATGTGAAGACGCGGCGGGTGAGCATCCTTTCCCCGGGCGCGGACAACCAGACCCGCTATCCGATGCGCGGACTCGAGCTCACCAATTCGTCCGAGTTGCAGCTCCTGCCCGGACCGCTTGCGATCTACGACTCCGGCGTCTATGCCGGTGACGCGATGATCGAGCAGATCGCGCCCGGCGATACGCGATTGCTTTCCTACGCGACCGATCTCGAGGTGGTAGCCGTGAGCCGGGTGCAGGACGACAGCGACATGATCCGCCTCCGCATCGTCAACGGCAGCTTCGAGCAGACCAGAAACTCCGTGCACAAGACGATCTACAAACTCCGCAACAAGAACGAAAAGACCGGGCGCACCGTCATTCTCGAACAGGCCAAGATGCCCGGATACTCGTTTGCCGGTGGCCAGAAGCCCTCCGGCGAGACCGGTTCCCTCGACCGCTTCGAGGTCGATCTCAAGCCCGGCGAGAAGACCGAGTTTGTGGTGACGCAGGAATCCCGCGGCGCAACCATCATCGGCCTCAACACGTTCGACGACCGGACCATCCTCGCGTGGCAGCAGTCGGGCAAGGTATCCCCCAAGGTCCTCGAGGCTGTTCGCGAAGTCTCCCGCCGCCAGGCCGCGATCAAGCAGGTCGAGCGCAAGATCGCCGACCTCGATGCAGAATGGAAACGCATCAGCGACGACCAGAATCGCACCCGCGAGAACATGCGCACCATCGATCGCAATAGCGATCTCTACACCAGATACATGAAGAAATTCGCCGACCAGGAAACGCAAGGGGAGCAGATCGGCGCCGAAAACATCGGCGCGAAGAAGCAACTCCGCGAACTGCAGGACGAACTGAATCGCTTCATCTCGGAATTGAACGTGGAATGAACGCCCACCCACACCGCACGCGGCAGGGCGCTCGGTTCAGGCCAGCGCCTGATCGAGATCCGCCATGAGGTCCTCGACATCCTCGCAGCCCACGCTCAGGCGAATCAGCCCATCGGCAATGCCGAGAACCGCCCGGGCGGGCGCGGGGACGCTCGCGTGGGTCATGATCGCCGGATGCTCGATCAGGCTCTCGACGCCCCCCAGCGATTCGGCCAGCGAGAAGAGCTTTGTCTTTTCCAGCACGCGGCGCGAAGGGTCCAGCCCGCCCTTCACGACGCACGAAATCATCCCGCCGAAGCCGTTTCGCATCTGCCTATT
>JAFEBN010000052.1 GCA_018242645.1 Planctomycetota bacterium | reverse complement strand
CCCATGCGACGACGAGTAGGTATTCCATTCTCAAATCTTCGCTTCGACAATCCTTCCCCAGCACTCTCCAAACCCGATCCTCCGGAACCCCTCGCGCTCGCAGGAGCCCCTGAAAATCACGGTGTCACCATCCGCAAGGAACGTCCGCGTTTCCCCGGTTGGCAGTTGAATCGGCTTGCGGGGCTTCGGCTTGCCGTCCGCTCCGGCACCATCCCATGTCAGTTCAAGAAGACAACCGCGGCTGTCTGCCGAAACGCCGCTCACCGTCCCGCTCGCGATCAAATCGCCCGATTGGAGATTGCAGCCGTTGCTCGCGTGGTGCGTCAGCATCTGGGCGAATGTCCAGTACATGTCTTTGAAACTTCCCTTGCTGAGGCGCTGTGGCTGCATCCCCTTTGCCGCCATTTGCTCGCTGAGCAGGAAAACTTCGAGCGTGATATCGAAGCCGCCGTGCTTCTGGTCTTCATCATCCCACAAGTAGGCGAGGGGTTTCGGATCGCCCGTCGGTCGCTCCATCGCGGCTCGCCGGAAAGGCGCCAGTGCCGCGGCGGTCACAATGAACGGCGAGATGGTGGTCGCAAAGTTCTTTGCGAGGAACGGCCCCAGCGGCTGATACTCCCACTTCTGGATATCCCGCGCCGACCAATCGTTGACCAGGCAGAGCCCGAGCAAGTGCTCGTGCGCCAGCCCGATCGGAATCGGCTCGCCCAGTTGATTCCCCTGGGCGATGTAGGCCCCCACTTCCAGTTCGTAATCGAGCAGCTTGCACGGGCCGAACGCGGGCCCCGCTGCCGGGTCGCTGTCCGGCGGCGCCTGCTGTCCCTTGGGCCGTGTGATCGGCGTCCCGCTCACCACGATCGAAGATGCACGCCCGTGATAGCCGATGGGCACGTGCTTGTAGTTCGGCAGCAGCGGATTGTCCGGCCGGAACATGCTCCCCACCGTTGTCGCGTGATTGATCGAGGCGTAGAAATCGGTGTAGTTGAAAATCGGCAGCGGCGCCACCAGCTTGGTCTCGCGCTGAGGCAGCAGCGCCTTGTCGCGCAGCCGGCGGATCTGCTGTCCCCCGCCGCTTCCATCAGACAGGAACTTCTGCAACACCACCCGCAGGTCTTGCACCAGCCGCGGCGAGCGCGCGATGCCGAACCAGTACGGCTGGTGCAACGCGTCCACCAGATCCTCCGGCCCTTCCCGCTCCATCCAACCCGATTCCACCAGCAGACCGACATCCAGAATCTGGTCGCCGATCGCCACGCCCGGGTGCGCGTGCGAATGCTGATGCTCGCCTTCCCCGTGCGTCACTTCGAACGCGCACAGCGGCAGATTCTGGATCGGAAACTCCGAGCTTGGATCGTTCGCGGATTCGACCCAGGATTTCAGATCAGGGTTATGCGTCGCATCGGGTTTGAAGTACATCTGGTTCCTCGTGTGGGCCAGTGTACGAACCGTGCAGATGCGATGCGCGGCAGTCTCTCCGGCTCACAGGCGTAAAGCTTGTTCGCCCGAAGCTCGTTGAGACCACCGAGATCTTTTCTTCTCAGCGGTTGCGCTCGGTCGCTTTTCAAACCAACCCAAGCGTTTTCAGATCGCTTACCGGCTCATCGAACGAGCAGCTGCCGAAGCTCAGCGCAAACGCCTCGCGGGCCCGCGCGATCTCGGTGATATCCAGCACATGGTTTCTCCACGTCAGCCCCTGGTCCGTGCAGATGAACGCCTTGCCGTCGCTCTCCTGCAGCACCTCCTCGGCCGCCTGGGCGTCAAAGGCCTTGCAGAATACGAAACACCCCGCCACGAAGACGTTCAAAAACCCGTGCATCGTGCACCTGGGCGCGTTCTTCTCATAGGTCAGTGGATGCTCCGACCGCACCGGATGGTGCAGCCCCGCCGTCGCTTTGAACGGAACCTCCGTCTGGCGGCATGCAATCAGAAACTCCGCGATGAAGCGGGTCGTGGGAAAGGCGTTCTCGCTCACGCCACCCGTGCGGATCTTCGCTCCGCACATGTTGCCCGCAAGCGCGGCGACGAATCCGCGAGCGTCGCCGCCCGGCAGCTTTTCGATCGGGGGGAGCTCGAAGAACGGAAAGATGTCCTCGGGTATGGCGTCGAGCATCGCATCGACGGCCTCGGCACCGGGCACCTTCACTTCGATCACATCGACCGCCGCCAGACCCTGATCCTCTTTCGCGTGGCGTTCGTTGAAGCGATCGATGAGCTCCAGATCCTGGGGCGTCTCGACCAGGGCCGAAATCCGCCAGGGCTCACTCGCATCCGCAAATTCCCGGTAGCCGCTGGTCGCGTTGGTGCCGGGCATGAGCATCGACGCGGCGGTCGTTAACTCCTCAAGCCGGTTGGCCGGGCACACAAAGCGGCTGAGCATCCACTCATGCTGCCCCCCCAGCGCACGAAAGTACTCCTCCGCCGCGGGCTGCATCGCCAGCTTCGCCGGGGGAAAGAGCCCGGCGTAATCGATCAGGCCGCCCATCAATGAGCGCAGGCTGCGCGTCTCCATGCGCACAGGATATTCGCCGGGCCGCTGCGACGCCCACGACCCGAATGAAGACCTCTTTTCCTCATTTTTGTGGCTTGTCAGACTTGGAGGCAAAGGGATTGCCCCCGATCCAGCGCGCGATCCAGATCTGGCTCGAGGGCTTGGTCTCTCCCTCCGCCAATTCGCCGCGCTGCGCCGTCCAGATCATCCAGCGGCCATCCGGGCTGAATACGGGCAGCACGTCCGCCCCGGGCGCAAACGTCACGCGGCTGTGCCGCAGATTCGGAATCACCACCTTTGGCGCCGCGACCAATCCCTCGCCACCCGGCGCGCCGGTCTGAACATTGCTGCCCTGGTTCGAAGCTGCCGCGGCCCCCACTTCCAGCGCCTGCTGATCGATGTCGAGCGCGAAAACCTCGTAATTTCGGTGTCCAACTTCGCTCGTCGCGTACACCAGGAAATCGCCAGAGGGGTGCCAGTACGGCCCCCAGTTCACATGCTCGTTCGCCGTCAGTTGGTACTCGCGGTCGATGCCGGTCGGCGCGGACACGCCATCGGCCTCCTTCTCAAACCGCAAATCCGCCGCGTACACCTGCAGCAAGTCGTTGCCCGCGCGGTCCGAGCGAAAGCAGATCCGCTTGCCACCGGGGCCGAAGAACGGCCCGCCGTCATAGCCCGGAGCCACCACAATCGGCGTGTGCTTTTTCGTGACGGTATCGAAAATGAAGATGTCCGCGTCGGGCTTTTCACCCTTTTGTTTCTGCGGATCGACATTGGCATAGAGCACAAACCGGCCCGTCGGGTCCCAACTCGCTTCGGCGCAGTAACCGGGCCGCTCGAAAAGAACCGCGGGCACCGGCTCGTTCCCGGGTTTGAGCGACTTGAGATCGAGCGTAACGACCTTCATGTTTTCCGGGAACGACCAGACGTACTTATTCGTGCCGACCTGGAACCCGGGTTTGTTGGGCGCCATCGGCGGCTCGATGGTGCAGCCGAACAGCACCAGGTCCGGGTTCTTGGGATGGAACCAGCCGCAGGTATTCGCGCTGCCCTTGGGACTGAGCCTTTGAATATTGGAGAGACCGACAGGCCCACCTTCGGCATCGCGGGTCAGATCCGCGACGTACATGGAGTAATGCTGATCCGGTTCTTTGCCCTGTTCGGGCACCGGCACGGCCTGGAAGATGACCCGCCGACCATCGGGGCTGAAATACGCTTCGCCGGCCTTCACAAAGTCGCGGCGAAACGTGAGCTGCGACCAGAGGTCCATCAGCCCCGATTCCTGTTGTCGCCAATCGGTCGATTCGACCGGCGTCGAGGGCTGTGCCGCGGCCTGCAGAAGAGTCCCCATCAACACGATCGTCAGCATTGCAAGCTCCGAAAGATCGCCGATTGTTCGCAGGCAAGAATCCCCGGAGTGAACACTTCCCTTGCATGAGCGACGATTCGGCAACCATCCTCCGGGGCGTCCGGATCGTCCATGACGCGCCCGACTTTGTTGTGGTCGAGAAGCCCAGCGGGGTGCTGTCGGTTCCCGGGATCGGACCGGAAAAGGCCGACTGCGTCGTTTCTCGGATACACGCGTTGTTGGGACGGATTGGCCGCGTTGAGCCTGGTCTTGCCCCCGGCCAGCTGATCGTCCATCGGCTAGATATGGACACCTCGGGCCTCATGGTCGTCGCCCTGACGCGCGAGGCGCAAAGAGAATTGTCGGGTCAGTTTGAAGCCCGCATCCCCGAAAAGCGTTACATCGCTCTGGTCGCGGGGATCGTCGAGCGGGAAGAAGGCCGGATCGATCTTCCAATGCGGCTCGATGTGGAGAATCGCCCCTACCAGATCGTGGACCATGTCCAAGGGCGTCCGGCGTCCACCTATTTCCGCGTATTGGCCCGGGAAGTGGACCGGACCCGGATCGAATTCCGGCCCGTGACAGGCCGCACGCATCAGCTTCGCGTCCACGCCCGCTACGGGCTCGGTACGCCCATTCTGGGCGATCCGCTCTATGGCGATGCGCCGGCCGAGCGGCTCATGCTGCACGCCGCCTACCTCAGCTTCCTGGTCCCCGGAGGCGTGACGCGCCTCGAGTACCACAGCCCGCCCCCCTTCTGACGCCAAATGAAAAAACACCCGCCCGAGGAGAGGGGCGGGTGCTGTTTCGGAAAAACGTGAAGGGAACTGCTCGATCAGGCGCGGCGGCGACGAGTCGCGACCAAGCCGCCCAGCCCCAGCAGCGCGGTCGCGGCGGGGGCCGGAACCACGTTGATCGTGGCAAAGAGCATCTCGGGCGCGCCGGCGTTATCCGGTGCACCCGACTGCTTGGCGATCAGCGACCCATCGTGGTAAAAAGTCAGGCCGGCGGTGCTGCCCGCTCCAAAGGTGTTATTGGTGAAGGTAATCGTTCGGACCCAGGCGGCGGCGTTGCCGTTGCCAATCGTGATAGAGCCCGAAAAGATCTGGGTCATATACACGGGGTTGCTGGGAAGCGTGCTATAGAGCTGGCTGGCAAAGGACAGGGGTGTTCCCGCCTGTCCCAGAACGCGGCCGGCCGCCGTCTGCGACTGCTGGAGAGCCGCGGCGTTACCGTTGGAAACGTCACGCTGGTACGACGTCACCAGGTCGCCGCTAAACGACGCACCGAAATTCTGCAGGATGTTCGAGCCAGTGAAGCGCGTGAAGGCCAGCGCGTTGCCGGTACCTTCGGCGGTGGTAACCTGGGTGCCCGCGCTGAAATACGAGCTCACCCGGAACAACAGCGACTTGGCGCCGCTGCTCACGTCGACATTGGCGGTGCGCGTCCACGTGCTACCGTCGCTGCTCACTTCGAACAGCAGGCCGTACGAGGGCGTCTGGGCCATGGCGCTGCCGGCCGAAGCGGCGAGCAAGCCCACGCAAACAAGTCCTTTCAACATCTCTCGATCTCCTGGTGCCGCTGCCGCGGCGATTCAAAGCCCGAACACAGCCTGCCGATCGCAACACAGATCGGACTGGGTTTCTGCGCCGCAGCGGAATGGCGGAACAGAGCGGGCCCCGTGACTTTGATACGGCAATGACGCTTTGGAGTTTCCGATTCGGTCACGCACTTCGTAACTCTGTTGAATATGAGTTTCGATTTACGGAGACCTCCCCTAAACGTGCTGATTTTTGGCCTCTTTTTGTCGATCCGCTTGAAACATGTGCAGTACTCCCGCAAATACTGGGAGATAAGCCGAATGCATCGGCCGCGTTGCGTGTGCGCGGAAGCGCCAGAGGCGGGCGAACGAGAATGGACAAAAAAGACCACGCTCGCCGAAAGGCGAGCGTGGCTGGTGTTCACGTGAGATTGTGAGGATCTCGACCGTGCGATCGAGCCTTTTCAGGCGCGACGGCGACGGGCAGCGACGAGGCCGCCGAGGCCGACGAGGGCGAGAGCGCCGGGAGCCGGAACGACCTGCAGGGAGCCGTTCACGTCCGAAGCCTGGCCTTCCGGAGCGCCCGTGTTGACGTCCTGGACGCCGTTGTTGAGGAGGTCGCGGTACCACGTGTTGGTGGTGCGCTGGTTGTTGCCGAAGCCGATGACGCGGGTGCCACCGAGCTGGCCGACCTTCATTTCACCGGTGCGGATCACCCACTCGAGGTCCGGGGTACCGCCCGAGGAGGGGCAGTAGGCCGCGAGCTGGCCGGAGTTCAGAAGGATCGAGGCGAACGACAGGGCCGTCGTGTTGCCGAGGATCGTGTTGCCAGCGCTCAGCGACGAGGTCGTGTACGCAGCGTTGCCGTTGGTGAGGTCGCCGCGGGTCATGACGCCGACGAGAGCGTCACCGTTTGAGGCCGAGCCCCAGCCGCTGAGCTTCTCAGAGCCCGTGATACGAGCGAACGCAACCGCCTGGCCAGGGCCGCCGGTCGCGTTCACGATCGTGCCCGGATCGGCGTAGGCCAGAACGCGGAACTTCACGTTCTTGTCACCGCTGGAGACGTCGACCGAGGCATTGCTCGACCAAGTCGCGCCGTTGTCGGTGCTGAACTGATACTTGAATCCCCAAGCGGCGTTCGCGGAAGCAGCGATACCAGCGACAGCCGTGAGGCCCAGAACAAAATTCTTCATGTCTCTCTTCTCCTCTGAAAAAAAATCCCACGGAACGGGCGGTTCGTTCCTGACCTTTGAAATGTACAACGAAGTTGGGGGTGCCTTCAAGACCTTTGAAGCACTTTTGGCCTCTTTTTGTCAGAAAATGTGGTCTATTCGTTTGCACGTCCCAGAAATAGCGTCCTGTTCGGGGGTTTATACCGTTTATTCGGACAATGCCGGCACCTTCCTCGGGCATATTGCCGACCTTCCATCCACCCCATCAACCTTTACTCGCGCTTGTTCCCGTGTGCGGACGGCAATTTATCACCCCTCTCAATCAAAAAGCCCGCTCTGGCGGGGCTGCCGGAGCGGGCGAAGCGGCCCAGAAATCAATTCTGGAGCGTGAGCGAGTCCGGCTGAATTGTCACCGACGGGACATGCGGCGTCGTTTCGATCACCACCGGGCTGACCTTGCCGAACGAGTGTTCGACGGACAACACCATGGTGTCGAAGTTCGACTCGGCCTGCGTCAGCTGCACGCCGTACACACCGTCGCGGAAGAAGACGGGCTCATTGGTCACCTCCACGGTGGATTCTGGATCGTCCGCGGTGTTGGCGCCAGTCAAACGAACGGTCATCGACTCCGCCGCGGCAGCATCGATCGGCGTGCTCGCGAGATCGAGCAGGCGGAAGTAGACCCACTGCTGCGCAACGTTGCGGTAGAGCACGGTGCGCTGCAGTCCACCGCCGGGTGCGCCACCGACGCCACCGGCGAAATTGATTTCCCCGTTGCTAGTGGCCCTTTCCATTAAGGATGTGCCCGAAAACGAGCAGGAGCCCGACTTCGTCGATGCGTCAGGTGCGAGGCGCTATTGGAAAAGGTAAAGACGAGTTTGCCGCCGGAGCCAAGATTGCTCAACGCCGCGGTCTGTGTGCTCGCCGTGGCTTCGCCTGCGCCGTCACAAAAATGAATCCGCTCCGGCGGTGAAACCGGAGCGGACGATGAATTCATGACTTGCTGAGGACGCGGCTTTCACCGCGATTTCTCATGCGAACCGAGAGTCGCTCAGGCGCGACGACGGCGGGCGGCAACCAGGCCACCGAGGCCGACGAGGGCGAGCGCGCCCGGGG
This sequence comes from Planctomycetota bacterium, assembly GCA_018242645.1. Taxonomy (GTDB): domain Bacteria; phylum Planctomycetota; class Phycisphaerae; order Phycisphaerales; family UBA1924; genus JAFEBO01. The sequence goes on along the minus strand of JAFEBN010000052.1, from coordinate 8,043 downwards.
CGGGAACCGCGAGGACGTTGATCGTGGCGTTCAGGTCGACGCGATCCGAGCCGCCCGAGGGGGCCGCGGACTGCTTGTTGACGGGCGAAGCGCTGTTGTAGAACGTCAGGCCGGCGGTCGCGCCCGAGCCAAACGTCTTGTTCTTGATCGTGATCAGGCGGGCATTCACGTCAGCGCCGATCTTGACTTCGCCGGTGTAGATTTCCTTGTACGTCTCGGCCGGATCAGGGAGACCGGCGAGGAAGAGCTGCGAGCCGAAGCTGGTCACAGCGCTTGTGCCGATCGTGGCGCCCGCGACCTGGATCAGGGCGGGGTTGCCGCTCGAGATCGTGCGGACGACGTTCTGGAACACGTCACCAGCGGCGAAGCCGGTCGCCTGGTTCGAGCCCGTGAAGCGGGTGAGGGCCTGGGCGGTGCCCGTGCCGTCAGCCGTCGTGATCGTCGGAGCCGAGTTCGCATCGAAGTACGAGCCGAAGCGGAACTTGACGACATCACCCTGAGCGGCATTCACCGAAGAAACCCAGCTCGAGCCGTTCCAGACTTCGAACTTGAGGCCCCAGGCAGCGTTCGACGCGGCAGCGAGGCCGGCGACGCCAACAACAGCAGAAATCATGCTCTTCATCATCTGACAGTCTCCTCACAAATCTCGAAGGAAGACAACCACTGGCCAGCACGAACACCTCGTGCTCAGCCAAGTCCAAATCTGCCTCGTGTTTTGCGCGTTGCCAGCGAAGTTGTCGGAATCCTCGTTTTTTTCGTCACCGTTTGCCCAGCCCGCGGCGGCGTTGCAGCTTCACAGCCCTCTCGCGGAATTACATCACAACGGCGAACCGAACAGGCATCCGAGCTTGAAAAAGCCTGTTTTCAAGTGCTTTTGCGTGAGTACACCGCGCCCGCCCGCCACCAGAGGCCGCGCAGCAAGTCACGACGCGCATTTCTTTTTTGGGGTCGCCCGATTTACAGGCTCGGAAAACCAAATCGGGCAAGCTTCTCGGACCATTCTGCCCGCTCTCGGCTGTTGTCGGAGGCTAACTCCCCCCTACCGCCGGACGCCAAGTCGCGTAAAGCCTCGATTTCGAGCCGACTGAGGTGCTCGGCCCCCACGTCGTAATCCCGCCAGGCCTCGATGGTGGCCGGGGCCAAGGGCTCGATGAGCTTGAGCATGGCTTCGGCAAAGGCCCGAATCTCGGCCTGCGCGTGGGAATCGATGCGCAAGCTCAGGAATCGCAGGGTGTTGTGCAGGTCGCACTTCCAGTACCACTCGGTGTACATATTGACCGGCAGCCCGATGCGCGCCATCTCGCGGCTGACGCCCTGCTCCGTCAGAGCCAGGTACCGCTTGTAGAAGCCTTCAACATCGTCGAGGTATTGCACAAACTCTTGCGCCGTCTTGAGTTCCTGCGCATCATCGTGCACGCGGAAAAGTTCCTCGCCCCCTTGCCGGTTGGACTTGCTCTGCTTGCGGACCTGATCGAGATTGGGTGTGTAAAAGCGATCGGGGAGGATGGAATAGCGGGCCGAATACTCGTTGACGTTGGCGGTGCGATGCCGGATCCACTGGCGGGCGACGAAGATCGGCATGCACACATGGAACTTGAGTTCCACCATTTCAAACGGCGTGGTGTGTCGATGTCGGAGCAGGTAGCGGATCAGGCCCCGATCCTCGTTCACCTTTTTTGTGCCCTGGCCATAGGAAACGCGGGCGGCCTGCACGATCGCCGAATCGGCGGATTGTCCCTGCGGAACGAGCCGCGGCATGCAATCAACCAACGCGATAAAGCCGTGGTCGAGCACGTTGATCTGCATCCGGGAAGAGCCCCCCATGATGTCGACCAACGGGGTTTCGGGCGCCGTGCGGGTCATCCCGCCGCCGACGCGATCGGGCTTGATTTCAGCGGTGGAAACAGGCTTCGGGGCTTCGGTGGCTCGGGTGACGTCTTGCATGGATGGCTCCGCCATGCGGGCAGGATAGCGGAGCCGGAGAAGGCCGTGTCGTCACGGAACCGGCGCGGTCTTTGCGGGCTTGGTGAATGGGAAGAAAACCCAGTCAACGTTCACCTTGGAGGCGTCGATCGGCCAGTTGAAGTTGGAGATTCCGCTCGCGTCGCTCTCGGTGGTCGGCGGCGTGCCCCCGTTGTCCTTTCGGTCGGATCCGAGCGAGTAGAGCGTGTAGAAGGCGCCGCTGGTGCGATACCGCAAGGGCTGGCCGTCGACGAGATCTCGGGGCAGCGCGGGCAGGTCGCCCGGCACCAGTTGATCGAGCGAGGTGGGCAGGTGGCCTGTGCGTCGCTTGAAACGCTCGATTGCGATGACGGTCTGCGTCGCAGCGCGCGATGTGTCGAACCGATCCGCCGCGAACACAGTCTGGCGGAATGCGGGAATCAACAGCGCAACGAACGAGAAGGGCGATACCTCGTTTGACGACAGCTTGGCAAATGCGTCGAAATCGGTGGCTTCGCCCCGGAGCCATGCGGGCCGCTCCGCCCAGGCCTTGGTTTGGTTGAGGTACTGGACGTACAAGTCGCGGACTTGCTTGCGACCGGGCCCGACCGTCGCGGCAACGGGTAGCAGCGCGATCGAACCGACGCTTGCGTTGTTTTCAGGCCGGCTCCCCATGGACATCTGCGACAGGAGTCGGATGCCCGCGGGCGTGAGCCGTCCGTCGCCGCGGCCGTCATCGGTGAAGCTCCGCTGCAGCACATCGTCGAAGCCGAGCAGCTCGGAATCGAGGCGGACCAGGTCCTGTCTCGGGCCAATCGCGGAGAGGGCGGCGGCGAACTGGTCGAGTGTTTGATCGGAAAGCAGCGACGGGTTCCTGGTCAGAACCTCCCGCATCTTGCTCATCGCGAGATCACCGACGGCGAGCGAAACCAAATCGACGATCAGGAACTTGGTTTCGCGGAGTTGGCCCGCGAGTCGGGCCATGGCAACCAGATCGGCGCCGGCCGCGGCCCCGTCGCCGGCTTGCAGCGCGAGATCGACATCCTGCGCGAGCAGGCGCGCGAAGTTCCGAAAGACGGCCAGTTGAGGGAGAAGGATGCCGTAGGCGGGGCCGGAGGCATCGGGAGGCGAGAAGTGGCTCGTTTGCCAGCCTTTGTTGCCGTTCAGGCGTTCGGTCTGCCGCGCCACAAACTCGCAGCTCGCCGGATCATCGACAACGTAACCCAGGCTTGGAAGGGCCGCGGCCTCGCGCACGAGCTTGACCCCGGCCTGGTTGGCACGAGCGGACTCGATGGAGTCGAATGCGTTGAGCGGCGGCAACGCGGCGCCGGACTCGTCCGTCTCCTTTTCACGCTTCGGGATGTTGATGGCCGCCAGAGCCTGCGCGTATTTCGACCACGCCCGTTGGTTGGCCGGGATGGCCAGGATCGGGGCGTTGATCTCCTGGCGGATATCGCGCGTAATGGTGGGCGTGCCCACAAAGAAGCGCGCGAACAAGCCTCCGTAAACCGCGATGGCGAGCCCCGCCGCGGCGAGCGTCGTGCGGACCACGATGCGTCGCGCGTGCCAGCTCCGCGGGCGGAGTCGAATTTTCGCTCGGGAAATCAGGCCCGCGGCGGCGTTGGCATCCCCGAACTGGGCCATGAGCTCCTGGACAGATTGACCGGCGGCCAGTCCGTCGGCAAAGTGCGCCGCGAGCTCGGCCTCGACATCCTTGCGCTCGGCCGGCCACAGGCGGCAGCGCTTGAGAACCTGGCCAACCAGTTTTCGGAGTTCCGGCGGGAGCGACGCTGCGGAGACCGGCGTGGTGGGCGCAGAGGCATCGCGGGGGATGCTGTTCATGCGAACCTCCGGGCGTTTGCCGGCGCGGGGCTCAAGCGTCCAACAAGCGCGTGCGACGCGACGCCGAGGGCTTTCATGGCACGAATCACCGCTTCCCACTGGGCGGATTCGTCGGCGAGACGCTTGCGTCCCTTGTCGGTGAGGCGGTAGTACTTGCGTTCCCGGGGCCCGGTGGTGGCCTTGTCGGACGCTTCCTTCCAGGTCGCTTCGATAAAACCCTGGGCTTCGAGGTTGTAGAGCATGGGATAGAGCGTGGACTGGCCCATTGCCAGTGCTCCCTGCGTGCGCTGGTCGAGGGTTTCGACCAGTTCATAGCCGTACATCTCACGACGCTGGAGAAGTTTGAGGACGGCGACCGGGCCGGCGCCTCGCATCAGTTCGCGTTCGATCCGCATGGGCGTACTCCGAGTTGGCAGAGCGGGTGGGCGATACTTGGCTCCGCACACTATGCGTGCCATAGTATTCGGCTCCGAGCGGTCCCGGGTTGCAGGAAAAATGTTCAACTGGCGGGCTTGGCGATGAGGCGGATCGTCGCCTCGCCGGCTTGCGAGCGGCGCCGGTAGGTGACGACGACTTCGTCGCCCGGCTTTTTCATGCCCAGGACGCGAACCAGTTCGGCCACGTCCCGGGTGGCCTGGCCCCCCACCGAGGTGATGACATCGCCGATGCGGATCTCGCCCTTGATGCCCGGCAACGCGAGCGCGGGGATGATGTTGGCGGCGCCCCTGTTCGGCGGCTCGATGATGGAGGTCACCGTCACGCCGTCGCCGGCGCCGGATTCAACTTCGACGCCCAGACTGGCCATGCCTTCGCGGATTTCTTCCGCCACCTCGGGCAGGCGGCGGACCCAGGCGCGAAAATCCCGTTCGGTTTCCTTCATCGGACGTCCGATCGCGGACTCAAACGCGAGCACGCCCGCGCGCGAAGACGGGAGCGCTGCGCCGTACGCGTCGTACCACGCGCGGAGCTTGCCGGCGTCGTACAGGTACAGGAAAATCGCACGCGCCTCGGCGTAATTCGCCAGTTGCTGCGAGGAGAGGAACTTCTCGCGGGGCTGCACGCAGAACTTGTCGAGCGGCATCAGTGTGTTGCTGCGATCCCGACGCTGCACGATGTTGGTACGCCAGGACGGCACGGGTTTCAGATTCGCATAGGACGCGCCCTTGGGCACATCGACGTCTTCCACCAGGCTGGCAAGACCTTCCTGCACCCAGTACTCCTGCGCCTGGCCTTTGCGCACGGAATCCCGCCAGTGGAGCACGTGGAAGAACTCGTGGCGGAGAGTTGAACCGAGATCCTGAGAGACGAGCTGTTTCTTCTCGTGGACGTAGCTGCCGCCGATGGTGGAAAAACCGGTGCGTGCTGCGGGACCGAACTCAACCACCAGCCATGTGAGAAAATCGCGCTTGCTGGGAAGGACGATGACGACCCAGGGGTCGAATTTGACCTCGTCGACCGACCACAATCCGGGGAAGATCTCGCGCTCGGCCCACTCGCCCAGTCCCTCGATCTCCGCGCGGGCCTTGTTGAACTCCGCGGGGTTGAACGCGCTGCGGTAGATGAAGCGGCGTTTCTCGTCCACGAACTCGGTGTAGACGGTCCCGTCATCCGGGTTCTTGAAGATTTTCCGGGCCTGTTCGATGTTGGCGTCGCGTCGGGCGATCAGAATCGCTTGCCAGCCGGCGACGAGTTGTTTGTACGTCTCGCTGCCGCGGACGCCCGCAAGATCGGGATCGCCGGTCAGTTTGCGATAGTCATCGAAGCCATTCTCGACCGCGCGGGCGAGAAACTCGCCGGATTCCCGTGAATCGCCCTGCACAGCCCGTGCGCAGGCGAGGTTGTAGAGCGAGACAAAGTCGCGGGGCTGGCGCTGCACGAGTGTGCGGAGCAGAGGTTCGGCGGCGGTCCAGTCGTTCTTCGCGAGCGCTTCATCCGCCTTGGTGCGGATGGAATCGGTCTCCACGGGATCCGCGGCAAGTGTGCGAAGAGCGGGCGCGAGCACCGACAGGCTCAGGCCGGCGAGAATCGCCCGCAGTTGCAAAGTCACGGGCGCCATCCTGAAAGCAGCTTGGAGAGGGCTTCGGGGTAAGCCTCGCATTCGGCCTCGAACACGCGTGCCGCGAGCGAGTCGGGCGTGTCGCCGGGAAGAACCGGCACCTGCTTCTGAAGCACGATCGGGCCCGTGTCGTACCGCGAATCACAGAGATGAACGGTGCATCCGGAGACAGGATCGCCGCTCTTCAAAACCGCCTCGTGCACGTGGTGCCCGTAGAGGCCGTGCCCGCCGTGGCGAGGCAGCAACGCGGGGTGGATGTTGACCACCCGCCCATCAAACGCGGGTGGGATATCGACGAGCTTGAGGTAACCGGCGAGCACGACCCAGTCGATTCGGTGCTCGCGGAGGACTGTTTCCAGTTTCTCGCGCGGGATGCGGCCCGGAATCACCAGCGTGGGCAACCCGGCGGCACGAGCCTTGGCGGCGCCGGGGCACTCCGATGACGCAATCACCAGGGCGATCTCGGCACCGATTTCGCCCCGCTCGATGCGATGGAGGAGGTTCAAGAGCGTCCGCCCCCCACCGGAGATCATCGCGGCGATGCGGGGCTTGCTGGTCGCGGGCATCTTTGCCTCCGGTGCGACGATCATCGAAAAAGTATCAAGCCGACAGCTCGAAAAACGGAAGCCCGCGGGCGACAGGAAGCCGGAGAGCGATCGGGCAACACCAGCGCGCCGAGGTGCGCGGGCCTTACAGCGCGGCCTTCACGGCGGCATCGCGGTCTTTCACGATGGTCAGCAGCGTGTTCAGTCGCGTGAGTTTGAAGACCTGCATCAGGTCGTCGCTCATGTTGAAGAACACCAGTTTGCCCCCTTTGCCCTTGAGTGTCTTGTTGAGCGTGATGAGCGCGCCCAGACCCGCGGAGGCGATGAGCGTGACCATGCTGAGGTCCACGGCGAGGTGGTTGTGGCACTGAGCCGCGGCATTGGTGAGCTCGGCCAGGATGACCTGGCACTCGTGCTCGGTGATCTTCTCACGCTCGAGGCGTGCGACCATCACGTTGCCGACAAGGTTGCTGGAGACAAAGGAACTCTGAGACATGGGCCCAAGTGTACCCGAACCAACCCTGCGCGGTGCGGCGGCTCAAGCGGTCGGAGCCTGACGGAACGGAATGGGCTTGCCCTCCGAGTCCACACTGACCATGACGAGCGTGGCCGCGGTCACCGGAACGGGTTGCCCGTCCCGTTCGCGCTCCGACTCCACCTCGACCAGGACCGTCACGGAGGTCGTCCCAAGCCGGGTGGTTGTTCCGTAGAAGTTCACCACCTCGCCGACGTGCACCGGAGCCTTGAACTCCACCCGGTCGATCGCGGCGGTCACCCACCGGTGGCGACCGTGATGGCGAGCCTCCACAAAGCCCGCCTGGTCGATATAGGAAAGGATGACGCCGCCGAAGATCGTGCCGTAGTGATTGGTGTCCCGGGGCATGGTTGTCACACGCAGCGCAAGACGCCGGCTCGAGGTCTGGGTCATGCCCGCACCGTAGCACGGATTGCACGGCCGCTCCCTGTGAAACCCCTACCATCCGCCAGCGAAAGGAAGACCATGAGCGAAGGCGCAAACGGCGGCTCGGGGGGTTGTTGCGGCGGCAAGAGCGGTTCGTCGTCGGGCGGCTGCGGCTGTCAGTCCGGGTCCCAGAAGCTGTACATCCCTTCGGGCACCGCTGCCGAGATCGTCACCCTGCCGATCGGTGAGATGCTCTCCCGCTATCGCCGGGGCGTCGGCAACTACGACCCACGGGTGTTCTCGCTCTCGGCCGAGCAAATGGACAGGGCATTCCTGCCCGATGCCAACGTCGGTCGCTGGTCGGTGCGGATGCTTGTGGGGCACATGGCGGACGCGGAATTGTCGTTCGTGCACCGGATGCGCCGGGCGATCGCCGAAGATCGCCCGATGCTCGCGACCTGGGACGAAAACGCGTTTATCGACAGCGGGCTTTACGCCATTCCGCGCGAGGTGCAGCAGGGCGACCCGGCCAGCCTCATCGGCGGGTCGGTGGCGATGATGCACACGATGCGCATGTGGAGTTTCCAGTGGCTCTCAGGCCTGGAGCCGGCGCAGTTTGATCGTGTGGCCCTGCACCCCGAGCGGGGTGAGCAGCGCGTTCGCGACATCCTTTCTTACGCGATTTGGCACGTGGAACACCACGCCCGATTCCTGCAGCGCAAGTGCGACCTGATGCTCGGGCCGGTGCCGGAGCCGGA
>JAFEBN010000051.1 GCA_018242645.1 Planctomycetota bacterium | reverse complement strand
CAGGCCTTTCTCGACGAAGAAATCGTCCCAGTAGCTGTGCATGGGCTTGGCGCTGTAGCCCTCGTGGCTGATGGACTCGGGCACCAGGCCGTACTTGGCGCGGGTGAGGCCGGTTGCGTTGGCGTATTCGCTGGTCATCCGCTGCTTGCGGAGCGAATCGATGTACTCGACGGTTTTGACCACGTAGGGGTAGTTCTTTTCGAGCGCCAACTTGTCGTGCGTGAAGAGGTAGTACTTGCGGAGGAGGTAGAGCAACTGACCGTGGCTGTCGTTTTCGGGGACCGGGTCGGGGCCGCGCTTGTCGACGACGCAGGGGACCTTGCCGCTCTGGTACTGATACGGTGCGTACCAGTCGATGAACTCGCGCACGCTCCGACCGTGGCCGGTCGCGAGCAGGGCACTGCTCGTCAGGCAGCCGTCGCGGATCCAGGAGCGTTCGTACGTGCGCGAACCGGGCTGGATCGCGGGGCCGTCGCGGTTGATGAGGATGTGGGCCTGCGCGGTGCGGAAGGTGTTCTCGAGATCGCGGTCGGCGGGCAGCGAGATCGCGGTCTGGTTGAGCTGGTTCTTCCACCAGCTCTTCACGGCATCTTCCTTCACCCGGAGATCATCGAGGGATAGATCGAAGGGGCCGTCGCCCAAGGAACCCAGACCCGGGACACGCTCGAGTTGGCTGTGAAACGGGCTGACCAACGCCCACTGCTGTTGTTCTCCCGGCCTGAGGTCGTATGGCAGCAGCACGGCGGCCGAAATGGCGCGACGGTTTTCCTGCGGGCTTTCCGACTTCGCGGGACGATCGCCCGCGAGTACCCGTGCCCCGGCATCTCCGAGATCCGAGATGCTCGAAACGATCCGTGCGTCGCCTCCGAGTACCTGGACCGTCTTGAGCGAATCGGGCCGGGCTCTGCGGATGAGCAGGATCGGATCGCGGGAGGATTCCACGCCGATCGCATCGATGGGCGCGAACCCGCCGCTGGTCTTCAGGTCCTGCCAGGGCGGGTTGACCTGGAGCGGGCGGACCGCCAGCACCATGCTTCCTTTGGCTGGCTGAGTGCCCGTATTCGTGATTGTGTAACGCACAGCGAGCGTGCTGGAGCCGGCGGGACCAAACGCGAAGGCATCGATGCGGACAGCGAGATTCGGATAGGTCCGGGTCACGCTGGGAAGCGGCAGGTAACCGTCTGCCAGTGATTGGGAAAGCTCGGCGTTGGCCCAGGTCAGGGGCTCCCCGCCCACGGGGAGCACGAACGGTTCGATGCTGAACTGCTCCTTGTCAACTTCGACGGTGCCGTCGCTGCTCAGGAGCGCTTCGCTCGAATCGTCGGCGACTCCGACCACGGTCCAGTAGTGTTGCTCGCCGAGCAGGTATCGAGGGAACCAGCCGCGGGGATTCTCCGCCGCGATCCTTGTGAAGACGCCGTTCATGGACGCCCCGAACTCGAGCGGAGCGAGCTCAAGCCATCGCAGTCTGGTCGCCGGCGACGCGCCGGTGACGCGGACACGAACAAAGGAAGCTTCCGAATCCCGGAGCGGCAGAAAGAACCGGCCGGAATTTGCGACGAGCACGCTGCCCGCGCTCTCGTAGGTTTGGCCATCGAGCGAGAGTTCCACGGCGACGTCGAAGGCGCCGCGGCCGGGCTCGAAGGCGCCGATAAGCCCGCCAAACTCTCGCACCCGGCCGAGGTCGAAGGTCATGACCGCCTCGTTTCCGCCCGGTTCCCAGTTCACGATTGCGCCGCCCCGGTTCATCAGCGCGCCGAGATTCGAGCGGTCGAGCGTGCCCGTGGCCTGCGGGATTGAAATCGTTTCGGACCGGACGATGGGAATGGGAAGCGAATCGAGCGAGAGGTCGGCGAACTCGACGTAGCCGCTGCCCCCTTTGCTTGCGGCGATGGCGAATTCGATTGCTCCGAGCGTTTCGTGTGGCTTGCCGCCGCTGGGACCCCAGGCAAACGAAAAGTGTCGGCGCTTGAAGCGTTCGGAGGCCCACTGGTCCGGAGGCAGATAGTCGCGTTGATTCACCCACCAGACGTTGTCGCCGGAAGGGTCGAGCAGCTTGGTCTCGAAGTTGTTGGCCGGGCCCGTGCCCCGCACGCGAAAATGAAGAACGTAATTCTCCGGCAGCGGTACGCCCACCTTGCGGCGGACGACCACAAACCCGCTGCCAGCGCGGAAGTCGTATTTCAAGCGGAGGGCCGTCTTGCCCTGGTCGGCTTGCGGAACGATCTCGGCGACCACGCCGTCGCTCGCCTGCAACGTCCATTTCGAGGCGTCAGCGAAGTCATCCCGGAAGAGCACGTCGGCGGTTGCCGCGCGCGCGGTGCAAAGGACGCAGACAATCAGGTGGAGCAGGCGGGAGAGCGTGGCCATGGCGGTCTCCGGAAGGTTGCCGATTCGGCGGGTCCGCGAACCGAGTTCCGCGGCGAACCGCGTCGTTCCGACGCGCTTTCCAAGCATGAAATCGCTTACATTATGTCGAATGGGCGGGCGGTGGTCAATTCTGTCGCGTATGTTCGAAGGGCGGCCGCACTGCACGGGGTTGGGTGCGTAAAGGAGCGAGATGCGAAGGCTGGTCATTTCCGGGCTTGTCTGGCTGGGGTGGGGCCCGGTCTGTCTTGGCGCGCCCGTAAATGCTGATTGGCCGAGCGCATTTCCGGCGGGCGCTGCGATCGGCGCGGTTGCGTCGAGTTCGCTCGGCGGATATCACGCGGTTGCCGACGCCACCAGCGACTCGATCGAGATCCGCGACACGCGCGGCAATCTTCTTCAAACGCTGAGCCGGACGCGATTGATAAGCGTCGCACCCTGGATGGCGTTGAATGCGTCGTCGGACGGGCCGGTGTCGCTGGCGTTTTCGGATTCGGGACGTCTGCTGTTCATCGGGCTGCACACCACGAGCGCGTCGCCCGACGCCAATCCCGCCGACGCGGTTCTCCGCTACGACACGCAGGCGGATCAACTGAGTCTTTTTACGCGCGTTGATCTTTCGCCGCCGGATGCGGTGTTCACGCATTTGGGCATGGCGCACTACAAGGGCCGGCTGTATGTTGGGCGCAACGGCGAGATCCGGTGCTACAGCGCGGGGCGCGCCGCAACAACCGGTTCGCTGCTGTTCACCACGGCATTGACGGCCGGGCAGTACCCGGCGGGGCTTGCGGTGGATCGCGCCACCAACGCGCTTCTGGGTTGCTGGGGCGGGCAGGTGTGGCGGTCCACCATCGGCAGCAATTCGCTGACGTTTTCGTCTCTGGGGTCTGTCGGGAATCTGCGCGATCTTGCTTTTTCGGATCACTATGGCGGCGCCGGCAACGCCGGGCTGTACATGGTCGCTTCAACAGGTGCGGGCTCGGCGATCTGGTTCGTACCGGTTGCGCAGGCACGCGGGACGCAGGCATTTTCTCCGTCCATCTACACCGGACCCGGCGCGGCGCAGACTTCGCTCGCTTCCACGGCCGATGGAGCGCTTCTTTCGGCTCGCGGAAGCGTGGTTCAGCGAAGCACGGATTCTTCGGACACGCGGCTTTCCTTCGAAGGGTGGCTGCAGGATGAAATCGCCCAAGTCACTGCCTTCGGAAAGGGACTTGTTTCGCCCGATGGCGAACCGCCGGGCTGGGTGATCGATGCGGATGTGATTCCGTCGTGGAATCGCTTCCATCCGGCCTCCCCCGACGCCGCGGCCTGGACCGTTTTGCTCTGCCTGATGAGCGATGAACTTTCGGGCAGTTCGGCCAACTTGCCGACTGTCCGAACCGTTCTGAACCGGTACGCCGGGCTTGCACCCGACGGCATCAAGCCGGATCGATCGACCGACGGCATCTACCAGCATTGGATCGACCCGGCGACGGGCCTGGTGGAATGGACGGACGGCTACGCCACGATGAGCACGATGAAGATCGTGCATGCCGCGGCGAAGGCTGCGCTGTTCTATCCCGGTGATCCGCAGATTCGAGCGGCGGCAAAGGCGATCATCGGCGGCGTCAAGAACTGGGACGCGTATCTGATTCCGTCGGGGGGCGTCTTCTTTCTGCTCGGCAAGCAGACGGGCGGCCCACTCACGAGCGCTCAGTCGTACTGCTACAACGAAGGCCTGATCTTCGTCAACGAAGCCGCGTTCTACGGCGGGGCAAACGCCGACACCGCCTACGGCAATTGGCTCAACCGTCCGCTGTGGGCAAAAACGGCGTTTATCGCCGGGTTCGACATCACAACGGACTTTGTGGGCACGTTTCAGTCGGCGTTTACCAATCTCTATTCGCTTCTGCTGATCGACGGTTACAGGCAGAGCAGCGACTGGCGCACGCAAATCCGGAACTTGCGTCTTTCCAACTACGCCTGGACGGATGACAACGGACCACGCTGGAACACGGTGTTTTCCGCCGGGACCACGCCCGGCGGATACAACGCGGATTCACTCGGTTCGCATCAATACGACATCGCAACGTTTACGTCGCTCGAGGCGTTTGCCGCGGGAGACGGATCAGGGACGGCGCATGTCCCGGCGGCAACGGGGGCCTATCACGCGTATCGGACGGGCGCACGCCAGACGTTCAAGACCGGCGCCAGCATCCTGTACCGCCGGTCAAACACGCAGCCCACCTGGGATCCGGATTCCGCGGGGATGCCCGATGTCGCGCTGGGCGCGCTGGGGCTGGCGGAACTGGTCAAGCCCGGCGCGGTGCAGACGGTGCTGGCGGGCCCGATGCTGAATCTCGCCTCGTGTGCCGCGGATCTGAACAACGACGGCATGGTTGATGATGCCGACTTCGTGTTGTTCGCGGCCCGCTACAACGAATTGCTGACGCCCGGCGCCTATCGCCCGGGCGATCTCAACGGCGACAGCGTTTGCGACGATGCCGACTTTGTGCTCTTCGTGGCGGCCTACAACGATTTGCTCTGCATCTGACATCGCAAAGGCGGGACGATACAGTCCGCCCTATGTCATTTCCCGCCAGCTTCACGTGGGGCGCTGCCAGCAGCGCGTATCAGATTGAGGGTGCCTGGAACCAGGACGGACGCGGGCCGTCGATCTGGGACACATATTGCCACGCCATCCCGACGGAAGGCGGCCCGGCGCACACGCCCGCAAAGCCAAATGTGTTTCAGGGGCACACCGGCGATGTCGCGTGTGACCACTACAACCGCTACAAAGAAGACGTCGGGATTATGAAGTCGATCGGTCTCAAGGCTTATCGATTTTCGATTGCGTGGACGCGGGTCATGCCGGAAGGCGCGGGCTCGATCAACGCGAAAGGCCTCGACTTCTACGACCGCCTGGTCAACGAGCTGCTGAGCGCGGGAATCACACCCTACGCCACGCTCTTTCACTGGGATTACCCCGAAGCGCTCTTCCGCAAGGGCGGCTGGCTCAACCGTGATTCGGTCAAATGGTTCGCGGATTACACGCAGGCCGTGGCCGACCGCCTGGGCGACCGCGTCAAAAACTGGATGACGCTCAACGAGCCGCAAGTCTTCCTGCAGTTTGGTCACGCCGACGCCCATAACGCCCCGGGGCTGCGCTTGCCGACGCGGGAATTGCTCCTTGCGTGCCATCACGCGCTCATGAGCCACGGCGCGGGTGTGCAGGTGCTGCGGGCACGAGGCAAGGGACCGCAGTCGATCGGCTACGCGCCCGTCTGCGTCACGCGCTATCCCGCGACCGATTCGGCGGCGGATCAGCAGGCCGCGATCGAAGCGATGGGTTCAATCACCGAGCGCAACCTCTGGAACAACACGTGGTACGCCGACGCCATCGTCCGCGGCCACTACCCCGAGGACGGCCTCAAAATCTTCGGAGCTGATGCGCCCAAGCCTCAGCCGGGCGATATGGACCTGATCTCCCAGAAGATCGACTTCATCGGTGTGAATATTTATGAGGGCACGCCGGTCCGCCGCGGCGAGAGCGGCAAGCCGGAAGTCGTCGAGCGCCATCACACCCACCCCACCACCGCTTTCCGCTGGCCCGTGGAGGCTAAGAGTCTGCACTGGGGGCCCCGATACACCTACGAGCGTTACAAGCTCCCCGTGTACATCACCGAAAACGGCATGAGCGGAATCGACTGGGTCAGCATGGACGGCAAGGTTCATGATCCGCAGCGCATCGACTTCACCAGGCGTTACCTGCTGGAACTCCGAAACGCGATTCGCGCCGGCTCCGACATCCGCGGCTACTTCCACTGGTCGATTCTCGACAACTTCGAGTGGTCGCAGGGGTACAAGGAGCGCTTCGGCCTCATCCACGTCGACTACGCCACGCAGAAGCGCACGCCCAAGGACTCCGCGTACTGGTATCAGAAGGTGATCGCGTCCAACGGCGCCCACCTGGACGCGAATCCGCTCGAATAGCCGCAGGAAGCGAACGGATCACACCCGGCTGCTGTCGCGCACGATGAGTTTGGTCGGCAGCTTTTCCTTGGTCGCGGGCTTCTCGCTGTTGCCCACGCGATCGACCAGCAGGCGCACCACCGCCGCGCCGATATCGAGCAGGGGGACGCGCACCGTCGAGAGCGCCGGACGCACGAGGGTCGCGAGGCGCGTGTCATCGAATCCCACGATCCGGACGTCTTTCGGAACCGAAAGCCCGGCGTCCTGCACCGCCTGCATGATGCCCAGGGCGATCTCATCGTTACCGGCGAGCACGGCCGAGTTCTTCAGCCCGCCCGCCTTGAGTTTCTCTGCGGCCCAGCGACGGCCCCAATCGATCGAGTACTCGCCGAAGGCGAACTGCTCGTCCTTGGTCTTGCCCTTTGCGTCGAGCGCCTTGCGGAATTCCGCGGCACGCTGCGCGGTATCGAAATTCTCCCGGGGACCACCGACGAAGTAGCAACGATCCGCCGGTGTTTTTTCGAGCAGATGCTCGGCCGCCTCGTGCGTGCCCATCGCGTTGTCCACGACCACGCTGTCGACGCCGGGTTCGCTGATGTCGGCGTCGAGCACGACGGTGGGCAGCGCCGCGTCCAACGTCTCGCGCCACAGTTCGGTGTTCGGCTCGGTCATCATGAGCGCGAGGCCGTCGATCAGACCGAACGCAAGGTTTTCCGTCCGCGTCGGGCTGCCGTGGTCGTGCGCGTCGGAACTCACAAGGAGGTGGAAACCCTGGCGGCGTGCTTCGCCGTCGGCGCCGCGGAGAAGTTCCGAATAGAACTCGCCGTGGATGTCTGGCAGCACGATGCCGAGCACCTTCCCGCCCCGCCGGCTGAGCCCCTGCGCGTAGGCGTTGGGGACGTACCCGAGCTGCTTGATGGCGTCCCGGACCCGCCGGGCCGTTTCCGCGGTGACCAGGTCGGGCTGATTCAGCACGCGACTCACCGTGGCGATGGAAACCTTTGCCTCGCGAGCGACGTCTTGTATGGACGTGCCCCCTTTGGTCAGTGAATTCGCTTTCAGCCGCCTCATGTTCAGTCAATGCTATCGGCTGATAAGCGTTTTCAGACCTCTTCCGGGCCGATTTCCGGATTCTATGAAAACGCTTTCTTTTTTGGATATCCTCTCTTTCAGCCCATGAAACGCACCCTCCCGTTGCTGCTTGCCGCCGTGGCCACCGCTTCCCCGAGCCTTGCCCAGCGGGCTCAGACGCCGAAGCTTGAGCCGATTGTCGCTCCGAGCGAGGTGAGGCGACCGCCGTTTCAGTTTTCCCCGGAGGACGAGAAGCTGCTCGACGAGATTCAGCTCGGCTGCTTCAAGTTCCTGTGGGAGACGGGAAACCCGGCCAATGGCATGCCACCCGATCGCTTGAGCGATTCGGTGGTGAGTGTTGCGGGTGTGGGCTTCTTGCTCTCCGGGTTGCCCATCGCGGTCGAGCGTGGATGGGTCACGCGTGCCCAGGCCGAGGAACGGGCGGTACTGATTCTGAAGACGCTGGCATCGAAGCCGGAGATCCGCAAGGGCGGGCTTTTCCAGCATTACCTCGACGGCGCGACCGGGGGCATCCATCAGGGGAAGAACCTCGAGCAGATCATCTCAACGATCGACTCCGCGCTGCTCTTTGCGGGAATGCTCACGGCTTCGTCGTATTTCAAAGGGGAAGTCGCGACGATCGCGGACCAGCTCTTTGCGGACGCCGATTGGCGCATGTTCCAGGGCGGCGACGAGGCCAAGCCCCACGAACGGGGATTCATCTCGCTGGGGTGGAAGCCCAAGGACCCGAAGAACCCCGCCGGGGACGGGGCCCGGCTCCCCTACTACTGGGCCGACTCGGGCTGCGAACACCGGCTGACAACATTTCTCGCCGTCTGCGCACCGGAAGAGTCGCACCGAATCGATCCCGCGGTGTATTACAAGCTGCGCCGCCAGCTTGGCCAGCACAAGTTCAAGGGTGACGCGAGCAAGCTTCCGGCTGATTTGCCCCCGGAAACCGGCAGGGTGGTGTGGTTCCCGTATTCGGGCTCGCTGTTTGTCAACACGTTCAGTCATCTGTGGATCGACTACGCCTCGATCGGCGTGGACAACCCAAGCGCGTTCGGCGCCGATTTCCGCACGCCGACCGACTGGTGGGAGAACAGCCGGCGCATGACGACGCTGCACCGGCTCAAGGCGATCGAAAATCCCAAGCACGTTCCGACACTCGGCGCTGACGCGTGGGGACTGACTGCCTCCGACTATCCCAAGGGCTACCTCGTCGCCGGCGTGTATCCCGAGACCGTGACGATCCCGGGCGCACGCCCGGAATTCGACTTCTCGACCTTCCGCCCCAAGGACGATTACGGCGACGGCACCATCGCGCCGTACGGAGCGGGAAGCGCGATCCTCTTCCAACCCGAAGCGGCGATGCGGGCGATGCGATTCTACCGAGAACTGAAAACGCCCGACGGTTCGTGGCTCGCCTGGCGGGATCCGTCCAAGTCTCGTGCCGATGGCGGCGGATTTGGTTTCGTTGATGCCTTCAACCTCAAAGGCCCGGATGGCAAACCCTGGGCCGCGAAAGACTACCTCGCCATCGATCAGGGCCCGCTCCTGCTGGCGATTGAAAATGCCCGCACGGGAAACGTGTGGCGCTGGTTCCACGCCCATCCCTATGTGCAGGGCGGCGCGGAACGGCTGAAACTCAAGACGCAGCGCTGAAACAGCGTTTCAAGAGCATTTTAAGATAGTTATCGGGCGTGAAAATGCGCCTAAATTATCCACTTTGCTGGCTTTACCGCGTTTTCACGTCATTTTCGAGTTGCGGGAACTCTCACTGCGTTCTCGTGGCTGAAAACGGTTACAGGAATCGAACTTCTCCCCCGCCGTGGTGGCGAACGGGACTCGCGAAGAACGACCTGACAACCCGGCCCCGCTCTCGAGAGGAGAATGGAATGAAAGTTCGTGCACTCTTTGCCGTCGTTGCCCTTGCAGGCGTTGCCGCTTCGGCGTCGGCCGGCGTGACCAGCGCCAATGCGTTCAACGTCCAGCTCCGCAACTGGAACGACTATCCGTCGTCGGCCATCACGCCGGACATTGCGGCGAACCAGACCAGCCACGCTCGCATCACCGAGAACATGAACCCGCCCGGCACCAGCGACCCGCAGAAGTTCGCGAATCGCCACCTGGCGTATTTCAGCGAAGACGGCGGCGCGAACAAGCTGTCCATGCAGATGAATCAGTCGTTCAAGATCTCCTACAAGATGGTGCTCAACAGCAACGTCGACAACGACGGCTCGGGCCAGAACTGGCCGCAGCAGCCCGAGGGCGGCCTCTTCTTCGGCAACGACCGCGGCGGCGGCTGGATCGATGAAGGCGGCATCTTCGTCGTCGGCAACGGAACCGTCTTCGTCGGCGGCGCGAACCAGAAGTTCAGCCTCATCGGCGAGCACAACAACGGCACCGACGCCTTCAAGAAGGGCGACATCCTGTCGATGAGCTACACCTACTACTCGGCGGCCGACTTCGGCGGCACCGCCGGCTACGCGGTCGAGTTCATGAACCTCACGACCGGCTTCAGCAAGACGGTTCGCAACACGTTCGACCCCAACGGTCCCAATGGCTTCAACGATGGCTCTTGGGTTGCCTTCCGCTGGCAGCACACCCGCAACCCCCTGGTTGACGGTGGCACCGTGAACGACATCGAGTACTACGACATCGCCGTTATCCCCAGCCCGGCCGGCGCTTCGCTCCTGGCCCTGGGCGGCCTGGTCGCGGCTCGTCGTCGTCGCGCCTGATATCCACTTTCAACGCTCGCCCGCACCACAGGCGATGCGTGAACAAGTGCACCACCCGTCCCGCGGCACGATGCCGCGGGACGGTCGTTTTTGGTCAACGCGGACGTCAGATCCGGGCACGAATTCCCGAATGTGGAAAACTCGGTCCGCATGAGGTCCTTGGCCTTGACACCCGGCCGGGAATGTGTCACGATGTAAGCGCTTTCATCGGTTGGTTTCTTCCGCCCGGCGTGTGTTCCCGACGCTTCTCTCGCGTCCCGCGGGCCTGCAAGGTTGATCACGATGCTTCCTAGCCGATTCGGACACTTCGACAACGCCCATCCTTCCGGTTCCTCCTTCGTCGTTACCGACCTCGATACACCCATGCCCTGGGTGAACGTGATCTGTAACGGCCGGTACGGACTGGTGATCAGCCAGAACGGTGGTGGTTTTTCCTGGTTCGATGATGCACAGCACAACGTGCTCACCCGCTGGGAGATGGACCTTGTCCGCGATTGCTACGGCAAGTTCCTGTACGTCGCGGATCTCGATGCCCCGCTCGACGCTCCCGACGTCTGGTCGCTTGCACCCGCACCGTGCCGCCGCCCGTACGACGAGAGCACCTGCACGCACGCGCTGGGCAGTTCGACCTTCCACACGCTGCGATCGGGGATCCGCGCGAACTGGACGCTGACGGTTGATCCCAAGGACCACGTTGAAGTCTGGTGTGTGGAACTGACCAATACCACTCGAAAGCCCCGCAGCCTGCGGCTGGCGTCCTACTTCGAGTGGACCTGCGGCGTGGCGCCGGACGTGAAGCGAGAGTTCCATCGCCTGTTCTTTGATGTCAGTTTCGACGAGTCCGCGAACCGGCGGGCCATTGTCTCCACCAAGAACATGTGGGACATCCGCCCCAAGACCGAGCGCGAGCACTGGAACGTGCCGTGGCCGTATGTCGCGGCGCACAGCGTCGCGGGCGCGCACTTCGATCGCCCGCTCGCTGTGGCCGACAAGCAGACCTTCCTGGGCAAGTACGGGAGCACGGCCACGCCCAAGGCGATGACGGTGCGGGATATCGCGGGCCTGCGTCAGGCAGGCTTCGGGCGCTTCGGCGATGCCTCGGCTTCGTTGGGCGGCGATCTCACGATCGCCGCGGGAGCGACGATCCGCCTCCACTTCGTGCTGACGATTGCTTCCGACAAGAAGGCCTGCCTCGCGCAGATCGACAAGTACAGCGACGAAAAGATCGCGTGGGACACCCCCCGGCGTGCGAGCGAGTTCTGGAAGAATCTTCTCTCGGCAACAACCGTCAAGACCGAGCGAGCCGATTTCGATCTGCTCAATAACCATTGGCTCCCCTACCAGGCACTCAGCGGACGGATGTGGGGCCGGACCGGTTACTACCAGCAGTCCGGTGCGTTCGGCTTCCGCGACCAGCTTCAGGACAGTCAGGTGTGGTTGCCCCTCGACCCGGCGGGGACACATCGCCAGATCATGCTGCACGCCGAGCGCCAGTTCAAAGACGGCTCGGTCTATCACTGGTGGCACGCGCTGGCCGACTTCGGCAATCACACCGCCTGCAGCGACGACTACTTGTGGCTGCCGTTCCTCGTGGGCAACTACATCCGCGAAACCGGCGACGACTCCATCCTGCAGAAGACCGCCCCGTTTGTGGATGAACCGGCAGCGAAGGCCACGATCCTGGATCACTGCCAGCGATCAATCGAGCGATCCTTCAATCGCACCAGCGCTCGGGGCCTTCCGTTCATCGGCTCGTGCGACTGGAACGACGGCCTCTCCGCGATGGGCATCGACGAGAAGGGTGAGTCTGTCTGGCTCGGCATGTTCCTCTGCGAGATTTTGAACAACTTTGCGACGGTGATGGATCGCGCCGGACAGAAGGATGCCGCGGCACGCTATCGCTCGAAGCGTGCGGAATATCTGAAAGCCATAAACGCCCACGCCTGGGACGGCGCCTGGTACAAGTACGGCACCAAGGACAGCGGTGAGTGGATTGGCAGTTCGCAGAGTCCCGAAGGCAAGATCCACCTCAACGCCCAGACCTGGTCCATCCTCGCGGATATCGCCCCCGCCGACCGCGCCGCGGCGGCGTGGGAGAGCGTCAAGAAGAATCTTCTCAGCCCCTACGGCCCGCTGCTGCTGTTCCCTGCGTACACCATCCCCGACCCGACGATCGGGTACGTGACTCGCTACAGCCCCGGGAGCCGCGAAAACGGCGGCGTGTACATGCACGCCGCGACATGGGCCCTGGCCGCGGCCTGCAAGCGTCGCGACGTGGAAAGCGTCGCCCGAATCTGGAAGAGCGTTTCGCCCCCAACGCGCGGCCAGAACGCCGACAGTTATTTCGCCGAGCCGTATGTCACTCCCGGCAACGTGGACGGTCCGCTCTCCGACAAGCCGGGGCGCGCCGGCTGGACCTGGTACACAGGTTCCGCGGCGTGGCTCAATCGCGTGAGCCTGGAATGGATCCTGGGCATCCGCCCGGTCTTCACCGAGTCCGGTCAGGCCGGACTCCTCATCGACCCTGTCCCGCCGGTGGAGTTTGGAACGGTCGATGCGGTGCGTACCTGGCGTGGCCGCAGAATCCGAGTGCGGTTTGACAGCCGGGCGTTCGATCCGAGCAGCCCCGCCCGGGTGAGTTGCAACGGTCGAGAAATTCCGGGAGGAATACTGACGGAAACCGATCTGAATTCGGTGAGCCCACAGGAGCAGCTGGACGTACAGGTTTACTGGAGTGGTGGTTCGAAGGCTGGGGGATCCGATTCTGCGGAAGCCAAGCCGACGGGTTTCGCGAAGTCGAAGGGTGCAGGGACACGTTCGTAATTCAAGGATGAAGATCGCTCGTTCGGGCGGGGGCGAACGGCCAGGAGTTTGGACGATGAAAGCCAAGACGCATCGAGAAGCGAGTCAGCACCGACGAGGATTTACCTTGATCGAGCTCCTCGTAGTTATCGCAATTATCGCGATGCTGATCAGCATTCTGCTTCCGTCGCTCGGACAGGCTCGGAAGGCGGCGTGGAATGTGATGTGTCAGAGCAACCTTCGACAATGCGGAATGGCTTACCAGATGTATTTGGACGGGCAGAAGCGTCCCGTCATGATCGACTTCCAGACAGACTTGGTGACTGGACAGCCAAACACCAATCTCGAGTTCTTCGTGAACGCCAACATCGCGCTTCAGGACTACCTGAACAACTCGGGAAATATCGCGTTTAACTGTGCGGCCGCCAAGGGACTTTCAAGCGTCCGCACCAAGGAAGCGATCAATCTTTTGGTCGGCACCCGCGTTTATTCGATGACGACAAAGGACGACTTTGCGTGGTTTAAGCCTCGCGACCCCGCCGCAATCACTCGATACACCGAATTTTGGTTCAACAATTCCGCGATCGGTTCTGGAGGTGGTTTTCTGCCGTGGGGTGTTTCGAAGCGAGAGTTCTCTCTCATTCGCCATCCGGATGCTCTCGTGCTTGCGACGGATGCGTTGGACGAGTTTCCCCGTCACTTCCAGCCCGGTCGCCGCATGAAACAGGTTGGCGACAAGGCCGAGACGCCGACGGGCACCAACATGATCGTGGGGATGAACAACTTCATTTTCTTTGACCAGAGCATCAAGCAAATTGACATGGGGTTCTACCGCTCGCCCGACGCGTTCGACAAATACGGCGCCCCGGGTCAATTCTGGAATTGGGGCCATCGCTATCTGAAAAACAGCGGCAGTTGAACACAGGGAGAGCAACTGGATGCAGTCGATTCGAGAAATTCTGCAGAAACCGTGGTTCGGGTGGTCGATCGCAGGGATTGCAATTCTCTTTGCTTTGTTTACGGTCTACCGCTATGGATTCGCCGGCGACGGACCGTATGACCCGCGCCGGTTGCAACAAGAAGTCGTCATCCACTTCACGGACACTGGCGAGGATCTCAAGATGCCCCGCGGTCAATTCGAGGCGATGCTCCGTGAACGAGGCAAGTCGCTCAACCCAAATCAGGGAATTACCAATCCAGCAACAGGAAAGCCGACGGGTTTTCTCGTTGCGAAACATGAGTGGGAAGAAACAGTGCAACGCATCAAGGCAGAAGCGGATTCCACTGCTCAGTTGAGTCCTTGGGGACAAGCCCCCGGCGGAAGCAAGTAGTCTCGCGAAGGACATCATGCTCAACCGTGCTTGGACCTTTCACTGGACCACCCGCCTGAGGCGAGAAAAAGGCAGGCTCCTAGGCGTTCTTTCTTCAAGGAACCCCACCGCATTCACGCTTATCGAGCTTCTGATCGTCATCGCGATCATCGCGATGCTGATGGGCATTCTGCTTCCCGCGCTCGGCAAGGCCCGCTCTCGTGCGCGAGACGTTCTTTGCCAAAGCAATCTCCGGCAGTTGGGGATCGCCACGCAGAGCTATCTTGACGAGCAGAAGGTGCCGCGCTGGCTGGATCTTCGCACTTCTCCGGATCCCACCAATTGGACGACAGACCCGCGCGACCTCTACCAGATCAACGCGGTGATCGCCCTTCAGCCCTATTTGAATAATGGAGGCAATGCTCCCTTTACGTGCCCACGGTCACGTAATACCGATTCCGATGTTCGTGATCCTGTCGTCGCACTGGGACTTCAGCAGTACTTTCGGTACTTCGTCTGGCCAGCCCCCACCCTTGCGAACCCGCGGCCGGAAATGAAGGTGTGGTCGTACTACTGGTTTAACGATTCCGCAGTGGCGAAGGCCAACGACGGAACGGTTACGGGCGTCGCCGGGCGAAGAATGAGCGAGATTCCGCACGTGGACGCGATGGTTTGGGCGATGGATTGCTATGACGAGCGGCCTCGCCATGGACCTTCCAAATTCCGGGCCGGCAGCGCAGATTCGGGCAACGCGCTGGACGGAGCCAACAACTACTTGATGGGCGACCTCAGCGTGCGCAACTTTACTCGTCGCTACGCTTACAAAGAAAGCGATAAATACGGCTCGGTGAAGGACGATCGCTGCTGGATCGGCTGGGGTCACCGATACGCAAAGAAATGAACTCATGGCGTTGCGTTTCGTACAATAAAGGCCTCGAACAGCTCCACGGCCTGAGTTCAGGATGTCTGACGAACCCTCCCATTTCTCCACCATGACCCGGCGTGCCGCTCTCGGCGCAATGATTGCTGGCGGCATCGGCTTTGCCGCGTTCGGGCCGCGCGGCGCGAAGCAGTCCCCCGACGGTCGCATCGTGCTCGACTACTGGGAAAAGTGGACCGGCCACGAAGCCCGGGCGATGCTCAAGATCGTCGACGCGTTCAACGCCAGTCAGAACCGCATCCGCGTCCGCTACCTCACGACTGCGGGGATCGACCAGAAGGCCCTGATCAGCATCGCCGCGGGAGACCCGCCCGACTTGGTCGGGCTCTGGAACTACAACGTGCCGCAGTACGCGGAGACCGGCGCGATTCTGCCGCTGGATGATCTCGACACCAAAGGCGAGGTGCGCGCCGAGCGCTACGCCACGGGCTTTCGACCGGTGCTCATGCACCCGGATCCGCGAACCAAGAAGAACCGCCAGTGGGCGGTCGTCAACACCGGCGGCGTTCTGGCGCTGTATTACAACAAGCAGATTTT
>JAFEBN010000050.1 GCA_018242645.1 Planctomycetota bacterium | reverse complement strand
GCGGCCTGGCATCCCATGCCCGCCGCCGTGATGGCCTGACGGTAAGCGCTGTCGGCGACATCGCCGGCGGCGAAGACGCCTTCGATGTTGGTGTAGCTGTTTCGTTGCTTGAGCGCGATGTAGCCGCTGGCATCAAACTCAAGCCCGCTGTCCTTCAGGAACCTGGTCGCGGGCGTGTGGCCGATCGCGATGAAGAGACCTTTGACTTCGAGCGTGGAAAGCTCGCCGGTGACGGTGTCCTTGAGGCGGACGCCGGTGATCTTGTCCTCGCCCAGGACGTCTTCCACGGCCTTATTCCAGATGACCTTGGCGTTGGGCCGGTCGAGGTATCGCTTCTGCATCACCTTTGAGGCGCGGAGGGAATCGCGTCGGTGGATGACGTAGACCGTTGAAGCGAACTTCGTGAGGTAGGTCGCTTCTTCCATCGCGGTGTCGCCGCCGCCCACGACGGCGAGCGGCTGATTTCGGAACGCCGGGAGCGCGCCGTCACAGACGGCGCAGGCGGAGACGCCTCCACCGAGCGTCGCGAGGCGCATCTCGTTCTTGAGGCCGAGCCAGTTTGCCACGGCGCCCGTCGCGATGATGACGCTGTGGGTCTTGATGATTTCACCGTTGCCGGCGTGCAGTTCGAACGGACGCTTGGAGAAATCGCAGCGGACGATGTCTTCGGAGACGACCCTGGTTCCAAAGTGCTCGGCCTGCTGCTGGAACAGGCTCATCATCTCGGGACCCGCGATGCCCTTGGGGAAGCCCGGGTAGTTCTCGACGTCGGTGGTCAGCATGAGCTGACCGCCGGGAAGAACCGGCCCGGGATCCTGCTTGGGAACACCGATGTAGACGACTGGTTCGAGCTGGGCACGAGCGGCGTAGATCGCCGCGGTCCAACCCGCGGGTCCGCTGCCGATGATGACGACCTTGCGGACGTCGGAATTGTGACTCACTTGAGTTCCCCGATTTCGCTCAGATGCTGCCTGTAGAGGCTGAGCACGCTCGGCCAGATGAGGTAGTCAACGTCGGGGGCTTTCTCGACCGTGTTCTGGACGTTCTGGGCCCAGCCCTTGGCGTTGTCGGCGCCCCAGCTGTAGATCACGGCGTTGTCGTCCTTGAGCCGGATAGCGAAGTTCACGCCGTTGTCGCCCACGACGTTGATTTCAGCGAATTTCGCGTCGGGGCCCTGATCACGGATCGGGACAAAGTACTCAAGCGGAGGCCGGTTGCCGTTGCGCAGCGTGGGATTGAAGGGATCGATGTCGAGCCGCTCCATCCACTCGGGCGCGATCGAAGAAAGCTTGGGCGGAAACGCCTTGCGGGCGTAGTAGAACCCCACGATCGCGAGCGCTTCTCGCGTGCCGACGATCTCGGTGCGAACTGCCTGACGCAGATTGAAAAGGATGGCCATGTCCGGCACGGTCGCGTCGACGACGGCGAAGGCGGCCTTATCCAGCTTGCTGCGCTCGAAGGGAAGGCTGTTGAGCGTGTGGAACCACTCAAGCGGCCAGCGCTTGGCGTAGTCGTCGCTGACCTTCTTTAACTCCTCCGTGGTCGCGGCCCAGTCGGAGTGGCTGGCGCCCGCGCTCTTCCAGGCCGCGGCCTCGCTGAACAGGCGAAGCGGCTGATCGGACGAGGTGAGGGCGGCCATCGTGGTCGGAAACGCGCGCTCGTTCACGCCGCCGCGCGGAACCATCACGAGCTCAACGGCCTGCTCCGCGGCGATCAGGTCGCCCCGGGGGAAGAGGATCCGGTCCACGCGAACCTCGCCCTTGTCGTCCAGGCGCTTGATCACGCCCATGAGCTGTTCGCGGGTGAGCACGCGCTTGCCGCGGAAATCGAGGTACGCGATGTCACGGATCCGCTCGAGCGAACGAACCATCGTCTCCAGCCCCCAGCGGGACTCTTTGAAGAACTGGCGGTCGGCGATCTGGCGGCCGAGTACGAGCACGCGCTCCATCAACTCGATCGCGTCGTTCGCCTTGCCATCGGCCTGAAGACGCGTTGCCTCGACGTTGGCGAGAATGACGAGATCCGTGAGCTTGCCGAGATAAAGGAACTGTGCCGCGGCGAGCAGGGGCGGATCACCCAGTTCGGTGTAGAGCCGCGCCTTGACCAGCGCGGGCGTCACGGCTGCGACGCCGTAGCCCTGCCCCCACGCGAGCGGGGCGCCGCTCGTCTGCTGTTCGGTTGCTTTTTTCAGGGCTTCAATCGCGGTGCGCTGCGGCGGCTTCATGGCCCATTCGGAAGCCTCCTTCCAGTCCTTCATTTCCGGAACGAGCAGGGCGGCACGGTCGACGCTGCGAAGCGAGGCGGGAGGCGCCTCCAGCGTCATGAGCGCGGGAATCAGGATCGTGTCGCTCCGCTTGTTGCCCGGGATGTCCGCGTAGAAATCGTTCACGCGGGAGATGAAGTTCTGCGCCCAGGCCACCGGCGTCGCGACCGCGACAAGCAGCGTCAATGCCAAGCAAGCGAATCGTGTCTGCATAAGCCGATGGTAGCGGCGGATTGCGTTACGTGTCTTCCCGGGGCGGACGCCGTTTCCATCAATGAAAACCGGGGCCTCGAAGGGCCCCGGCTTGGGAGAGATCTGGTGATTCCGGCTTAGCTGGCCCGGCTGCCCTCGAACGTCGAGCTGGAGAAACGGCTGGCTCGGGGCGGCGCCGACTCGTCGCGGCGGCCGGCTTCCGTCTCGCGGAAGTAACGGCTCGGACGCTCGTCGTTCAGACGCTGATTGAGCTTGGTCAGAGCCTCGTCCACGATCTGGCGGACGCGCTCGCGGCTAATGCCGACTTCCTCCGCAACTTCCTTCAGCGTGAGCGGCTCGCAGCCGTCCAGGCCGAAACGCAGGCGGAGGATGCGGGCCTCGCGGTCGTCGATCGTCTCGAGCAGGCGACGGAGCGTTTCGAGCTCGTCATCCCGCAGGATGTTGTCGTGCGGCGTCGAGTGACGCGAATCCGCGAGGATGTCGCTCATCTTGAGCAGGTCGCCATCGATATCGCGGGTGTCGCTGCCGGGGCTCTGGAAAGCCTTGACGGCTCGCTTGATCACGCGGAGCTTCTTGACCGGCAGGTCCATCGCCTTGGCGAGGTCCTGCAGGCTGGGCGGATAGCCGAGTTCCTGCTCGAGCTTGCGGGCCGCGAGCTTCCACTTGGCGATCAGTTCGACCATGTAGGCCGGAACGTGCACGGGCTGGGTCGCGTTGACCAGGGCCCGCTTGATCGCCTGCTTGATCCACCAGCTGGCGTAGGTGCTGAACCGGGCGCCCTGGGAGGGATCGAAGCCCTCGACGGCGCGGAGCAAGCCGATGTTGCCCTCTTCGATCAGGTCGGAGAGCGGCAGGCCGCGGTTCGAATAGTTCTTCGCAATCGCCACGACGAGGCGCAGGTTCGCGCGGATCATCCGCTCACGAGCCTTCGGGCAGTTCTCGTTGATAATGGCCCAACCAAGCTCCTTCTCCTCGTCCGCGGTGAGAAGCTTGGTCCGATTAATTTCCTGGAAATACACGTGCAGGTCGGATTGGACCTGAACAGAACCCTGACGGGTCCGAGCTTGACTCGCTCCCACTGTTCTACCACCTTCCGGGGCACCACACCCCTCTCAACTCCTCGGCCCGGCAAACAGCCCGGGCACACCACACAGAAGGCTACGCAACGATCTGGCCTCCGGTTGCAATCGACGCTCCGCATCGACCAATCAACCGACTCCCGCTCTTTGCGCAGAGCCTCCTACTTGAACCATGACACAGACTGCGCCAAATGCAAATCCGGCAGCCAGAAAAAGCGAAAATTTTCACCAAACCGCGCAGTCCATCAGGCCGAATTCACCGTTTAGGTTTCACTTTTGCCCGGAGTACCTAGCAGGGATCGAACAAGACGCGCGTTTCAGGACTATCTTCCGTATCGTCTCGGATCCGCGATGAACAACGACCTGTCCAAACTCCTCGACGAATGGCCCTACGAGCCCGGGGCCATCAACGCCCGCCTCATCCAGGGAGAAGACGGCCAGCCCCGGGTGCAGATCCGGGTCGATCTCGGCATTCTCCAGATGTACCCCACCGGCCGTCCGGACGGGCAACGCCCCCACGGCTTCCCCAGTCTCCTGGAGTACTACGAGGCCCAGCTCGACTCCCGTTCCGAAGAAGAAGAGGGTGCCCCGGCGGAGCGGTTCAGCCTCTCCCCCGAAGACTGCCGCCTGCTCCGGGAAGAGGCCGTGCAGTACTACCACCGCTACCTTGCGCTGCTTGCGCTCGAAGACTTCGAGGGCGTGGTCCGCGATACCACTCGCAACCTGCGCGTGCTCGACCTGTGCGCCGCGCACGCGGAGACCGAGGGCGACCGCAACGTGCTCGAGCAGTTCCGGCCTTACATCCTCATGCTCCGCTCGCGGGCGATGGCCAGCCAGGCTCTGAAGGACAATGAGCCCAAGGCCGCCGTCTTTGCCCTCGACCAGGGCCTCGACGCGCTCCGCCAGTATTTCTCCAGCGTGGGCCAGCCGCAACTCTTCGACGCTTCGGCGGAAGCCGAGATGCTCCGCGGCATGCGCGAGTCGCTGGTGCCCAAGCTCCCGGTGAGCCAGCACGCCGAACTTCGCACGCGCCTCGCCAAAGCCATCGAGAACGAGAACTACGAGCTCGCGGCCATCCTGCGCGACGAACTCAAGATGATGGGTAAGACCGCAACGCCTCTTCCCGCCGCGACCCCGGTGGAAGAAAAGCCCAGCGCCAAGCCGGACAAGCCCGAAGACGAAGCCTGATCACACGGCTTGCGGCTGAGGAACCAATCCCGGCCCCCGTCGGCTCTGCAGTTTCTCAAAGATCTGCTTTTCCATCGCGTCGGCGGTCACCACTTCTTCGACCACCGCGTGATCGGCGCCCGCTTCATACGCACGGAACGCACCGCTCAGGAAGCCGGTGCGGCAGGCAATGAACGTCGTGGGTGCGAGCATGCGCGCCGTGGCGATGGCCCGCAGCGTCGCTTCGTCATCGGGGATCGTGATCACGATCGCATCGGCGATGCGGGCCCCTGCCGCTTCGAGCACTTCGGGGTTGGTCACATCGCCGTAGAGGATCGATCTGTTGAGCTTGCGCTGGCGTCGCACGGTTTCGGGATTGAGTTCGATGACCGTGTAGGGAACGGATTGGACGTCCAATCGTGCGGCAAGGCTCCGACCCACCGGGCCGAAGCCGGCGATGATGACATGGCGTGCCGCGAGGGGCGCATGCTCGGAACCTTGGGTGTGCCCGTGGCTCTCGCCCTTGAGCACGGTGGTCAGCTTGCGTGTCCAGGGCGGAGGCCCGACGCGCTGCATCCGAAGCGCAAGAGGATGTGCCCACGAGAACAGGAACGGCGAGAGAATCAGCGAAAGCACGACCACGGCGATCATCGCGCCAAGAGGAGCTCCGGAGAGAATCGGGGCGGGCGAGGTCTGGCCCGCCGCCGCGAGGAGCACGAGGCTGAACTCGCCCGCGTTGCCCAGATAGACCGCGGTGATGACCGCCAGCGGAGCGGAGCTGCCAACCGCCCAGACGCTCAGCCAGGTCACGGCCACTTTCACCGCCATGAGGACGATCACGCCCAGCAAGATGGGGCCGATGTATGCGCTCACATCGCCCATGTGGATGCCCAGGCCCACCGTGGTGAAGAAGATCGCCATCAGCAGATCGCGAAGCGGCTCGAGCTGACCGGCGAGTTGCATGCGATACGGCGTGAATGCGAGCAGCAGCCCTGCGAGAAAGGCGCCAAGCTCGGGGCTGAAACCGAGCAGGCTGGTCGCCACCGCCGCGGTGAGGGCGATCGCGGCGGAACTGACAAGCACGAGTTCCTTGGATCCGAAGCCTGACTTGCCGCTGCTTCCGCGAGCGCCGACATCGGCGACGAACTCAAGCACGGCGGGCAGGGCGTAGCGTCCGATCATGAGCAGGAGCGTGATGCCCGCGAGACCAACGAGCACGGAAAGACCGGCGCGACCGTAATCCGGCCCTGCCGCGGCCCCCGCGCCGGGGCTGCGCGAGGCGTGCCATGCCGCGATCGCCGGGAGCAGGCCGAGCATCACGATCGACAGGAGATCCTGCGCGATCGACACGCCCACGCACAGCCGCCCGTGCGTCTGCTGCAATTCGCGCCGCTCCTGAAGCACCCGCAGCAGCACGGCGGTGGACGAGATGGACATGGCCATGCCGACCGCGAGCGCGACGGGCGCAGAGAGTCCGAAGAGCATGGCGCAGCCCCAGAGCGCCGCAGCGCACGCGAGCGTAGCGCCGATGCCCAGGCCGAAAATCGAAATCATGGAGCGGCGCAGCGAGTCGAGCTCAAGCTGCAGGCCGATGGTAAACATGAGCAGCACGGTGGCGAACTGGCTGATGTTTTCGACTTCGCCCAGGCCGATGTCGTATTTCCGCAGCGCGGAAGCCAGCAGCGCGACCAGCGCACCCGCGATGATGTAGCCCGGAATGATCTGGAGCTTGAGGCGCCGGAACAGGGTCGCAACGCCCGCGGCCGTCACAAGAATGACGACAAGCCCCACGGCGGTGTTGCCGTGCGCTTCCTGGGCGAGCAGCGCGGATTGGGCGAAAAGAGATTCGTTCAAGAGGGAATCCGTTCGGCCGGGGGGCGGCGATGCTTCTGCACCAGCACGGCCAGCAGCGTGACGTCGGCGGGGGTCATGCCCTCCAGACGGCTCGCCTGTCCGAACGTCGCCGGGCGGAATCGGCTCAGCGCCATCCGCGCCTCGGTGCGCAGCGGTGTGAGCGACGCGTAGTCGATATCGTCGGGCAGCTTTCGCAGCTCCATTTCCTGGCCGCGCCGGATCTCGATGCGGGCGCGGTCGATGTACGGCGCGTATCGGCGCTCGGCGAATGCGGTTTCCCAGACTTCGGGCGCCACCCCATCCAGTTCGGGCTGGCCCCGCAGCGCTTCGCGCAGCATTGCCGCGTCGTACTCCGGCGTCCGGACGAGCTTCGAGAGCGGCTCGTACCCGACCCGCGTCCGCTCGATGCCCGCATCCACGGCCCCGAGCTGCGAGGCCCGCTGCTCGAACCGGCGCCAGCGGTGTTCGCCCAGCGACGTGCCGAGCAGGCCGAGTTGTTTCGCGAGCGGCGTGAGCCGGTCGGCGCTGTTGTCGGCCCGAAGGATCAACCGGTGTTCGGCGCGGCTCGTGAACATCCGGTAAGGCTCGATCGGCGTCTTGGTCACCAGGTCGTCCATAAGCACGCCGATGTACGCCTGGTCCCGACCGAAGGTAAACGCGTCCCGGCCCTGAGCTCTTCGCGCGGCGTTGATGCCCGCGAGCAGCCCCTGTGCCGCGGCTTCTTCATAGCCGCTGGTCCCGTTGATCTGTCCGGCGAGAAACAAGCCTCGCACAAGCTTGGTTTCCGTGGACGCGCCGATCTGGTGGGGACGCACCATGTCGTACTCCACGGCGTATCCGTAGCGGTAAATCTCGGCGTTCTCGCACCCGGGCATGGACCGCACGATCGCATCCTGCACATCGCGGGGGAGACTCGTGGAAATGCCGTTGCAGTAGATCCAATCGTCGCGGAGCGATTCGGGCTCGAGGAACACGCCGTGCGTGTCACGCTCGGCGAAGCGGACAACCTTGTCCTCGATCGAAGGGCAGTAGCGCGGGCCGACCGATTCGATCTGACCGGAGTACATCGGCGCGCGATGCAGGTTGGCGCGGATCAGATCGTGCGACGCAGCGGTCGTTCGCGTCTGACGGCAGTCCACCTGCTGCAGCACGGGGAATCGCGCGAGCGACGGCATCGTGGCGTCGGCTTCGCCCGTGAGCGTGAGATCGCTGAACGGCGTTGCAACCTTGTCGCCGCCCGCGTTTTCGAGTTCGTCCCAGCGGATGGAGCCCTTTCGCAGCCGCGGCGGCGTGCCCGTCTTGAGCCGTCCGAGTTCGAACCCCAGGCTCTTCAGCGTCGCGGAGATGCCCACGGCCGAAGCTTCTCCAAACCGGCCGCCCTCGGACCTGGCCTCGCCCGTGTGCATGAGCCCGCGCATAAACGTGCCGGTGGTGAGCACGACCGAGGGCGCCCGCAATTCCGCGGCGCCCACCCGCACGCCTCGCACCTGGCCCGCCTCGATCAGGAGTTCATCAACCGTCCCGGGAACGATCGCGATTTCCGGACGGGATGCGATCATCGCCTGCACACACTCGGCGTACGCGTGCTTGTCGCACTGTGCCCGCGGGCCGCGAACGGCCTGGCCCTTGCTCGTGTTCAGCACCTTGAACTGGATGCCGGTGGCGTCGGTCGCGAGGCCCATCAGCCCGCCCAAAGCGTCGATCTCACGCACGAGCTGGCCCTTTGCCAGCCCGCCGATCGCGGGATTGCAGCTCATAACGCCGATCTTGGCGGGATCGATCGTGATGAGGGCAACGCTGGAGGGGGCGCGCAGCATGTTCGCCGCGGCCCACGCGGCTTCAACGCCCGCATGGCCGCCCCCGATCACGATGACCTGGTACCGGCACTCGCCCATTGCCTGATCGTAGGGGAATCCGCGGAACGGACCGGGATTCAGCCGCCCCGGACATTGCCCTGGCGCGCGCCGATTTCGCGGATTGTGTTCTTCTCCGCATCGCTGAGCGAGTCGCCCTTGGGCACGATTACCTTGACCACGGCATACAGGTCGCCGGGCTCGCCCTTGGCGGGCTGGATGCCCTTACCCCGCAATCGCAGTTTGGCGCCGCTTGAAGCGCCGGGAGGGACGCGGAGTTCCACCGGCGCGTCGAGGGTTTGCACGTTGACGGTGCCGCCCAGAATCGCTTCGGAAATGGTCAAAGGCAAGTCGAGCGAGAGGTCGTTGCCCTCTTCACGCCGGAAGACGGGGTGACCACCCACGCGGATGTTCAGCACCAGGTCGCGATCGCCGGCGCCCTGCCGCATGCGGAGCTGCTGTTTGTCGCGCACGCCGGCGGGAATGTTCACTTCGATGGTGCGGCTTTTCCCATCCAGGTTGAGCCGGAGTTCTTCCTTGCCGCCTCGGGCCGCATTGAGAAAAGTGAGATACAGCTCGTGCTCGAGCGGTTCGGGCTCGACCGCCCGGGAAGCGCGGCCCCGCCCGCGCGTGCCGCTCGCGCCCCCGCCAAACGGCGAGCCCCCTCCGAAAGGATCGCGAGGCCGGCCCCCTCCACCGAAGAACGTCTCGAACATCGAGCCGAGTTCCTCCGGGTCGATGTTCATCTGGTCCACGCGGACGTTCTGTCCACCTTCCCACGGCCCGCGGGGCGCGTGGCCCGCGGCGCCCGCATCGGCGGCGGCGGTTCCGGGCACCACGCCGAACTGATCGTAATAGCGGCGCTTCTTTTCGTCCGACAGGACGTCGTACGCCTCCTGCACTTCGGTGAACTTGGCGCCCGCATCCGCGGACTTGTTGACGTCGGGGTGATACTGGCGCGCAAGCTTGCGATACGCCTTCTTGATCTCGTCGGCGGAGGCGCCCTTGCTCACGCCGAGCACGCTGTAAAGGTCTTTGTCGCTCATTCCTGGGTCACGCTGAAAAACTTGGGTCCGAAGAGACAAAACGATAGACGGCCGGACGCTGCGTCCGGCCGCCTGGAAAACGCACGGGGGTCGATTACTTGGGCTGCGCGGGCGGGTTGCTCGGCGCGGGCTGCGGATTGGCCGGAGGCGACTTTGGCTGCTCCTTCGGGATCGGCTTGCCGTCCGGACCGACCTGCTCGAGGCCGGGAATCGCGCGCGGATCCTGGCCGCCGACCATGGCGGGAATCGGAGCGGCGACCGGAGCCCCGTCCTGCAGACGCATCACTTCGAAATCGAAGTAAAGATCAGCGTAAGGCGGAATACGCGTGCGCATGTTTCCGTACTGGCCGTAGGCCTGCTCGTACGGGATGTAGACGCGACGCACGGTTCCGACATTCGAACCAAGCAGCGCCTGGATGAAGCCGGGGATGACCTGCTTCTCAGCAATCGCGAAAGTCAGCGGATTCGGCGGCTGGCGATCCAGCGAACTGTCGAAGCGGAATCCGCTCTCGAGGAAGCCGAGATAGTGGACCGTGATCTGGTCGCCCATCGCGGCGCTCTTGAGCGCATCGCCCCGCTTGTACTCGATGATCCACACGCCGTCGCGGTTCATCGTCTTGATGTCGGGCTCAAACTTCGTGAACTCGAACTTCGTGTCACCCTTGGCGCCCCAGAGCACCTCGCCCTTGGAGTCAAAACCCTTGTCGGCCGTGATGATCTTGCCCGGCTGGATGGTGGCCTCGCTCGTCATCTCGACCGCGCCCAGACGCCCGGTCGGATACGGGTACGGGCTCTTGGCGGAGTAGCCGTCGCCATCGGGCGTCAGTTCCAGATCGATCGTGGCGACGAGATCGCGCCGGGAAACCGAGGGAAACACGTCGGGGTTGGTCCAGGCGCCCACAAGCGCGCCGCCGATCTGACGGAGCGGCTCATAGGTACGAAGCCGCAGACCGTTCTTGTGGCGGTACACCTGATAGAACGCCTGGCGGTACGGAGCCTGAGGCGAATCAACGCGCGAAGACTCGACGTAGAGCAGGTCCGTGAGATCGGGTGAACGGAGCGGCGCGATGAACATCGCGACTTCCACGGCTTCCTTCGGATCGGCGCCCTCCGGAATCGGCGCGGTCGACTTCCAGTTGCCGATCAGCAACTTGCTGATCTTCTCGATCTCGGGGTCGCTCCAGGTGATGGGCGCCTTGGGCTCCCGAACCCTGGTCGTGGTGGTCTCGGGGCCCTGGGGTGCCGCCGGCGCCGTTTGTGTCGGTGCCTGCGCCGCGGGTTTCGCGGGTTCATCCGCCCAGGCCATGCCGCTCAGAGTGATCAGGGAAGCGGCAAAGGTCCATTGGATCTTGGGTTGCATCGGTCGTCTCCAGAGTTCTTTGAGCGCGGATCGGGACGATTTCGTTCGGCCAAGCCGCCCCGAAAGTTCACTCCAACTCATCGGCACTTCGCTGAACAAAGTCCGATTTTGATTATCACGCCAGCTCGGGGAAGAGCTTGACCGTCGCGGCGATCAGGTCTTTCACATGGCTGATCGACTCATTCATGAACTTCTGCTCGGTTTCGTTCATCTTGAACGTGAGCACCTTCTCAACGCCCTTGCTGCCGAGCACGCAGGGCACGCCGACAAAGAGGCCCTTGCCGCCGTTCATTCCCTTCACGTTGAACTGATCCTCGCAGAACGCGGCGCAGGGAATCACGCGCTTCTTGTCGCGCACGATCGACTCGACCATTTCGATCGTTCCGCTGGCTGGCGCGTAGAAGGCGCTGGTGCCCATGAGCTTGACGATCTCGCCGCCGCCGACCTTGGCGCGCTCGACGCAGGCCTGGATCTTGGCTTCGGGAAGGAGGTCGCTGACCGGGATGCCGTTGACGCTGGTGAGGCGGGGGAGCGGGACCATGTCGTCGCCGTGGCCGCCCAGGAGCAGGCCCTGGATGTCCTCAACGCTCACGCCGAGTTCCATCGCGAGGAACGTCTTGTAGCGGGCGACGTCGAGGGCGCCGGCCTGACCCAGCACGCGGTGCGCCGGGAAGCCGGTGGTCTTCCACGCGACGTACACCATCGCGTCGAGCGGGTTGCTGACGACGATGATGATCGAGTTGGGGGCGTACTTCTTGACGTTCTCGCTCACGTTCTTGACGATGCCGGCGTTGACCTGCACGAGGTCGTCGCGGCTCATGCCCGGCTTACGAGGCAAGCCTGCCGTGATCACCACGACGTCGCTGTCGGCGATGTCGGCATAGTCAAATGTGCCCGTGATTCGGCTGTCAAACTTTTCGATCGGGCCGCAGCAGGCGAGATCCAGAGCCTTGCCCTTGGGCATGTGCAGCTCGGGCTTGTCCTTGATCGGGATATCGAGAAGGACGATGTCGCCCAGCTCCTTGGAAGCCGCCCAGTGGGCGCACGTGCCGCCGATGTTGCCCGCGCCGATGATCGAAATCTTGGAACGCCGCATAGTGCCTCCGCGCTGGCGGCGAGACGCGCCGCCGGTTTGTTTTTTGGGGGCGACTATAGGGAACCGCGTGCCGCGTTGGCCCCGGAAACCGTCGCGAGGGGCGCGGGCTTGGGCTCCGGAACCGGAGCGGATTCGACGAGAAGCGCGGACCCAAGATCCGTCCTGCCCGCATCGCCTTCGACCTGACGCACACCTCGCGGATCGGGCGACTCGTAGACCTGACGCATCCTCGCCACGCGCCGCCACAGGCAGCCGGGCATCGACGCTGCTAGGTCGAGCAGATCTTCACGAGCGAGCGGTCGCCCCCCGACCCCCGCGACAAAGGCCACGGGCAATCCCGCACGGACGCGCTTGCCCTGCCCCACCGCGAACACGCGAGCCGCGGCGCTGCGACGGGCTTTCCAGGCTTCGAGGGGTGCGTGCCCAGGGGCAACGGCCGGGTCGGTTTCTGGCACGAACTCGTAGCCCGCTCCCCGGGTTTGCTCGAGCGCTGCCGCGGCATCGCTCGTGAGTTCTCGGAGCGACTTGGGCATGGCATCATCACGCCAGATCGACTCGAGCTCGGTTGCGAGCGTGCGGATGGTCAGCGAGGCCCGGTCCTGCCCGGAGCTGTATTCCTCGGGTGGCAGTTGATCGATGTGTTCGAGCGCATGGGTCACGGCCTGCAGGCCGATGATCGCGGGGACGCTCCGACGGAGCAGGCCGAGATTGCCGTCTTTGGGCAGTGCGCCCGCGGCACGCGCAAAGTCGCTCCAAACCGCGAGCAAAGAGGACCAGGTTGTGACACGAACGTCCATCGAAGCCCCGACCTTATCACATTTCGCCCCTGAGACAATCTCGGGCTCAAAAGACAAAGGGCCCGTGCCGAAGCACAGGCCCTTGTGTTTTCGAAGGTTCAGTCCGATCAGGCGCGACGGCGACGAGCCGCAACCAGACCGCCGAGGCTCAGGAGGGCCATGCTGCCCGCGGAGGGCACGATCTGGCCGCTGACCTGCGTCGCGACATTGTCCATGTTCGCGTCGCTGAAGAAGTTGCCGCCGTTAAACGCCAGCTGCGTGATCGCGCCGGTGTAGGGGGCGGGCGAGGGCAGGTTGGTGTTCCAGTTCGTGCTGGAGCCGTCCGTGCCGGTGAAGGTCGCGTTCGGGGTGATGTTGACGTTGCTCAGCGTGCCGTTGAAGGCGATGCCGATCGTCGGCTGAAGGCTCCACACGCCGGCGATGCTGCCGCTGACGGTGTTGCCCAGGGCATCGGTCGCGGTGAAGCTACCAGCACCGGTGCCGGTGGTGGCGTTCAGGCGAACAAAGCTGATGTTGATCGAAAAGTCCGCAAAGGTCGCGAGGCTCTTGAAGCCCGCGGCGAACTTGGCCTGGCCCGCACCCGGGACGAGGCGGCTCACCGAGCCGTCCGTCTGCAGGCCGCCAACGCCCTGATCGACCGCCACAGCGCTGAAGGAGCCGTTGTTGGCGCCGGCAGCGATGTACGTGCCCTTGAGGTTGTTGTAACCAAAGGTCACAAGCGTGGTAGCAGCCTGAGCAACGCTCACCGTGCTAGCCGCAGCCGCCGCAACCACTGCCAGAGTCTTGAGATGACGCATCTTTTTCTCTCCTCCACTCTCTGAGAAAGGTGTCTGCAAGGACACCCATTACGGGCTCTCTCGTACCCGCGCGAGCAGTATCGCAGGTACACCACAGGGTTTCAAGGAGAAAATACTGCTCCTAGACCAACATGCCTCAGAAACGAGACAAAGCAAGGAGAACCGCGATCCGCTCAAAAGAATTTATCCGTCCATCCCCCAAACACCGTGGTTTTCGGGCCTGAATTGCCGATTTCCGCCCGGGAGGCCTTCTTTGAACACCGCCGAACGCTCTTTTATCGATACCGCCCTTCTCGCCCCCCACGAGCGATACAAACTTCTCATCGGAGCGATCGTTCCGCGCCCGATCGCGCTGGTCTCGACTGTCTCCAAAGCCGGTATCGCCAACCTGGCCCCCTTTTCCTTCTTCTGTGGCGTGGGCTCCGACCCGATGACCCTGCTCTTCTGCCCGGCCTGTAAAGACGACGGGTCCGACAAGGACAGTTTGCGAAACGCAGCTCCCTCCTCGGAGGGCGGCACGGGCGAATTTGTGGTGAACGTGGTTTCGCACGACATCCGTTTGCGGGCCGTCGCGGCATCCGAACCCCTGGCGTTCGAGGAATCCGAATTTGCCCTGACCGGCCTGACGCCCCGACCCAGCCGGAAAGTGCGCCCGCCGAGTGTCGCCGAATCGCCGCTGGCGTTCGAGTGTGTCACAAGGCAGATCGTTCGGACCAATCCCGGCGTGCCCGCGGCGGGCAACATCGTGATCGGCGAAGTGGTCGGCGTCACGGCGGCGCCCGGCCTCGTCGATGACCGTCACCACGTCGACCCGGCGCTGCTGGATGCGCTCGGCCGCATGGGCGGCAACACCTATTGCACAACGCGTGATCGCCTGGAAATCCCGCGCGGACGTGCGGCGCTGCGCGCAACGAGTTGAAAATTCAGCCCGCTTGTCGCGCCCGGGCAGCGCGTGCGGCGTCGATCAATTGCGCCGTGCGCCGGATGCGATAGCCCTCGCTGTCCCACACATTGCCGTCGCTGGCAGGAAGATCGATATTGACCGGGCGCACGCCGCTCAACCCGCTCGCCTTCATCGCCCCCGCCGCCGAAAGGTCGACTCGGGTGTCCTGGGCGCGGGCGGGCGCCGCGAGGTTCAGTGCTCTCCCCGCATAGTTTGCGGGCATTTCGCTGAGCGGAATCGGCCGCGCGCCATCGGGTAACCCGCCAAGATAAAAACGCGTGCCCGCCGGGACAACCGGCATGACCGTCCCGCGCATGAGCACATACGAAGACCGCGGGAAAACCGCAACGGTGCTGCCGTTGGCACGCGCAAAGTACTTCTTTCCGTCCATTTCCACTTCGTACACGCGGTCAAAGCCTTGCGGCTGCCGAAGCCCGGGCGACAGCGCCCGCCCGGGTCCAGAAAGCGGACCCATATCCGCCACGCCCGGGTCCACCGGCTTCATCTGCGGCTGCGTCGTGCCCTGGCCGAGCAGCACGAACAACGCGGGGATGAAAAACACGCAGCTTCGCACAGTCTTCTCTATCGACCGGATTCGCGCGGGCCTTGCTTCCAACGCCCAGCGCCGTCTCCACAGAATGACTCGGACTACTTGAACGTGACGCGGACAATCACGGAAAGGGTTTCGTCCGGGCGCAGCGAGGCGAGATCTTTGCCCGAAGCGCGCCAGCGATAAATCGCGTTCATCAGCGGGTCGTCGACGTTCGGATTGCCCGTGGCCGATCCGTTCACGAATTCGGCCTTCCGCACCGTGCCTGATTTCTGGAACGAGATGCGCACCATCGTGTCACGGGGCGGAGCCGTCAGAAGCGTGGTGTTGGTGAAATCGGCCCGCCGCGTGATGATGTTCAACCCGCGCCCGGCCTGCACCCGCCCGTCACGCATCGGAGCGTCGATCACCTTCTTCGAAAAAGCCTCCGACTCGCGATCCGATCGCACACCTGTCTGCTTCGACTGCCCACCCGAGGCCGGAGAGGGCTGCGACGCGGGCGAGGGGTTGGACGCGGGTTGGCTGGGAGGCGCGGGAGGAGTTGGCTCGGGCGCGGGCGGCGCAGGGGGCTGGGTTGGGTCGGGCTTCTCGGTGGCTTCCGCGACCTTGGCCTTGACCTCGTTCAGCTCTTTTTCCGCTTCGCCCTTGCCATCTTCGGAACTCATCTTGGGCGACTCGTTCTCGCGGACTTCGCCCTCTCGCTCCTCGCCGTTCTTGGCGTCCGCCTTGGTGGGCTTGTCCTCGGTTGAGCCGTCGG
>JAFEBN010000004.1 GCA_018242645.1 Planctomycetota bacterium | reverse complement strand
ACCGGCGAGAGCGTGCCGGTAGACAAGAAGATCGGCGACAAGGTCTTCGCCGGGACGATCAACGAGTCGGGCGTGCTGGAGTTCCAGACCACCGGCGGCAAGGACCAGACCACCCTCGCCAAGATCATCAGGACCGTGCAAGAGGCACAGGGGAGCCGCGCGCCGACGCAGCGGTTCGTGGATTCGTTCGCAAAGGTCTACACACCCATCGTGTGCGTCGTGGCCGTGCTGGTCGCGGTCGTGCCGTGGCTTGCGTTCGGCCAGCCGTTCTACCCCTGGCTTTATAAGGCGCTGGTGCTGCTCGTGATCGCGTGCCCGTGCGCCCTGGTGATCTCGACGCCCGTGACGGTCGTCAGCGGCCTGACGGCGGCGGCCAAGCGGGGCATCCTCATCAAGGGCGGCGTCCACCTGGAGAACGGCCGCAAGTTGAAGGTGGTGGCGCTCGACAAGACCGGGACGATTACCGAGGGCAAGCCCTGCGTGACAGACGTGCAGCCGATCGGCAACGCGAGCAAAGACGAGGTGCTGCGGATCGCGGCAAGCCTGGATGCGCTCTCGCAGCACCCGGTGGCGCTCGCGGTGGTGGCGGCGTGGAGCGGTGAGCGGGCAGGCGTCGAGAACTTCAAGTCGCTCACGGGCCGGGGCGTCGAAGGACGCATCGATGGTGCGGTGTACTTCGTCGGCAATCACCGTCTCGCCGAGGAGCGCGAGGTCTGTTCCTTGGAGGTAGAGGCCGTTCTGAGTCACTTCGAGGTGCAGGGCAAGACGACCGTGGTCGTCGCCTCTGAGAGCGCCGTGCTGGGCGTCATCGCCGTGGCCGACACGCCCCGCCAGAGCAGCGTTGCCGCGATCAAGTCACTGCACGATCTGGGCATCAAGACGCTCATGCTCTCCGGCGACAATCAGACCACCGCCGGAGCGATCGCCAAGGTGGTCGGCATCGACGAAGCCCGCGGCGGGATGCTCCCCGAGGACAAACTCGCCCAGATCGAACGCCTCCTCAAGGGGCACGGGGACGCCGTCGGCATGGTCGGCGACGGCGTCAACGACGCCCCGGCCCTCGCCAGATCCACTATTGGCTTTGCGATGGGCGCGGCGGGCACCGACACGGCCCTCGAAACCGCTGACGTGGCACTCATGCAGGACGACCTTCGCGGTCTGCCGGAGTTCGTGCTGCTGTCTCGCCGCACCGGGGCGATCCTGACTCAGAACATCACGCTGGCCATCGGTATCAAGGTGGTCTTCTTTGCGCTGACCCTGGGCGGGTTGGGGACGATGTGGATGGCGGTCATCGCGGATGTGGGGGCGAGCTTGATGGTCGTGGGCAATGGTCTGCGCATGCTTCGTTCTGTTGCCCCGACGTCCAAGGGCTGACCGTCTCGCCAATAGCGACTAGCCCGATGGGCATAGGCCACGTCGCACCCGCGCAGCGAACGAGCCGCGATCGGGACCACGATCACGTCACCATCATGTTTCGTTCCTGCGTGCCGCTTTGATACCTCCATGACGGGACGCGCGTTCCGCCAGCCCCTTCAACCAGCCGCAGCGGAGATTCCCGCCCGGCCACGGAGCATTTGCATGCATACTCGGAAACTCTCGGCCAGCCTCGTTTCGCTCGCCCTCATCACTGGCGCTGGTGCCTGGGCCTTCGCTCAGCCCGGTCAGCCACCCCAGCCCGCGGGCAGCACGCAGCCCAAGGGCGAGGAGAAGGAAGGTGACGAAGAAGAAGTCATCACGCTGGACAAGGCACCCGAGGCCGTCCGCGCCGCTGCGATCAAACTCGCGGGCGATGCCAAGAACATCACCAAGGTCATCAAGGAGGAGGACGACGAGGACGTGGTCCAGTACGAGGTCGAGTACATCGAGGGCGCGGTAAAGTGCGCCGCGATCTTTTCCGCCGCGGGCGATCTGATGGAGACCGAGAAGTCCATGACCGAGGCGAAACTCCCGGCGGCGGTCATGGCCGCGCTCAAGAAGGACTACCCCAAGGCCACGTTCGCCGACCCGCAGGTCGTGACCAAGATGTTCTACGAGATAGAGGTCGTCATCGACGGCAAGAAGCACGAGGTCAAGGTCGATGCCTCGGGCAACATCGAGGACGAGTCCAAGGACGACGGCGAGCACTCCAAGGGCGAGGAGAACGGCAAGGGTGAGAAGGGCGAAGGAAAGAAGGACAAGAAAGACTGAGCACCCCCGCGTCGACCGAGCAAGCACACTCACCGCCCGCCGCCCCAACGGGTGACCGGCGGCTTTCCCCGCAGACTGGCCTTGACACTCCAAAAGGAACCCCGCCCGATGCCCGCCGCGCACCAAGCCGCCCTCAGCAAACTCCCCGCGCTCACGTTCCTCTTCTGGGTGATGAAGATCGCGGCCACCACGCTGGGCGAGACGGCGGGCGACCTGCTGTCGATGACGCTCAACGTCGGCTACTTCGTGAGCACGCTGATCCTGATGTCCGGCTTCGCGGTGGTGCTCGTGGGCGAGCTCCGGGCCAAGCGGTACATCCCGTTCCTCTACTGGGCCGTCATTCTCGCCACCAGCACGGCGGGCACGACGACGTCGGACTTCATGAACCGCACGCTCGGGCTTGGATACGCCACGGGCAGCGCGATCCTGCTTTCCACGCTCGTCGGCGTCCTCGTTGTCTGGCGGCTCACCGAAAAGTCGCTCTCCGTCACCGATGTTCGTTACTTCCGCGCCGAGGTCTTCTACTGGTCGGCGATCCTCGTCTCCAACACGCTGGGCACCTCGCTGGGCGACTACCTCGCCGATGATTCCAGGCTGGGCTTCGCGGGAGGTGCCTCGCTCATCGGCGGCGTGATCGCCCTGATCGTTGCGATCTACCTCGTCGCCAAGCGGATGAAGGTGTCCAGTCCGGCTCTGTACGTGGGCCTCTTCTGGGCCGCCTTCGTGCTGACCCGCCCCTTCGGCGCGACGATGGGCGATGTGCTCACGAAGACGCCCGCGCAGGGCGGGCTGGGATTCGGCACCATCGGCTCCTCGGCGGTGCTGGCGGCGGTCCTTGTCGCGGTGATCCTGTACACGATGCGGCGGGATGCGTGTCTCGTGGTCGCCCGCTCGTCGATCCGTTCAGACGCGCAAGCACGTCTCGAAACCTAAGCCATCACATTCGCGCCGGCGGGTTCGCTCATCGCCCTCGCCCCGCCGACTCGTGCAGTTGGGCCTGCCGACGAGAAGAACCCGGAGGGCACGCCATGAACCTAGTGCAACCACGCCGCGACCAATCCAATCACTCCGCCGCCCAGCACGAGCCACGCGGAGTTGACCCTGAAGCGCAGCAGCAAGGCCGCGCTGGTCAGCGCGAGCGCGAGCGTCATCCAATCCACAACTGCCTCGCGGGCGAGTAGCACCGCGACGGCGGCCATCAGTCCTAGCGAACCAACGTTGAGTCCGTCGAGCACCGGGGCGAACCATCGCGAGGCCCTCAGGCGGGGCAGCACCAGCCCGGCGAGCGCAACGAAGACAAAGGCGGGCAGGAAAATGCCCACCGTGGCGACGGCCGCGCCGCTCCAGCCGCCCAACAGGAACCCGATGAACGTCGCGGTGGTGAAGACCGGCCCGGGCGTCACCTGCCCGACGGCAACGGCGTCGAGCAGTTGCTGCTCGGTGAGCCAGTGCAGCCGGTCTACCAGATCGGCCTTGAGAAAGGCCAGCAGCACGTACCCGCTGCCGAAGAGCACCGACCCGACCTTGACAAAGAACAGGAAGAGCGCCAGCGGCGAGAAGGGGGCCGCGATGACCGCGCCGGTTCCGGCTATTCCAGCCGCTCCGCTTGCCGCGCCAATCCCCCAGCCCAGCCCGAGCCCCGGCACGCCGATGGACTTCACGGCTGTTCCCGGTTGCACGGGAGGCCGCCGAACCATGTTCAGGACCAGCCCCAGCACCCCGGCCCCGGCGAGCACGAGCAGTTCGTGAACACCCAGCATACTGGCGGCGACGGACAGGACGCCCACGGCGATCAGGCCCGCGTCCTTGCACGCCGAGCGGGCCAATCTCCACACGGCCTGCGCGATCACCGCGATAATGACGGGCTTCACGCCCATGAGCAGCCCCTGGACCTGCGGGAGCGTGCCGTACGCGACATACGCCCAGCCGATGGCCGCGACGATGAGCGTGGCGGGCACGATGAAGCAGACCCCCGCGACCAGGAGCCCGCCCCACCCGGCCCGGGCGTACCCGATGTGGATCGCCAGTTCGGTCGAGTTGGGCCCGGGGATGATGTTGACGATCCCCAGCGTGTCGGTGAACTCTTCGGGGGTCAGCCACTTACGCCGCGTGACGACCTCGTCCTCCATCATGGCGATGTGGGCGGCGGGCCCGCCGAACGCGGTGGCCCCGAGGCGCAGGAACAGGGCCGCCAGTTCACGCAGGCGACGGGACCGCTCGGCGGCATTGAGGGAAAGGTCAACGTCGGACATCGCGGTGACTGTACGCGATGGCGTCCGTGCGCTGTGCTTGAGCACGCAAGACCAAGCCCTGCGGACGAACACGCGATCTCGGCGTTAGGCCGCAACGGTAGCGGTCACGGTCTCCCCCCACGGCCCCGGCTCGCCGCTGGCGGAGACCAGCCGCACAAATCCGATCGTGCCGTCGCCGCAGTCGCCGATGCGTCGATCCGCGTCATCGGTTCTCGGCCCTCGCTCACGGCGGATTGTCATCTCGACGCTA
The DNA here is from genome assembly GCA_018242645.1 of Planctomycetota bacterium. Taxonomy (GTDB): domain Bacteria; phylum Planctomycetota; class Phycisphaerae; order Phycisphaerales; family UBA1924; genus JAFEBO01. The sequence goes on along the minus strand of JAFEBN010000004.1, from coordinate 42,488 downwards.
CGGGCAGCAGCAGCACAGTTCCCCTGGCGAGCCCCATCGCGTCGATGTGGCCGGTGACCAACCCCTCTGACCCGTCCACCAGGGCGTGGGCGTGGACGGCGGTGCCGTGGTGTGTGAGCACGCCCTGCGAATCTCGGGCGTACACGCCGACGACTCGCGCGCGGATCGGCAGCGGGAAGGAGCTCTTCCACGGCTGGTTGCCTGTGGCAGCCTCACCTCCGCTGTGGGGGCAGAAGCCGTTGATGACGTGCATATCGAGGGTCGAGAACGCTCCTTCCAGGCGGAAAGGGAAGGGTGCGTCGGGGTCGATGCCGTGCTCGCGCGCGGCCCGCTCGATGGCGGCTTCCAACGCCCCCGCGGCGAGCGGCTCCTCGAGCGTGACGGACGTCCACCTGTCAACGCGGAACCCCACCAGCAGCGTGGCGAAGGCGTCGGGCGCGGGGGCGGGACCGACGGTGGCGGGGTGCCCATCCATGACGCGGCTGACCCACACCTCACCGCCCGTGATGGTGATCTCCCCGTCCAGGCCGGCCATCGCGCCGACCGCGAACAGGCCCGCCCGCTCGTTTGCGCTGGCGAGGTTCACACGCGGCTCGGTCTGCCCCTCGCGCATGACGGGCCGCATGGCCCCGGCCTGCACGGCGGGCGTAACCCGAGCGGGCGCAGCGGCGGTGGCGGGTCGAGTGCTTTCGGTTCCCGCGCATCCGGCGAGCAGACCAACAACGACGGTGGAGAGAACGGCGACGATCCGGTGCGGCTGGGTGTGCATCGTGGTGATTGTATCTGGAGCGTTCGCATTCGCCTTGCCGACCGCTCACCGCTCGATCGGCTACCTGCCCGCTTCACTCTTCAACTTCTCGGCGATGTCGTTGGCCTCGGGCACGCCATCGGGATACACGCGGCACCCCATGCTGGGCGTGGCGGGAGCGAGCAATCCGAAAAGATCGCGGCCATCGACCAGCACCGTGGGCGTTGGCCAGCCGCGCCGCGGGTCGCTCGCGGGCAGTTGCTCCTGGTTGGTGTCCTTGAAGGTCCACCCCTCGCCGATCGAGCCGAGCGCGGCCCGGAGATTGTCGCGCAGCGCGGGTGTGTTGGGACAGCCGGGAAAACCGAGGAGTTCGATGCTTGGCTGGGCGGCGTGCATGGCAAGTGGCTTCGTGGACGGGCCGGGCGTCGCAGTGCACCCTGCGAGCACCCCAAGTAGAGCGGTGGCGGCGCAGACGGCGAAGGTGCGACAAGGCTTCAACATGCAACACTTTATGTCGGGGCGAGCCAAAGTGTACTGCGCCTCCCCAACGCACTGGTCGTCTCGCCATCGCGTCGCGCGACGAAGTGGGTCCGCTGCCCGCCCTGTGGTGACCCGGAGGAGAGCACGGCCGGTCCGTCGCAGACACTCGGCACGTAGGGGAGCGAGTTGAAGTCTGTCGAGGCCACTCATACATCGCTACAGGCACTGCGCCAGCGTCATGTTTCCGTCATCTCCCCGGGCGCGAGCCCCCAATGATCGACCAGAGCCATGCGCATCCTCATCGTCGAAGATTCCGCCGTTCTCCGCGACTCGCTGGCCCAGGGTCTGCGCGAGGCCGGGTACGCTGTGGACGCGGTCGCCGATGGCAAGCGCGGCCTGATCTACGCCCAGACCACCGACTACGACGTGATCGTGCTGGACTGGATGCTGCCGGAGATGGACGGACTAACGGTGCTCGCCAAGATACGCGAGAAACGCATCCCCGCGGCAATCCTCATGCTCACCGCCAAGGACACGCTCGACGACAAGGTGCGCGGCCTGACCACGGGGGCCGATGACTATCTCGTCAAGCCCTTCGCGTTCAAGGAACTCCTGGCACGGGTGCAGGCCCTCACGCGACGCAGGCACGGGGAGCGATCCCCGGTGGTGCGGATCGGGCCGCTCACGATCGACACGTCGGCGAAGACGGCGCACGTGGCGCGGGGCCACGGCGCAGCGGTCGCGCTCGACCTCTCGCCCCGCGAGTACGGGTTGCTCGCGTACCTCGCGGCCCATGCCGGAAAGCCCGTGCCCCGCGCGGAACTGGAAGAACACCTCTACGACGATCGCTCGCAGGTCTTCTCCAACGCGATCGACTCGGCGGTGGCGGCCCTGCGCGGCAAACTCGACGCGGCGGGGTGTCCGGCCATCATCCACACGAGAAGAAAGGTTGGGTACGTGTTGAAAGAGGGCACGCCATGACCAGCATCCGTCGCCGCACGGCCATGCTGGTGGCCCTGAGCATGGCCGTGCTGCTGGTCGTCGGCGGCGTCGTGCTGCTGGTCGTGCTGCGCCGGGCCATGACCGCGCAGTTCGACGATGCGCTCGTTGCACGGGCCGCTGCGCTGCAATCACTCACGCGATTCGACGGAACCAAGGTCGAGATGGACTTCGCGGGCGAGGCCATGCCTCGCTACGCCCGGCGCGCGGATGCCGAGTTCTTTGTCGCGTGGGTGCGGGCGGGGTCGGGCTGGCTCGCGCTCGAACGCTCCGAATCGCTACGCGAGGGCCCGTGGCCCCCGGCGGCGATGCGCGATGATTCCGTGGGCATCCGCGACGTGATTCTGCCCGGTGGCTCGCCGGGCCGCGCGGTGCTGATCGAGTTTGTCGCCCCACGCGAGCTTGACGAGGGGAGCGACCGTCGCGGCGAAGCACCGACCGAAACCGCTCCGGCCTCACCCGCGCTCGATCCACCATCCGCGCACGCCGTCCGCCTGCTTGTCGCGCTCCCGCGAGCGCCGCTGGACCGCACGCTCTCGCTCGTCGGGTGGTGCATCGCGGGCGTGGGCGGGGCGCTCGCGCTGGCGAGCATCATCGCATCCCGCTGGGCCGTCGGGCGCGGGCTCGTCCCGCTGGGCGACCTCTCCCGGCGCGTGCAGTCGCTCGACGCGGACACCCTCAGCGCTCGGTTCGAGCCCGCCGGTCTGCCCGCCGAACTCCGCCCAATTGCCGAACACCTTTCGGGCCTGCTGGCCCGGCTCCAAGACGCGTTCGAGCGCGAGAAACGCTTCAGCGCCGCGGCCAGCCACGAACTCCGCACGCCCATCGCGGAACTGCGGATGCTCCTTGAAGTCGCCTCAAGTCAGCCCCGCACCGGCGAGGAATGGTTGCGCACGGCCGAGACCTCGCTGGGGGTGCTGGCCCGCGCGCAATCGCTCTGCGAGACGTTGCTGCGCCTGTCACGCGCCGGCGCGGCCCACCCCGCGCCCGGCGCGGAGGCACGCACCCAAGTCGGTCCTGTTCTTACGGAGCAAGCCGCCCGCGCCATCGCCATGCACGGCGGCGATGCCCGTCTTGTGCGCATCGACGCGGATGAGACGCTTGTGGCCCGCGTCGAGAGCGCCACGCTCGCGGCCATCGTCGGCAACCTGCTCGACAACGCTCTGCGCCACGGCGACGTCGCGCCGGATGATCCGGTGATCGTCCGCGCGCATTTGGTTGCGGACGGGGTTCGCATCGATATCACCAACTCGGCCCCGGCTCTCACGAACGAAGACCTCGCACACCTCTTCGAGCCGTTCTGGCGCAAGGACGCTTCTCGCCACGACCAACGCGGCTTCGGCCTGGGCCTCGCCGTCGCCCGTACGCTCACGAGAGCCAGCGGCGGAGAGATTGCTGTGCGACACGACAGTGCGCGAGCAGTCAAGTTTTCAATATCGCTTCTCCCATCGGATGGACGCCGATGATGTGCCGGCAACACCTCTTGAAAGCGTCACCATCTCCCCTAGGGATGTCGCGATAGATTGCTGTCGACAGATCTCATGAAGCTGTTTGGCGACCTCACAATTGCGGTAGTTCGCAACGAGGCCGCCTTGCGTCCGCCAACTCCCGCCAGCGCCGGCGCTGCTCGCACCAGTCCGAGGCGGCACACACCGTGCGCAGTTCGTGCTCGCTGACTGCATCACGCTCTCGCGCAACGCGGGGCAGGAACAGCAACTCCTCCTGGATGTCCGGAGCCAGGCACAGCAGGTCCATGATCTGGCTGATCCGAGCCCGCGTGACCTGGCCGAGGCGGGCAAGATCGGCGTGGGATTCGACCTCGCCCATCCGAACCAACTCCGCAAACCGGATCGCCAGCGCCATCAGGCGGGCGACACGGGGAACGCGGCCCGCTTCAACGGGCGGCGCGGCGGGCTCCACGCCGACGTTGACCTGTTTCCGGCCCGCCGTCCCCCGCGTGAAATGCACCGGGAACTCGATCGTGACGTCGTGCATGTTTTTCATGCGACCTCCTCGTGCTCAACGGGTGCCTGGCCGAGCGTGCGCAGCCCGGCAGGATGGAACGTGATCGACACCGTCTTCTTTGCACCGTCGTAGTCCACCCGCTTGACGAGGTTCGCCAGCACGGCCGCCTGTTCCCGCGGGTAGAGCACGTCCCACGACGCGGCGAACTCGCGAAGCGAGGCCGCGACGTCGGCCTGGGTGATCGACTCGTTCTCGATCTGTTCCGCCTCGGCGCGAAGAACCCGTGTCCGCTCGCTGGCCGTCGCCAGGCGTTCGTGGAGGTCGGCCAGCCGGGCGGCGGCGTTGGCGTCCGTGCCTGCGGCCATCGCGGCCTTGCGGATGTCGCCCTCAATCTTCTGGATCTCACGCGTGCTCGCCGTGTGGTCCTTGTCGATCTGGGCGCTCCGAGAGCGGATGCCGCTCTGCAACTGGCGGAATGCCGCCGCGACCAACGCGTCATCGCCACCGATGTGCTTGATCCGGTCGACTACCAACCTTTCAATCTGCTCGGCGGGCAGGGAGCCCGAAGGGCACGCGTGCCAGCCCTGTTTCTGGGCGACGTAGCAGACGTAGTAGCGGTACGCGGCCTTCCCGTCTTTGACGCTGTAGGTGTGGCCCATCGCGTGCCCGCACGGCCCGCAGTGGATCAGCCCCTTGAGCAGCGCGCCGTGCTGGTTGCGGACGTGCATGCCGCCGGTGCGGCCGTTGTGCTTGATCGTCTGGAAGACCTGCTGCCAAAGCCGCTCGTCGACGATGGCCGCGTGTTCGCCGGCGAACAGCTCCTTCTTGTGCTTGACCTTGCCCACATAGGCCGGGTTGGTGAGGAGGTTGATCAGCAGGTGCTTGTCCCACACGCGACCGCCGACCGCCATGCCCTTGCGGGTCGTCCAGCGCTTGCTCGTGCTGCCGCGGGCGTTGAGGATCTGGGCCACCTTGGTGAGCGAGCGGTGCTCCAGATACAGGTGGTAGACCTCGCGGACGAGTTCCGCCTCCGCCGCGTTGACCACGAGCTTGCTCCCGCCCGCGGGCTGGGGTGCGAGGTCGTACCCCAGGATCGGCTTGCCGCCGAACCACTTGCCCTTGCGCTTGGACGCCGCGATCTTGTCGCGGGTGCGCTCGGAGATGATCTCTCGCTCGAACTGGGCGAACGAGAGCAGGATGTTCAGCGTGAGCCGTCCCATCGATTGCGTGGTGTTGAACTGCTGCGTCACCGATACGAATGACACGCGGTGCTTCTCGAATACCGCCATCATGCGGGCAAAGTCCAAGAGCGATCGCGACAGGCGGTCGACCTTGTACACCACGACGCAATCAACCTTGCCGGCCTCGATGTCCGCCATGAGCCGCTGGCAACCGGGTCGGTCGGTGTTCCCGCCGGTGAAGCCGCCGTCGTTGTACTGGTCCGGCAGCGCGACCCAGCCTTCGTGCTTCATGCTGGCGACGTAGGCCTCGCCGCTCTCGCGCTGGGCGTGCAGCGAGTTGAACTCTTGCTCGAGTCCCTGTTCGCTGGACTTGCGGGTATAGATGGCGCATCGCACCGTCGCCACGCCGGCGTTCTTTGCGGGTTTGGTTTCCATTGACGTTCTCATACCTTGCCCTCCGTGATGCCGGGCTCGTGGAGCCCGAAGAATCGGAATCCGTTCCAATGCGACCCGGTCACCTTCGCCGCGATGGCGCTCAGCGACCGGTAGACCTCTCCCTCAAACTCGAAGCCCTTGGGCAGCACCCGGACAAACACGGCGCGGCCCTTGTACTCGCGGCGGAGGACCGTCCCGGGTGGCGGCAGCCGCCCGTCCTCTCGCGTGTGGATGGGCACGCTCACCACGCTTTCGCCGTTGGCCCGGGGCTTGGGCGCGTCCGGCGATTGGGCGCGTGGCGGGCTTCGCCGCAGGTCAGCGTCGTTGGCCAGTTCGCGCGCCCGCTGGCGTGCCCGCTCCGAGAGGTCCCCCTCCCGAAGCGCCTGCATCCGCCAGAGAATCCGTTTGATCAGCAGCACCTTGTGGTGCGTGCGAGCTTCTTCGCCATAGACCTTGGCGTACCGCTGCTTCAGTTGCGGCACAGTCATCTTCTCCAAGGCCTTTTCGGCTGCATTCACATCGATCGCCATCGGGGTCTCCGTTCTCGTGGTCGTTAACCACGCGACCCATCAGGGCGGGCATGCTCGGAGAGTTCAAGTCGAGTCGGAGAGCCGTCTTGATGCTCGATGCTCGGCTCCGAAATGGCGACCTGTCGCCGCCGGCGGCGGATGCCCTCGGCAAAGATGGCGGCGATGGCATTCAGTCGCGCCACGGGCGTCGTCGGGGCATCGGGATCAAGCGAGGCGGTTGGGGGGGTGGGGGCGGGCGCATCGTCCGTGATCGCGGTGTCGTGCACGGGCACATCCTCCGTAAAGGGGGACATGCATCCGTGCGGGCGTGCGCTTGGCGCTCGGCTTCGCACCTGATGCTGGAATGGGGCCCGCGTCCGGTGCGGGCCGCCTGCCTCTGAATACGCGAAACGGTCGGAGAGCGGCGCAGGGTCCGAATCTCACCCCTCGTTCACCCCGGCAGCGCGTTAACCAGACCCGCCCGGGCGTTTGAGAGCGCGGAGAGACTTTCGGCCCCCAACCCCGGCGTGGCGACCGAAACGGCGATGCGATGCCTCGGATTCGAGAGCGCCCGGCAAATCGCGGACTTTCAGGAAGTGCCACGATTCCCGAGAGATACGCGCGGTGGGCGAAAGGCCCAGACCGTTAACGAGAAAAGGCCTCTTTACGAGGCCTTTCTCAGAACTCCCCGATCGGAACGGGTTCAAAGGCCAGTTTCCGCCGCGCCAGCGGGGTTTCCATCGGTCGTTCTCTGGTTAACAGCCTCTCTGTTCGGAAATTGAGCGGTGGCCACTACTCTCCCACGTGATCCGGTTATCTGGAACGCGGTCGAGCCGAATCAGCTCTGGCGGGAGCCGCGGCGACACGCTTCGGCATGAGAAACCACCGCCTACCCACCGCTTCGAACAGCCCGCACTCCGCCATTTCCGGTTTCGCCCGAAGCACCGAGAAAGATGGTCGCCGCCGGCGGAGTCCCGATCAAGAAGCCGCGAAGCGGCCATTCGACGCTCAGCAATGGGCTGCCGTGCGCCCGTTTGCCGAGTCGCTTGCATCAATCAAAGCGAGACAGCTTGTCGGAAAGGCCGGTCTGAAAGTAACGGATCAGGACGACATCAAACAGCAACTACTGCTGTACGTGATCGAGCGACTTCACGCGCATGACCGAAGCCGTGGGATACCGGAGGCGTTCATCTCCATGCTGATTACGACTGCTGTCGCTTTGCTGCTCCGTGAACGCCGCTCGATAAAGAGAGGGGGGCGGAAGCTGACGCTCTCACTCGACGCGAGCACCAATGACGATCAGCCCCTCAACGATCACATCACGCCTGCTACCCGTTGGCGGAGGCTGGGCGTCGTTCGCCCCGAAGAGCGTCAGGTGATTGACGTGCGTGTGGATATCGCGGACGCGATACAAGCCGTGCCTGAACACCTCCTTCCGCTGGTTGACGAGCTTGCCAAAGGGGAGACGGTTGCTGCAGTGGCACGCAAGACCGGGCGTTCCCGTCGCCGCGTTTTCAGGGATCTGGACGCGTTGCGGGCGCACTTGGAGCCATTTGGACTGCACGAGCCATGAAGGGTGACAATCTCCGACCGGATGTGCGCTCGCACTTGGGAGTCCCGCGGCTCCACAGGGACGGGTACACCTCGGCGATCACGGACCGTCTTGTGCACGGAACCCACCCGCGAGTGCGGCCGCGCGCCGAACGATGGCCTCCAGGTGACCACCCGCGTAGGCAGACTCGAGGTGACCCTCACAGAAGCGGTCTTGGCGGAGGTGGGCCGTCAGAAGCCGCGCCAGCGTGAAAGCGTCTACAGCGGCAACCTCGGTGGGGTGCTGAACCAGCCGCTGGCACTCAGGCCCGTGGGCCCAGCTAGGCCAGTCAAAGTCGGGCAGAACCCAACCCAGTCGATAGGCAACGTCATTCAACGCCGAGATCGCTTCCCCAGATTCAGCATCGGGCTTCTCAAAGAGGGGTAGCAATGCGGCAAGCCCGCGCAGACGGTCCTCCCAGGTCCTCGGCGATAGCAGATGTTCCTCGGAAGGCACGGGGTGACCGTAGGGCCGTGAGGGGTTCCGGGCTGCTGATGGTCAATACACTTGTCAACCTCCCTATGCCCGTGTACTCCCACAGTCGGATCGAGAGCTTCCGCCACTGCCCGCGGAAGTACTTCTATCGGTACATCGCCAAGATCGAGCTGCCCGAGCAGCCAGAACAGATCGCGACGTTCCTGGGCTCGCGCGTACACGCTGTGCTCGAGCACCTATACGAACGGGTGGCCAAGGGCATCGTGCCTTCGGTCGAGAGTCTTCGGGAGCAGTTTGATCAGGAATGGGCATCGCACTGGACGCCGGCCGTTGTCATCCACGATCGTGGAGCGACTCCTGACGACTGCATCTCGCTCGGATGGCGCTGTATCGAGAAGTACTATCAGCGGTTCCACCCATTCGATCAGGCAACCGTGATCGGCCTCGAGCAGATGATCACCTTCCCGCTCGACGAGGCGGGCAGGTTCAAGATGATCGGATACATCGATCGGCTGACCAAAACAGCCGACGGCTGCTGGCAGATCCACGACTACAAGACCAATAGCAGCCTGCCTACCCAGGCCGAGAAGGACGACGATCCGCAGCTGGCATACTACGAAATCGGTATCCGTCGCATGTGGAAGGGTGTTGAGCACGTAGAGCTGATCTGGCACTTCCTCCGCTTCGATCATTCGATTGTGTCCACGCGTACGCCCTCGCAACTGGACCAGCTCCGCGCCGAAGCGATCGCGACAATCACCGACATCGAAGGTCGCGGCGACGACACCAGCCGCTTCCCAACGCACGAAGGCCCGCTGTGCTCCTATTGCGAGTATCAGCAGGTCTGCCCGGCGCGAAAGCACCTGTATCAGGTTCGCGTCATGCCGGAGAGTGATCTGGCCAGGGAGCCTGCCGTCGCGCTGGTGGACCGCTGGGCGGAATTGGATTCCAAGCGGAAACTCTTGCAAGGTGAGCAAGGCGATATCGATGGGCAGATTGAGGAGATTCGCCAAGCCCTCCTAGCGATCGCGCAGCGCGACGGGCTTGAACTGATCGCGGGTCGGAGAACGGAGGTCGCGATCACGGTGAACGATCGCGTGCTCTTTCCTCGGAAGGGCCAGGAGCCGGAGAAAGCAGCGGAGCTGGAGGCCGCCCTTCGAGCAACGCCGTGGTGGCCGCAACTGAGCAGCCTCAACGTCGGGGATTTGCGCACGGCTTGGGAATCGGCTGAGACTAACTCCGAACTGCGGCGCATCCTCGAGAAGTTCGTGTGGACCGACCGGGAGCGTTCAGCCCGTCTCCGAGCGCGTCGCGATCACAAATGAGCTAACGACCGGCCAGGAATGGGGCGATCGCTTCACCCACTCTTGCGAAGCGGACGAGGTAGTCGTCGATAACCTTGTCCATGCGCTGCCTGGCCAGTGCCCGATCAAGCCCGTGGCCGGACAGCGGCGAGATCACTTCGTGGGCCAAGAACACCCACTGCTTGGGAATGCCGGGCACGTTGATGAGGCGATCTCGCCTGATGCCAAACTCGTCGGGATCTTGGAGCAGTCGTTCAACAATCCTCATCCGCAGCGGTTGGTCCGACATTGGCGAGAGCAGGAGACTCAGTCCAAAGTTGGTCTTCTGCATCTTGTCAAACCACATCGCCAGCCACCAGGATGGTTCGCACCCGCTCCCCCGACACAGCGGCGGCAGCGGGTGTGGCCAGCACGCCGGCACGAAAGGCCACAGTCGATTCTCGTAGCATCCGAGCGGGAGCGCTCCGGAATGTCCAAGCACCGCGTCCTTCGCCACCACCAGAAGATCACACTCCTTGCTCGCGACGGACTCTTGCGCCCGCTCAATAACGGTGGTCACGATACTCGCCGGGTCCATGACGGGGAGTGCCACGTGCGGTGGCTCTAGATCGATCCTCAACTCGTTGACGACTTGGGCCAGTGCGGGGCCCGAGAGGCGTGACTGCAAGAACTTCACGAGCTCGTCCTGTCGGGGCTGCCCAAACACCATCCGGTAAAGAGCCAGCGCTGCACGCAGGTTGGTCAATCGGTCCGCATCGCGACTCAACGGCAGCGCTGGAACATGCCGTTCGATGACGGCACCGTCAGGGATCGGAAACACCCAGAACGGCTTGAGTTCGCTCGTGGCGTTCGAGTGCTCCTCCGAGGCCGCTGCAAACGCCGTCTCCCAGCGGTCCGTCATCGGCGAGCCGGGTTGATCTCCGTACGACTTGGCCACGTTCTTGCGAACCGCGTGCCCCTTGTAGCGGTGGATGCGGCCTTCCCGCTGTTCCAGATCAACGGGATTAGACGGCAGGTTCCAATGCACAATGGCATGGCAGTAGTGATGAAAGTCCAACCCTTCCTGGCCGACGGATGTGCTGGCCAGCACGAACGGCCAGAACGGAGAGTTGAACGCGGCTCGCACTTGGTCAGCACGGGTGCCGTCATTGTCGTCCTCGCTCTGCTGTTGCCCGAAGCGTGCCGCGAACCTTGCCCGCATGCGCTGACCGCTCACGGTCACGCTCTTGGCCCGGTGATCCGCGCGTATGTCGTCGACGCCGACCGTGGCCGATCTGAGGCCTATCGCCCGAACCATCTCTTCGGCGATGGCGGCCGCCGCTTCCGATGGCGGCTGGCGGCTGACCCCCAGCGCGTCGCGCAGCACATGGGCATACTCGTCGAGTACCGCCTGGAGACAGCCGTTGATCGCGTACTCGACGACGCGGAGCCAATAGGGCTCAGCCCTGTTCAGTCCACGGACGAGGGCGATCACCTCTGGAAGGTTGAAGAGGTTGCGAATCCGCCACGCGATGCGCCCGGCCGCCAGTCGTACTTCGACATCCCGACATGACTGCATTCCCAGGACGTGCCCCAGTGATCGCGCGGACAGCACCGCGGGGTTCCCGACCGTCAGCTTCGCAAGGACGTCGAGCAGGTCTGCCGGTGGAGCGCCAAGCGGACGGACATCTGGCCTTCCGGCATCCGCCAGAAGCGCTTTCGCCAGTGCAACGTGCTCAGCCCACGCCGACTCCGTCTCGGCCTCTCCATCTGCATCGGTGCGGTCGTCCTCGCCCGACCACTCCGTGGCGAGCTTGGGATGATGCCAGAATGCGCGAGTGTCGCCGGGCGACTTCAGGTAATCGAGCAGGATGGGACCAGCCCAGTACCAGCGCTCGTCAACTTCGCCCGGGCTGGCCCAACGAGCGATGGCCTGCTCTGTCGCCCCTCTCATCGCGTCGCGGGCACGCGCGAGCACGTCATCGACGGAGACCATTCCCTCGCCGGTGTGAGCGGGGTCGAACGCCGCCGTCAGTGCGATTGACGGATAGATCAGCCCGAGCACGGGCATGCCGGTGAGCCGACCATCCGCTCGCGTGAACCGCAGCAGCGCCGCGATTCGCTTGCGGCCTTCGGTCGAGTTTGTGATCGTGACGTCATCGCCTTCGGAATAGCTCGAGCCGATCATCCGACGCTCGGCCTCGTGGCTGAGCACCGTCGCGATAACCTTGGGAACGACCTTCCACGACGAGAAGACGAGCCGTTTCGTCGTTTCCAGGGATCTACCGCCATCAAACGCACCGCCGAGGGAGTAGTACGGCATGCTGGGCGGCAACCAGAGCATCTTCCATAGGTCCTTCTCGACGGTGTCCTGCAGCAATGCCCGCAGTCGCGAGTTGGCGGGATCGATCTTTCGGTAGGCGAGCACGTCGTCCCACGGCAGTAGCCCAGCGGCTGGTTGGGAGAGCGCGTGGTACAACTCAGGAGTACCACCGGAACCAACTGCTGCGCGGAAGCTCTTCTTGAGCTCGTACTCATCCATGAAGTTGAGCAGGTAGGGCGCAGACTTCCAATACTCGACGATCTCGCCGTGGTCGAGTGCTGTCGCCACTCTCGACGACGACAGATACTGACGGACGTCCGACTCCTCGAGCCGGGCGGACGACGCGATCTCCCGCAGCATGCCGCTCCGATCGCTCGTCACGGCGAGGCGCTCCGTCCGCGCCATGACACGACGCAGACGCTCCTCGATCCGGCCCTTGATGCCGCGAAGGCCGTCGATGCCGCCGCCGTCAAGATTGAACATCGCAGCGCGATAATCCTTCAGCAGCGTCCTCAGAGCCTTGTTGTCTTCCGAGCGATTGCGCACCAGGAAGTCGTAGGTCGCGACGAAGTCCTCGTAGTGATCGTTCTCGCCGCTCTCCTGCTCGTGCTGGAGGGAGTACATCTTGTAGGGCGTCGCCGAGAGCAGGAGCACCCGAACGGCCTCGCGGCTGGCCTCCCGCTCATCGGCGTACTCGAACAGCGATCGAGCCAGTTCCGCGTCCTCGCTCTTGGGGTCGAGCAGGTGCTTGAAACGTTGGAACTCGTCGAGAATGACCAGGTCCGGGCGTAGTGCCGTGATGCACGTGCGCCCAAGGACGGCACGAAGCTCCGCGATCACTCTGCGCCGCTCGTCCCACAGCCCTTCCTCCATGTCGCGATCACGGTCCGGCAGCGACTCCGCAAGAGCCAGGAACCGGGCACGAAGCGAACGGGTTACGGCGGAACTGTCTGCGGCCTCCAAACGATCCAACTCGGCGAGGAACCCACTCCGGAGCCCCTCGTCCAGCGACTGCTCCTTCATCCAGTCGGTTGCCCACCAGCGGAAGTTGTCTCGCTTGACACCGCCCCGGAGGACACGAAGGCCGTCCTTTTCGTTGACGCGCCAGTGGTCGCACAACATCGCGAAGAGCACGGCTCGCTCTTTGGCAATACCCATGCCGCCTCGGGGCTCCAGCGACGTGCCCGGCGTCATCGACACATAGTTCACTCGGCGCTTCGCCATGTCGTGAAGCTCGATCGGAAGAAGCGTCGCTCGGCTTGCCCGTGCAAAGTCGTGCTCTTTGTCGATTCGCAGCCGGTTGATGTTCTGGCGAGCAATCTCCGCGTTCGAGCAGACGTACACGACGTCGATTCGCTTGACCGAGTTCCAAAGGTGCTCCACGGCCTTGGCGATGACTCCGCGGGCCACCATCGTTTTGCCGAGCCCTACCTCATCAGCGACCAGAAACCGGTGCGTTGAATCGGCGTCTTGGTACAGCCTCCGGAACGCGTACTCGACCGTACGGCGCTGGAAGTCCTTGAGACCCACAAGGGCCGCGGCGGCACTCGGAGGATGTCCGCGTGTGGTGGTCACTGCACGCCCCCTGAACGTGGCTGGGCCGTCGCGGCACGCACGCGACCGATCGGCCCCCAGACTTCCTCAAGTTCTGCTGGCAGAATGGACCTGCCCTCCGGCGTCTTCTTCAGATCGTCGATCAGGCGGTGGACTTGGTCGAGCTTCTCGGGGTGCTTGTGGAGAGCCGCGAGCATGTGTTCCAAGAGGGGGAGCATGTCCCCGCTCGAGCGGCCCTGTGCTCCTGAGGGGTCGAGGGTCAGCTCCCGCAACTCCTCGAACAGCCGTTCGGGGTCATCCGATAGCAGCAATAAGAGGAACCGAAGCAGCGTGCGTGAATCACGAAGGAGATCGCGAAGCAACCGCTCGCGACGATCGGATGGTGCCCCCACCATCGGCAGGTTGAGAACAAACTGCTCGGCACGCTCCGCGTCGCGGACCTTGCCCATCACCTCGAAAGAGACGAATGACGAGATCGACTCGGACGCGTGCGGCCCAAAGGCCGCCGCGAGTCGGTGGCCACTATCGAGGAGACGTGCGTCAGGTGACGCCAGCATGATGGGTCGGCAACGCACGGTCACGCCGGGCTGAAGGGCGAGAACGTCCTCGGACTCCACCGTCGTGGTGAAGCCAGCTCCGTCGCCACTGTGCGGTGTGACGCGGACGAGCATCTGCATCCCACAGAGCGAGCGCCGAGTCACATTGACGAGATCCTCCGCCGCTTGGTCATCCGGATCGGGCTTCACCGCTTCTGTCGCAGGCGTGAACGGCGTGAGCATCGCTCGGAGATTCGCCGAGCCGTTCTCTTCGCCGATGGTTGCCTCGATACCAAGCCTGGCCTTCTTCCCAATCAGCTCAACGAGGAACTCGATATTGCCATCGAATGCAGCGGATGTGGCGTTCGCGGACCCAGTCCAGACATGGGCCTTCCAGCCGGCATCCGCGACGAACAGCTTTGCATGAAGACCGGATAGATGCTCGGTGGCCGGCGATGGCGTGTCTTCTTCCGGCGAAACCAGGGAGTCGCATCCTTCCTCAAGCGTAAAGCACTTCCAGCCATCCTTTAGCACAGAGGGGTTGATCTCTCGGAGCGACTCGGGTCGACTGACCAGGTATTGGTCGCGGCCGCCCAAGCCGATCTTCGTCAAGAATCCATCCGTGAGGAACGGCGAGACCACGAGAAGGCGATCAAGCCGATCGGTAAACGGCCACGACGGGCGGCCGTCCATTCCCATGGGCCAGAAACGGATCTCCTCTACGCCTTCGGGAAGCTCCCACTTGACCACCTTGAGCTCTTGCGCGATGCGCTGCACGTCAGCCACAGACTCCTGCGTGAGCACATCGGGTCTGACGGCGAGGGCTGGCAACCGCGCGACGAACTCAGAGAGTGTGCGATTCTCCCCGAAACCCTTCTGCCGGTCCGTGAGCTCGCCGTCCAGAAGGAGCACCGTGTCCCACGAGCGATCGAAGGTGAGATTGCGGGAGAGACAGAGCAGGCGGTAACGGACACTCCCGCCCCCAGCCGCGTCGACGAATCGCAGTGCCCACACCTTGGGGTGGAACACCCCGTAGCGGCTGTCCTTGGCCCCAGGCGGCTGGACCTCGATCACGGACTGTTCAAGGAATGCGAGCAGTCGCTGGTTCGTCGGCGGCACCTTGATCTGACCAGCCTGGCAAAACAGGTGGATTCGATCTGCACAGCGGCGGAGCGACTCCAGGAGTGCAAGCGGATCCGCCCCAGGTCCAGCGGGATCAGCCGTCAGGCGGCCTTCGTCATCCTGCCAATCGAACATCGCGAAGGCGAGCGGCGCGGTGAGAAGTGCGATGAGATCGAGCGAAAACGTCGTTCCGACGGCGCAATCGAAGCGGAAGCCATCGGGTGGGCGGAGCGCGGCGAGCAACAACTGTCGTCCACGGGGATCAAGCATCGCGGGCCTCGCCTCCCCCGCTGCTGGCGATGCCGCGCACGATGTCATTGATAATGATCTGGCTCGAACCCCAGCGGTAGTCCATTGGACCACCGCCCGCATCGCCCTGCCAGCGATCTCGGGCACGAAGATTGTCTGGCTGTAGGCGAGCCCGGCCGCCTTTGAGTTGACGCTCACGCTTGACGATCAGCGCTCGCACCCCTTCGTCGGACCACACCGGCTCGCCCGCGGCAGCACGTCTGGCGATCGCGATCCACTGGTCAGCAAAGTCCTCTGTGCGAGCAGACAAGCGTGGGTTAAGGCGATGCACCAGGGCCCAGAACTCGCCCCTGTTCCATCCGTCGAGCTTGGATGCATCGACCGCGAGCTGACTCTGCCACTCCCCAAGGGCAACATTGAGCTTCTCCAGCAGTTCGTCGCTCCCGGGCTTCATCGTGGCGATCAGGCGGGAGTAGATGAGGGGCCCACCCCATGCACACACTGCGAACAAGCGCGCGTGCTCAAGCTCCACGCGAAGGTTGCTGGGCAGCACCCCCTGAAGACTTGAGTCCCATGCGAAGTCCGCGTTCAGCTCATCCGCTACCCGAGTGATCACATGTGCGAGCATGGACCCCGGTTGGTTTGTGCAGATGCGGTCCCGGAGGAACTGAGCCTCCGCATTCGAGAGCGCCAGTGTGGCGGACTCGTAGAGCTTGTCGGGCTCCGGCGGAAGAGACGGGTGCCAGTTGCGGGAACTCGCCCCGACCGGCTCCCCGTCATCCGTCAATACGGGTACCGTTGGGCCGTCACGATCTCGCGACAAACGCCGGAAGTACTGGTCGATCGATCCAGTAAACAGCCGAATGCCCCAGAGGTGCAGTCCACGCCAGTAGACGCTGCTCGGCATTCGTCGCAGGCTGGCCTGCGCCTCGCGGCCGATGATGCCAGTGGGATCCTCGCAACCTTCCAGAAGAGCGTTGATGAGCCTTGTCTCCCGCATTCGGAGCTTGCTGGTTCGCTCCTGAACGGATAGCTTGCGGCGCTCATATCGCAGCATGATCCACGGCACGAAGAGGAAGTACCGGGCCCTTGTCTGAATGGTCGATGTGCCGGGGAAGAAGTAGTCGGCAAACGCATCACGGATCGGTGCGAAGCCCAGCTCGTCAACCGTGCCTTTCTCGCGGAACAAATCGATCACCTGCATCGCGCGTTGGCGATCAGATTCAGCGAAATCGAGCCATGAGAGGGAAGAGGGCATAGGGACGAACCAGCACAGTGAGGAGACACATCAACAATCGCTCCCGACAGAAGGCATACGCCACGACCCGCTTCACTGAAGGGAGAACCCATCCTTGAGCGAGCCGAGTTCTTGGTTGAACTCGGCCAACACCTTCTTGTCCAGGGGCTTTGTGCCATCGCCAAGCTCCACCCGCACGTGGAACTTGATTGGTACGTTGGCCTTCGCGCGGATCTCCAGCAGCCGAGCCATGTGGTCGCTGAGATCCTGAATCTCCGCCGGCTCGAAGTCTGCCGACGCGGCCAGGACGTTGGGCTTGCGGCCATCGCCACCAGCGCCGCCACCCCCGCCGCCACCAGCGGATCCAGCGACAACCTTGAGCCGAACCGCACCTGCACCCGCAAGATCGCAGGGCCAGACTCCCGAGCCTACCGATACGAAGCGAGCGGCGATTGCTCCGCCAATCACGTCACGAACAGTTTTCCACGGCAGCGTGCGTCCAGCCTTCTGTGAAAGCGAGGTCGCGATGGACAGCGGTGCGGCCTCACCTGCCTGCCAAGCCGTGGGGAGGTTCTCCGGTAGGATTTCCGCGGCCGTGATCGCAGCAGGGGGCGGAAGCAGACAAGCGGCATCGGTCAGGATCCCTGCCGGAATCGGCTCGCCTAGGAGACTGGCCGGCCCCGACGTCAGCCAGACGATGCTCGCTTCGACCGCTTCCGAAACGGCCTTCTCGATGGCCGCCCTCGTCGCCTTGGGGATCTGCACGGGCTCGTCGTAGCCGTCTCGAGGAACCTGCACAATCTTGGTGCCGCTGAAGTATGAAGCAACGTCTGCGACGGAGATCTGCTCGCCCGTCCACAGGCTCGGCAGCGCGCCTTGCCGCAGGAGTTCGGGCTCAATGTCCGTGAGCTCCGCAGCCTTTGGCAGAACCAATTCCAACGCTGGATCTCCAAGGGCCGCCTCGTCAGGCCGCGACCGCCACCAAGTGCGGAACGTGCGATCCGGCCGCATGAGCCGGAGCACAAACGCGCCTTGAACACACCCTTCCACAAGTGTGTCGCTGATCGCCTGCGCCTTGAGCATCTTCGGGAGATGCGGCATCTGCGCGAACGCCCCCGCCAGGTCCTTCACGCGCCGACTGGTCTCGCCCTCTTTCCAAAGGCTGTACGGGCCATCGGGCAACAGGGCTTCGGCGGTGACTGCCGTGTCCTGAATCCGTGAGCGCTGATCCTCCTTGATGGTCTGGAAGATCGGGTCGTCCGTAACCGTGATTTTGAACGCATGCACATCGTCCTTCTCGTTGACGGTGACGACGATGCAGTACGCCTGCTTCACCGCCTCAGGAACGCGGCCCTTGGCCTTGTCGATGTTCATCGACAACGTCGCCATCCGCGAGGCGTCGATGTTGCCCTCCTTCTCCTGTTCCTTGAGATCCTTCTGCACCACATCCCATGCCATGAGTTCACGCACGCGCGCCATCGCCACTTCAAGGCCGTCCTTGGAAGGGCACAGCAGCAACGCCGAGTTGCGAAACACGCGAGGCTTCTCTGGCCCGGTCGTCTCATCGAGGAATCGCTTCGCCTCAGGACTTGGCTTGCCGGATTCAGACGACGCACTTGGCCCCAGGACGGCGTAGCGGAAGATGCCGTCGTCATCGATCTCCTTCGGCTTCGCCGGGAGCGTGTGGACCCGAACTCCCGCGGCCGATGCACCAGCGGTGAGGGCCTTCGTCTTGCCGATCTCGTCGATCAACCGCGCCCGAGCGACATCGTCCGAGATGTCCGAAGCCGCCTTCGAGTGCATCTGGTTCAGGTTCGGACGGTTGCCCAAACGCCATTGCGCCGGCAAGTCGTTCCCACCCGGCGCGAGGCGGTCATCAAGCCAATGGCTTGTCTGCGCCCAACGCATCAAGCCCTTCTCAAGGTCGATTTTGAACGGCCGCGTCGGCCCGAGGAGGAGCATCAGCTCCCGCGTTTTCGCCGACTGGCCGATCGGCTGCGAGTGGAGGAACGTGGCGATGACCGCCTCCTCGATCTCGCGGAACTTGAGACCGACCGATTCCACCTGGATGCTCTGGGCCTGCGTCAGTTCGCCGACGAGGATGCCCGTCCACGCCTGGCGTCGGCCGCCGTCGCCGCCGCCGGTGTCGGCCACCGTGACCAGTTCCCCAACCGCTTCCGACAGACCCGCCTTTCCCGGCGCACCCAGGAAAGCGGCAGGTCCAACGAGCGGGCTGGTGTCCCACTTCTCCGCCTCGCGGAGCGCCAGCGCGAACGTCCTCAGCACACCGCGTGTGCGCTGGAAGCCGTCCAGCTGGGTCCACTTGCTGTAAAACACCTCAGTCAGTTCAGGGTGGAACGGGAAGCTCTTGAGGTATCGCTCCTCCGTCGCCACTCCCTGCTTGGCTGTTTGTTCATCAAGGTCTGCGATGCCCTTGATCGCAGCGATTACATGCTGCTTGAAGTCGCCCGGCGTCTTGATCGACTCAGTCGTGAAGAAACGACGCCGGAGCACCTCGGCCACATCCTCCTTGACGACGGGTTCAACGGCCTCCTCACGCTGGCGTTGGAAGATATCGTAAAGCTCGCTCTTGAGCTCATTGCCGAAGGCATCGTTCTTCTTCGGGTCGCTGGCCAGCAGTGACGCCACGATGCAGCATCGATCGACCTTCGTCGCTGCCTGCGTCAGATACTGGAAGAAGTTCACCATCCTCGCCCGATACTCGGGCGTCAGTGCGACCTTCTCGCGCACATACATCAACACCTCGTCGATGAGGATTAGCACGCCCATCCCCTGCTTGACGGGCAACTCCAAGAGCTCCGTCAACACATTCTCCGCCGGTGCAGACTCGCGTTCCTCGGCCTTCTTGTCAGCGTGAAGCAGCTTGAGTCCATCGTCGCCAGCGATCTGGTACGCCAGCACGCTCCACGGCTGCTTGAGCCGTCGAACATTGCCGTCCGGCGAACGGACGTCCATGCCCGTCTCGACATCGAGCTTGTCGAAGCACAAGCCCGCCACGCGGGCCTTCGGGGGCTTCATGCCGATCGCCTGTTCAAACTCGGCCACTGCGGGCAGGTCCGGGAGGGCGGCCGGATCGTGAGCCAGGTGTCGCAGCGTGATCAGGGTGTGCGTCTTGCCACCGCCATAGGTGAGCTCCAACTGCCGCACGGCCTTGTCGTTCTTCCCGGCCAAGCGGAGCACCACATCCCTCACCAGCGCGCGCAGATTGTGCGTGGGGAACGTGAGCGCGAAGAAGTTCTCCGGCTTCTCGTAGATCGGCCGCTTGCCATTCTGCATGAGGACCTCGTAGAGATCCGCAGCGAACATGTGCAGGGGAAGCTCGCCGGACTTCAGATCGTCCCGCAGCTTGACCACTTCGTGCCAGGGTTTCCAAGGTAGCTTTGCCATATGTTTTACTCCACCTCGGCCGATGTCGCGGCCGACCAAGTGCCAGATTCGTCGCCAAGTTCCCGCTGTCCCGTCTGCCGCTTCGCGCCCTTTGCACTGATGTGGTTACTGAGCGCTTCAAGTAGAATGGTCTCATCCCCGTGATCACCACGCCCGCTTGCAGCCGTGCCCCGTTCTCGACGCGACACCTCGATAAGGGACTGAATGACCCGCTTAAAGAGCTCGTGCCGGCGCAGTCCATGTTCGTCGAGAAACGTATCTACCTTGCCGATGTCACCGGCCTTATACAGCTGCATCAGTCGATGAACGCGGTCAATCAACGGAACGGGACGCCCCCCGGGTGCGTCGTACCCAATTGACGCACTGTCCCGTCCTGTTCGCTCATTCCACCGCTTGAGCCTAAGTGTGCTTCCCTTTCCACCCGAGTCCTGCTCAGATGGTTCATCATCGTCATCGTCTTCTTCCCTGTAATCTCCAGCGTCTGCGTCTGCGTCGTCGCCGCTCTTCACTGCGAGTTCCCAAGTGGAACACAGGTCTCGATCCGACAAGCCGCACGACACCGCGTACAGAATCACCGTCCCAACAGGGGCATCGCCAAGGCCGAAGTCGTTTCGGTGGAGCAGGTAGTACGCCGTCGGTTCATCGAGTCGGTCAGCAGCAGCACCACTGCCGGAATCGCCATCAGTTCCAGAGAGCACTTGACCTACGACATAATCCACTACGAGTCGACGCACCTCCGAAAGGAACTCCGTCACGGTCATTGTGCCTGGTCCGTTCGCACGCCTTACCACCGGATACTTGCTGAAAGCTTCAAGAGCCGGGCCTGTCGCAGCCCAGATAAAGTCAGGCCCCTTGATCCCTGCATCCCAGTACTCGCGTAGGCGGATGCCAATGTTTCGCTTCATCTCTTCGAGCACACGGTTGTCCCAGCCCACACCCGCCGATGCTGGTCTCTTTCTGCAAACCAGCCACACGGAGGACGACAGCGCGGCCGAAGACAGAGCCCTCATCCGGGTCGCCTGTTCTGTCTGAATCGGCCAGCTGCCATCTACGACATACCCAGCTCGAATAATCGCGGCAACCAGCGCTTCCCAAGCAATAGGGTCCTTGTGAGCGAACACAATGACGAGCCTGCCATCGGGGTTTAGGGCCTCTCCACAGCGCCTAAACACCGCCTCCATGCCCCGTTCATACGCTGCCTTGGACTTCTCTTGATCGCCACCATGACGGGAGGCGTCGTCGATCAATTCGCCGTCATCGGCTTCCTGACTCCACTTGGGCGACAGAGGCTCACGAAAAGCACGGTCGAATTCAGCATCGAGGCCGTACGTGATCCTCCTCAACCACACGTAGAAATAGTCCATGAGCACGGCATAGCCAATGGCGTTGTAGTACGGAGGATCAGTAATGACGGCATCGAAGCCACCACCGAACTCCATCGACTTTGAGGAGCCTTGAACCACCGTAATCCGATCGCGTCCGACATCCCATCGGGCGATCGTGTCGAGCGCCACGGCCACTTTCCGAGCACAGATGTCGAAGCTTCCCGGAAGGTCACCGAGAATGTTCCCCTCCGCGTAGTCCCAACTCAGCGGCAGGGCATATCGCACGAACAGGTGATTGATCGTCGCGCGGTCAAGCTTCCACTGCGCGCCGCAGTTGAAGAAATCCGCAAGCCGTGACATCGTGGCGGCAAGGTAGCAGGTGATCGCGTGTAGCCACTCCGGAGAGTACCCGTCCTTTTCGCCAGCTGTGCGAATTGCTCGAATGGCCGAAACAAGGCGACCTAGACCGACGAGTTGACGTGGAGTGTAGAGCTTTGAAAATTGGTCTATGCCATACTGCACGCACCAAGTGTTCTTCTTGGCGTCTTCAACCAGACATTCGTCTGGCTTCCCGAACGGTACATCGGCAAATGCCTCCTCAATGTCAGAAGCTGATGGCACAGCGGTCGAGAGCTCGAGCGGAGTCGGCTGACGAAACTCCTTTCCCTTTGGACCGTCGGTGGCAACGGCCGTCATCTGGCTACCAAGCCGGCCGGATTTCCCTTCGTGTTGCAGGTCTTCCATCGTCATGATGGTGCTGCAGCACGGGCACTTGGCACCAGACCTCGACATCGTACCTCGCCCCAACTGCTTGTCGTGCTCCCGCCGTTGCGCATTGTTCCCTCCCGAATGAGGCACATCCTCGCGGATCGAGAACACAACGCGTTTGCGGTCTTGGCTAGGGGCAACGTCAAAGATCACCCGCTGCGAGTTGGTTCGGGCGAGCCATCGCGTCTTTAGGAGCGGCATGACGGCACGACAGTTCTTGCAGGTCGCTGTTCGCGCCCACAAATACGCAACTGTTCGCTTGGTGACCCAACGTGGATTGCCCTTAACCTCCAGGTAGTCCTTGGAGAACTCCTTGTTGAGGAGATCGCCGTTAGCTACTCCGTTCGTGTCGAGTGGAACGAGTCGCATAGGCTGTCGCTCGTAGGGCTTAGCGCTGACCTTAAGTGGCTCGAAGTCGGCATAGGTCGGGTAGTAGCGTGCCACGTCTCGGCGGACTCGTTCGAGGACCCATTTGCTCCACGCGCGAACGTGCCAAGCAAAGTTCGCGTCGAGTTCTCCTAGTTCTGCTTGAAAATCCAGGTTCGTCTGTTCGCCCTCCCTTACCCGTCTTCCGAGTCGCTCCATCGCCTTTGCAGCTTGTCCTTTGGTCATGCCCTTCGCCTTCGTGAAGAAGTCGGACATGAACGCTTCGTCGCTGTGGATGAAGGATGGCAATGGACGAACATGACCAGCCAGCTTCTGCGGGTATTCGAGGGTGCACTTAAGAATGAACCAGGCGACCGGATTGAGGTCAACCGCAGTGGTCTCGCAACCAAGACGCAGCGCCTCCAGCGGAATTGCACCGCCGCCCGAGAATGGGTCAAGCACCTTTGGCGCGCGCCCACCATAGGTCTTTCGAATCTCCTGCCGGAACCACTCGAGTGTCTGTGCGTTCTCCGTTTCGCGTCCCCAATGAAGAATGCCGCCCTCGGTATCGAGTTTCTCTCGCTCGACCGTGGATCCATTCGGCATCTGCTTCTTTTCGATCCTCTTTATCACTCGCCCACCGATCTTCTCGCAGAGCTCCTGCCGAGCTTCTGGCGTGCCAGGATCATGCAAGAGGGTGGCGATGATCGCTGCGCGGCTTGCTGCAAGCGGACGCCGCGCTGGCCAGATGTGGATGGTTGAGATGTGCCCGTGACGCACATTCTTCTCGTGGAGAGAGTCCAACGATGTCTGCTTTAGCGGGAATGCGTGCTCGATGAGGCGTGAGTGGTCTGTCATACATGTCGTCCAATCGCTAGGCCGTGTTCCAACGTAGTACAGCTGTACTCGAAGGTGTGTCATTCTGCTGAAACAGCTGTCCAACTTTCGGAGCCGTCGCCCAGTTCGCGTTGTCCGGTCTGCTTCTTTGCGCCCTTTGCGCCAATGTGATTACTCAGCGCTTCAAGAAGCGTGGTTTCGTCCCCGTGGTCATCACGGCCGCCGGCGGATGTGCCACGTTCTCTCCGCGACACCTCAATCAGCGACTGGATGACCCGCTTGAACAGTTCGTTCCGACGCAGACCATGCTCATCAAGGAACTCATCGACCTTGCCGATGTCACCTGCCTTATAGAGCTGCATGAGACGATGGACACGATCGATCAGCGGAACTGGACGCCCGCCGGGCGCTTCGTAGCCAATGGAGGCACCGGTCCTGCCGGTGCGCTCGCTCCACCGCTTGAGACGAATGGTGCTGCCCCCGCTTCCAGTGTCCGCATGATCATCCGACTCCTCTGCGTCACCGTCCGAGTCATCCTCCGCATCGTCGTCCGAGACAGCGTCGCCACCGACCTTTGCCGCAAGGTCCCATGTGTCAATGAGGTCACGATCGGACAATCCGCACGAAACGGCATAGAGGATCACGGTGCCGACTGGTCCATCACCGAGGCCAAAGTCATTTCGATGCAACAGGTAATAGGCCGTCGGTTCGTCAAGTCGATCAGAGGCCGTGCCACTTCCACTCGATGCCGAATCACCTTTCTCGCCTGAAAGCACTTGGCCAACAACATAATCCACGACAAGCCTGCGAACGTGAGACAGGAACTCAGCCACGGTCATCGTGCCTGGGCCGTTCGCCTTCTTGACGACGGGGTGCTTGCTGAATGCTTCGAGTGCTGGGCCAGTAGCAGCCCAGATAAAGTCTGGCCCCTTGATTCCTGCATCCCAGTACTCGTGGAGTCGGTTGCTGATGTTCGCCCGCATTTCCTCCAGGACACGATTGTCCCATCCAATCGCAGCAGCGACCGGTCTCTTCTTGCACACGAGCCATACAGACGATGCGAGTGCCGCCGAACTCTGCGCACGCATGCGAGCTGCTTGCTCCGTCTGAATTGGCCAGGAGCCATCGACGGTGAAGCCCGCTCGAATGATGGAGGACACCAAAGTCTCCCATGCATCAGGCTGCTTGTTTGCGAACACTACGACGAGCCGACCGCTCGCGTTCAGTGAAGCGGCGCACTGTGAGAACACCCGAGCCATCCCGTCTTCGTACGCCTGCTTACTTTTTGCAGCGTCGTTTCCATGTCGGCTGGAGTCGTCGATCAACTCCCCATCGTCCTTGGTGCTGTCCCATTTTGGTGACACGGCCTCAGCGAACACTTCGTCAGTTGGTCGCGACATGCCGCCGAGCATCCGTCGCATCCACACATAGAAGTAGTCCATCAAGTCTGAGTAAGGGATGGCATCGTAGTATGGCGGATCGGTCACGATTGCATCAAATGTGTTTGGCACCATCGCCTGCATCGCACTTTGGCGGAGGACGTGTGGCTGTGTCTGTGCAGCGAGAGCAGCACGCGTCAAGACAGGATTGCTTTCCATGACGGCGCCGAGGCACATGTCCCATCCGCCGCGAACTGCATTGATCGGAGCGGCTTCACAAAAGTCCCAGCTCATGGGGAGTGCCCATCGGCCGAACGTGTTGCGAATCGCCTCCACGCTGATGATCCATGCCAGCATCGAGGAGTTGAAATCCAACATGCGGTCAAAGCCGCACGCCAAGTACGCGGCGACCGCTTCAGACCACTCTTGCGGATACGAGAGCGAGGCCATCTCCGAACGGGTCTTGCGCGCGTGGGCAACAAACGTGCCCAGAGCAATGAGCTGGCGTGACGTGAACAAGTCACGCCATTTCATCAGTCCATACCCCTGGACGCTGAATGCACGCCCTGCGCCCGAACCTCCGCCTGCGGGCGTTGGTTCCTCTGGCACACCAAACGGCACGCGGCCCTCTTGAAACGTCCGTTGAACGGCGGCCTCAGTTGGTGAAGCTACCTCCAGCTCCTCTGGAGTCGGGAGGCGATACGCCTTCCCGCTCGGAGTGTCGACAGCAACAGCCGTCATCACACTTCCAATCCGGCCAGCCTTTCCTTCCACCCGGATGTCTTCCATAGTCATGATGCTGGGACAACAGGGGCACTTGGCCCCTGCTCGGCTCATCGTCCCGGCACCAACTCGTTTATCGTGCTCACGTCTTTGGGCGGCGTTTCCGCCCCTGCTCTCGACGCCGGACTCGATACCAAACACCACACCCGTGCGATCGGCGTTTGGAGCCATTGTGAGCACGACTCGCTTGTTGCTCTTCTTGCAAAGCCATCGCGTCTTGAGAAGGGGTACGGTCGCACGACAGTTCTTGCAGGTGACGGACTTCGCCCAGAAATAGGCCACCGTGGGCTTTGCAATCCAGCGTGGGTTGCCCTTTCCGGCCAGATAGTCTGCTGAAAACTCCCGATTGAACACTGAGACGTCCGCCACGCCCCGCTCGTTGACGGGCACCAGTCGGAGCGGGTGTCGCTCGTAGGGCTTGCCCGTTGCTTTGAGCGGTTCGAAGTCCGCGTAGGTCGGATAGAGCTTGGACAGGTCGCGCCTGGCGTGATCGAGAACCCAACGTCCCCATGCGCGCACGTGCCATCCAAGGTCTGCATCGGTCTCACCCGCGGCAGCACCGAAATCCAGATTGGTCTGCTCGCCATCCCCGATCTTTCGTCCAATGCGCTCCATCGCCTTCGACACTTGAGCCTTCGTCATGCCCTTGGCCTTGACAAAAAACTCGGCCATGAAGTCCTCATCCCGTAGGATGAAGGCGGGGAGCGGGCGGGCTTGTCCGGCGAGCTTTTGCGGGTATTCCAGCGTGCACTTCAGGATGAACCACGCCACTGGGTTGATGTCGACGGCCGTTACGTCGCAACCGAGACGCATGGCCTCTAGCGGAATCGCACCGCCACCAGAGAACGGGTCAAGCACCTTTGGGGCTCGACCGCCATACGCCTTGCGGATCTCTTGGCGAACCCAGTCGAGTGTGTCAGCATTCTCCGTCTCGCGACCCCATCGCAGGATTCCGCCTTCTGTCTCAAGCTTCTCCCGCTCGACTGTGGAGCCGTTGGGCATCTTCTTCTTCTCGATCCTCTTGACGACTCGTCCGCCAATCTTGTCACACAAGGCCTTCCGCGCTTCAGGAGTGCCGGGGTCTGGCAGAAGCGTGGCGATGAGTGCCGCCCGACTTGCGGCCAACGGACGCCTTGCAGGCCAGATGTGAAGGGTCGAGATGTGTCCATGACGCACGTTCTTCTCGTGAACGGAGTCCAGAGACGCCTGCTTCAGCGGGAATGCGTGCTCGATGAGGCGAGAGTGGTCGGTCATGCGGTGGTCCCGATTGTTGCAGACAGAAACTGGGCACCGGTGATGGCCGCGGGGCACTCCGGGCCGAGTTCGTGTACGAATCCAGAGGTTACGGTGTGTGCGACGCCGCCCACGGTGCGGTTCGTGCGAGCACGCATCTTGAAGGCGAGGGCAGCCGGAATGCCCGTCACGGACGAGAGCACGAGCGTCTTCTTGGTGCGCGTGATGGCGACGTAGAACAGGCGACGTTGCTCCTCAAGCGATCTCTGCTGCTCTTGAGGCGTGGCTTCGTCATCGACCGTGGGGATCAGACCATCGAGGCAACCGCACACGACCACGAGATCAGAGGTCAGACCCTTCGATTTGTGCAGGCTCATGACCCGGACGTAGTCCACGTTGGTGGGCATCTCGGGCTGCGAGACATTGCGGCGGATGGCATCACTGAGTTCTTGAGCGCCAAAGTCCTCATCCTCGATGCCCTTGGCGTTCTCAGCCAGCGGCACTGCCCACGCTTCGGTGCTCGGGAGTACGGCATCGACGAGGGCTTGACCGCGCAGAGCATCGAGACGGACAATCTCGGCCTTGAGAGCGTTGAAGCGGGTCACCAGGTAGCCCGTATGGGGAAGCGTCAGCGTGCCGTCGACCAGCTTCTCAAGCGCTTGCCAGGGGCTATCCCCGCTCGTTTCGCAGTGGGTCCGCAGTCTCGACCATGCGCCATCCGCGAGCGAGTTATTACCGAACCCGCACCAGCAGCGAAGCGCAACTCTGTCGTCTGGGTCTGCCAACAGTATCAAGAGCGCCAAAGCCTGCTGCGCCTTTGATTCGGCCAGATCCTTGGGGTTGCCATCGAGCAGCTCCTCGCTGAAAAAACTGTGAGCCGACACACCGGCCTTGATCAACTCGTCTCGGACGAGGTAGCCAAACTCGCGGCGTGGCGCGAGCACGAGAACGTTGCCGGGGATCAGCGTGCCCGCATCCGCGCGGGCCTTGATGAACGTGGCAATGCCAGCCGCCTCTTCTGCCATGCCTGGCCACTGGACGCTGAAGATCTCGCCGGCGGGGTTGCCCGCAAACGGCTTGAGCTGACGGCTGCTCCGAGTCGTGTTGTGCTGGATCAGCGCGTTTGCCATCGCCACGACCTTGTGCGGGCAACGACGGCACTCATCCAGCCCCGCCTCCTCCGTGTTGGGGTGGGACTTCGGAAACTCGACGATGCCCTCGGGGTGTGCGTGCTTGAACGAGTAGATCGACTGATCCTCATCACCGATGACGACCAGACTGCCGTTGGCGAGATACTCAACCAGCTGCTGCTCCGCGCGGTTCAAATCCTGGTACTCATCCACGAGCACATGGTCGAACGCAGTCCGGTACGGCGATTGGGCGTTGAGTCGGAGGTACTTGATGCCTTCAGGAATGAGCTCGCCGATGAGCATGGCGCGGTGAAACTTCAGCCACGACAACAGGGCTGCTTGGAACTGCTGGTCGTTGACGTCCTGGGGCCAGCCAGGCTGCTCATGCTGCAGGCGTGCCCACGCTGCAGAGAACGCCTTGAGCTTCTTGCCGGCGTCTCGAACTCCGCCCAGGCCAGCCTTGCTCAGGTCTTGCAGGAGAAACCGCTCCTCGAATCGCAAGAGCGGCCGCGGCACGCGGCCGGTGGCTGCCAGAACATCCTGGCTGGAGAGCATCGAGAAGCAAAGACCGTGCACGGTTTGCGTAGCGATGTCATCTGCGCCCGTCACGCCGAGGTTTGCCACTGCGCGTGTGATGTCCTCAGCGGCGGTCCGTGTGAACGTACACGCGAGAATGCGTGAAGGGTCGGCCTTGTCGACCTCGATCAATCGTGTGAGGCGGCGCATCAGCGCGAACGTCTTGCCGGTACCGGGTCCGGCTACAACGCACAGAGGAGAGTTCGGGGTCCCGGCGATTTGAAGCGCCGGCCCCTTCAGGTCATCATCCCATTTCATCAGTCGCCCCCCTCTGCTTCGAGAATCTGCTTCGCGCTGAGCAGAATGCTCCCCTTGGCCTTGGCCAGCAGCCGATTGAAGGGGTCGCGCACACGGACACGACGGGGCTTGGGAGTGGCGCAGTCGTAGACCACATAGAGCCAATAGCCCTGACCGAGGTTACACGCCTTCGCCCACTCGTTGGAGAACAGCTCCACATCGCCGGTCGTGCCCCGACCTTTCACTTCGATGCCGCGCTTCTCGCCGCTGGGGCGGATCGACAGCAGATCAAAGCCCGGGTAATCGGGAAGGCCGGCTGCTCGCGCGAGTTCGGGGGTGTGAACGTCTTTGACGATGGCCCCTTCGGACTCTTCCCACGCCCATGCAATCTGCATGGCAACCTGCTCCACATCAGCGTCGTGACGCTCCCGGTCTAGGGGGTCCGACGAGGGCACGACAAGAGCGTGGGCCAAGAAGTGGATCGGTGCGAGCCCGACCAACTCGGGTTCGCGGCGGATGACGGCGATGGCATGGTCGCGGCGTGATGCAAGCTCGCGCTGAGCTCGCTTGATGTCCTCAAACTCCTTGATCGCGGCACGATTGCCGGCGCGGGCCTTCTCGGCATGCTTCGCCCGGGCGGCCGCAAGTTCAGCTTCCTGATAGCTGAAACCACGACGGAGGAACCCTTCTCGCTCCTCGAGGGTCGAGAGCAGAAGCTCCTTTCGGCCGACGGCAAGTTGCCGGGCAACGCGTTCGACGATGAACGCAGAGGCCTGTTCGCGGTAACCCGGTGCGGCGACAGCAAGGCGCTGCGCTGCAGGAGGCAGGCCTTCGCCGCCCTTGAGCAGCAAGAGATGCTCGACAGGACAGACCTGAAGCTCCGAACCCTCAAACTGTTTGACACCGACGAGCCGGCATTCCAGAGCAGCAGTCGCGCTGAACTCGGCCATCTGAGGGTCCGCTTCCCGCACAACCGAAACAAGAGCAAGGTGGAACAGGTACGGGCGATCGGAGTTGGGATCAACAAACACCGCACCGCGCGATGCCTCCGCACTCAAACGGTCTGACACGATCGAGCGAAACTCTTCGAACACTGGCTCGCCGGGGTGAACCCAGATGCCGTCGGTTTTGCTGGGCGGGCGAGAAACTGTCAGCCGCTCGTGAAGCTTGACCGGGTAGGAATCGAGCGTCGGGAGAATGCGATCGATCGCGCCTCGCCGTGCTGGCGTCAGCGAGAAGTATGCACGAGCATCGCCTTCGATCTGGATGTCCACCAAGGGTGCGGCATTCTCGATGTACTGCCGGACGTAGCCAGGAAGAAGACGCCGATATGCCTCGTTGTCGAGCTCCGATCGAATTCGGGGCAACTCACGCTTGACGTCGCCGCCATCGCCAAAGAGCTTCTTCTCTCGCTCGGCGAGGGCTTCGACTTGCTCCTTCGTCAAGATGCCGCCGAGCTTGGAGGCAACGGCGTCAGCGTCATCCTCCTCGATGGCGGCCTCCATGTACTGCTTGATCGATACACCCTGGAACAACCGACCGATCACGTCGAACACCTTGTCGGAGTTGAGCTGCTTGCGGATTCGCTCCAGCTTCTCAAGCAGCGTCTCCATGACCTTGCCCTCGCGTGTGTCGGGCGCGATGAGGTTCATGATGATGACGGGGTCGTGCTTCTGTCCGTACCTGTGGATGCGGCCCATGCGCTGCTCAAGGCGGGCGGGGTTCCACGGGACGTCGTAGTTGATCATCACCCAACAGAACTGCAGGTTGATGCCCTCAGCGGCGGCATCGGTGCAGATCATGAAGCGTGCGCCACCCTTTTCCAGCGGCTTGCGGAACTTCTCGACTTGTTCCTCACGCTCGGTGTAGTGCATGCCGCCGTGGATCTGGGCCACCTGGCCTGTGTACCCCATGCCGTTCATACGGCGAACCAGGAACTCAAGCGTGTCGCGGTGCTCGGTGAAGACAATCAGTTTCTCGTGGGCAAAGCGATCGTCGAGAACGATCTCGCGGAGCTTTTCGAACTTGGACTCAATGCCCTTGTCGAAGACCCGCTGGGCCAGATTTCGCAGGCCCTGAACTTGTTCGCGCTCGGCGATGAGGTCTCCGATCGACGCCGCGATGACGCCTTGCAGAAGCGTCTCCTCCGCTTTCTCGTTTTCCTCGCCGCCATCGGTCGGGGATCGCTCTTCGTCCGCCGTTTTGGAGTCCAGCACATCGTCGTCATCTGACATTCGCCGCTGGAGCGTGATGATCTGCTCCATCGTGATCTTGCCCGCCTGCACGTCGTCGATGAGGGCGGTGAGCCGCTCAATACGGCGCTCAAACGAACGCAGCATTGCGTAGGTCGAGCTAGCCAGACGGCGCTGGAACACGCTCATGGCCAGCCGGGCGGCCGAGCGGTTCAACAGTTTTGCTTTGTTGTAGACGTGTCGGAGGTACTCCGTCGTGTCGTCGTAGAGCTTCTGCTCGCTGACCTCGCCCTGCGACAAGGCGTAGCCCAACGTATCGGAAACACGCGTCGGGTAGAGCGGACGTCCCGACAACGTCACCATTTCTTCTTTGGTGCGACGCATGAAATGCAGTCGACGCTGATCAGGGGGGAACGCCGCGAAGGCTTCGGGCGTTGAAATGACCGAAGGCGCTATGAGCTTCCAGAGCGCGAAATAGGGGTAGTCTTTCCCCATGTGCGGCGTCGCGGTGAGCAGTAGCAGATTCGTTGCGCTCCACGGGAGAGTCCAGGCGGCATCGAGGTCTGGAACGCCAGCGAGCGCCTCGGCCAGGCGGTAACGGTCAGTGCGACGCACGCGGAGGTCGGCCCCTCGATCAGACGCGAGCTTGTGGGCCTCGTCGAAGATCACCAGGTCATACGGCTGGACCTCGGCCTCGCGAAGACGACCAAACATGCGAGGCCCCGAGAGCGTGTCGACGCTGACGATAGCGCGATCACTATCGTCGCCGACAAACGGATTGCTGTTGGCGGCCTCAGAACCCTCAACCACACGGAACGACAGGCTGAACAACGTCGACAGTTCGCGCCGCCAGTTGCCGACGAGGCCAGCAGGCGGGACGACCAGCACGCGCCGGATCAGCCGCCGCGAGATCATCTCGCGGATGTAGAGACCGGTCATGATGGTCTTGCCTGCGCCAGCGTCATCGGCGAGCAGGAACCTAAGCCGCGGCTGCTTCAGCATGTAGTCGTACACCGCGATGCGCTGGTGTGGAAGCGGATCGATCTGCGCGATCTCGGTCGCAAACGCCGGGTTGGCCATGTGACCGAAGGAGAGACGCTCGCCTTCCGCCAGAGCTCGGATGGCCTCCGCTCTGCCCGTGAAGTCCAGAGGCCCAGCAACGGGCTGGTCGGTAACCGGCACTGCGTCGTCGCGTTCTCCACCCAGTTCGAGGATTTGCTGCCACGCCAATGGAGACGGGCGACTCTGAGCGTTTTCCCAGCGGTTCACGGTTGCGAAAGAAACCCCGAGCCGCTCGGCCAGAAGCACCTGCGTCAGACCGAGCCGACCGCGAAGCTCCTTGATCTTGGAGCCGTAATCAGTGGGCACGATGTCATTGGAGCGAGCGGCTCGTGGCATGATCGACCTCGGATTGGATGGCATCGCGTGCATCTATGCCGATGAGTATAACACATGCGATACGTGAAATCCAACCAATCGATGCGATCCGATTTGTAAGGTTTTTGAGCGGTACTCCCTCTTTTCTGGATAGAGAAAGCTGCTTCGTTTGCATTCTGAACGGTCTAGATGTTTGCCTCCCACATCTGCTCGTACCGGTCCCGGTTGTCCTCCACCCACGTCCCGGCAAAGAGGTGCGCTGCTTTCAGGAACACGGGCGCGTCGGGATTGGACTTCGACTCCCCGACGGTCGGGTGGAAGTACGCGGGCGGGTAGAGAGCAACGTCGTCGTACTGGGTGACCACGCGAGCGAGGAGCCCCGGTCCGGCTTGATCGCCAACGTACCGGCGCTCGAAGAACGACTCTTCGATCATCGCCACCATGTGCCACATCGCCGGGTGGTTGGCCGGAAAGCCCATTGCGGCGTTGGTGACGATGTCGAGCTGCTCGCACGCCGCCCACGCGATCACCTCGGGCGGGCACATCTCGTCGAGCGGGCGGATCGGCTTCACGTCGGTGTCGAGGTACACGCCTCCGAAACGGGCCAGGAGTTCGAGCCGCAGGATGTCCGAACGCATCACGCAGCCGGGCGTGCCGCCGACGTTGCTGCAGGCCGCCCATGCGTTGCGGTTGAGGATCGGCGGCAGGTTGTCGTCCGTCCACAGCCGCATGTCCCAGTGCGGGTTCATCTCGGCGAAGCGACGCCGCCAGCGCCGCTGGTGCAGGGGCATCTCGCCCTTGCCCAGCCATATCTGGTGCAGGACCCGCGGGATCGAGGTGGCGGTTGCGGTGGTGCTCAAGCCGCGACCTCCACCGTCTTGCCGGTCACGAACCCGAACGCGCCGCCGTGGGCCTTGGCGGCTTCCTCGCCCTGCTCGAAGAGCGCCCAGTGGAACGGCACAACGTCGCGGAAGTGTCCGTGGTCGCGAACCACACGGGTGAGGAAGCCCGGCCCGCTCTGGTCCCACACACCGCGATAGACCAGCACCGAGTGCGGCAGGTCGCGGATCGCGTGCCAGAGCATCGGGTGGTTCCGCGTCGCACCGAGCACCGACGGCGAGAGCATGTGCGGGCGGCTCGCGCCGTGGCTGGCGATCGTCGAGCAGAACGCGCCGACCCCCGCGACGAGTTCATCGAGCGGGCGCAGCGGCAGGCGATCAGGATCGACGAACACGCCGCCCTCGCGGGCGAGCACCTCGTATCGCAGCAGATTCAGCCGCGCCGCCGAGGCCGCGGGCTCGCTGAGGTCGAGCGTCTGCTGCCACTGATCGTGGTTCAGGATCGGCGGCCGGTTGTCAAGCGTGAAGGTGACGGCGTCCCACTCGGGGTGCAGCGTCTGCCATGCGTGCTTCCACGCGGCAAGCCGCAGACGGTCGGGGGACTCGGACAAGTCGGCCGTGTAGATGACCTTCGGGATCACGCCTTCACCTCCTCTTCGATGCCACTGCTCAATCCACTCTGCTGCCACTTGGCGGGCGGCACGCCCTCGATGCCTCCCTCGATGAACGACGACGCGCCCTCGCCGAGCGCCACCGACTGCTGGGCGCTGCCGGAGCCTGAGCCGGAACCGGGCGGGCCGGAACCGCTTTCGTTTCCACTGCCGCTCGATGAACCAGATGAGCTGCCAGACCCCGACGAGCTTCCGGAGCTCGACATAGACGAGCCGCTGGACTTGCCGCTGCCGGAGCCGGACCCGCTACCACTCGAGGAGCCTGATCCCGATCCCGAGCCCGAGCCAGAGCCAGACCCTGATCCTGACGCCGATCCCGACCCGGTCGCCTGCGTGGCGGGCATGTCGTTGTGGATCCAAACGCCGTCGGCCAGGAACACATTGAGGCCGGGCACATGCACCGCGACCGTGGTGACGCGATTACCGGCGCGGGCGATCGTCTCGACGCGCTCCTCGCTGAGGTCGTGCCGCACGAGGTAGTCGCCGACGAGTACGAACTCCGCCGACACAAACCCGACCTCATCGCCGCGGCGCAGGAGCACCGGATGCTCGGGCGTGAGCCGCAGGCGACCGTTGATGGTGATGAACCCATCGTGCGTGCCGACCTTGACGCTGGCCACGGAGCCGGTGACCGGCGTGAGCACCGCTTCGGATCGCTGACGCAGCCACTGGTACTGCGCTCGCCACGGCACATCTCGATCGAGGCCCGCCACATCGAGCGCCGCGACGCGGTCGCCCGGCTTGAGATGCTCGATCGGCACGGTCTGGCCCGAGGCCAGCCGCACAGGCGTTCCCGCCAGCACGCAGTTGGACCCGGGTCCCGAGCCACCGGGGCCGGAACCACCCGGCCCGCTTCCCCCAGGGCCCGACCCTCCCGGCCCAGAACCGCCAGGGCCGGAGCCTCCGGGACCCGAGCCGCCCGGGCCGCTCCCGCCGCCACTGGACCCGCCCCCGCCGGACGAGCCGCCCCCTGAACTGCCCCCTCCGGACGATCCTCCGGAGGACGCACCCGATGACCCACCCGAGGACATGCCGGAACTCGCCCCCGACGACATGCCGCTGGAGGCCCCGGAACTCATGCCCGACGAAGCGCCCGAAGAACTCATTCCCGACGAACTGCCGCCGCCGGAGCTGCTCATGCCGCTGGAGCCCGCGCTGCTCGACATTCCCGTGGACGACATGCCACCGCTGCTCGACGGCGTATCGCTCGGCGTGCTCGACGGCGTGTGCGTCGTGCCCGGCGTGTTGCTGGTGAACGCATCGGTGGTGTAGAACGTCAGCGTCGGCGTGCCGCCCGGCCCGGTCGTGTAGATCACATCGCCCGTCGTCGAGTAACTCGGCGGCATGCTCGGCGTGCTGGTGGGCGTCGAGTACGTGCTGTACGACGAATCCGGCGACTCCGACGGCGTCGAGTAGTTGCTCGATCCGCCACCTTGCGGGGCGCGGCCCGTGGCCCAGACCGGGATATAGAGGTAGTAGCGGGTGGGGCCGTCGCTCATCGTGCGGCCTCCTGGGGTTTCGGGTTGGGCTCGTACCAGCCCTGCGTGTTCACCGGCTTGCCGCACTCGGCGGACGCGGCCGCGACGGCGTCGGCGAACTCCATGCGCTCGAAGACCTGCAGCTCGCTGCCTGGAGAGCAGTTCACCACGCGGAAGCGATGCTTCTCAAAGTGCGGCTTGAGGGCCTCGAATCGCCGAGCCAGCGAGTCATAGAGCACGTTGTTGTGCCGGATCGCGTTGGCGGCCCGGTTCTCGGCGAAGGCGTACTTGCGGTCCTCGGCCATCTTGAAGTCGCAGCCCAGCAGGTACACCGTGCTGAAGCCGAGGTAGTGCAACAGGCGCAGGGCCACGAGCATGACCGAGCGCTTGCCGGTGATGCCCAAAGAGTCTGGGTTCTTGGCGTCGTTGCCCCACGGGACGCTGTCTCCGGTCAGGAACCGCTCATGGTCGAAGTGATCCGCACGACGGAAGAACATGACGCTGGGCATCTGCCGGACCCGAAACGCGCTGTTGCGCATCGCGCCGTCGGGGCCTTGGATGCGGAGCCGCTTGTCCCACATGCACGTGGGCACGAACTTCAAGATGCCCGGGTCCTTCCAGCCGGTATCGATGAAGCGGCCGGGATCGTCAACGCAGGTCCACAGCGTCGGGCGATGCACGGCCCAGGCGTTGTTCACGGCCATCGTGACGATGCCACGCTTGTTGAGCGCGGCGAGGTCGATCTGCGTGAGCGAGGGTCCCGACAGGATCAAGAACGCCGAGCGCCCGCGGTAGAACCCGCCGAGCGACACGGAGTCGAAGTCAGCGGTGTACAGGCGCAGGCCATCCCGCGCCGGCTTGCGTGCCTTCAGACCGGCTTGGAGTGCCGCGATGTCAGACTGGTTCTCACGCACCGCAGCACCCCCCATCGCTTCCCGCCTTGAATCGCCCGACGATGAACCGCCGCTCAGCCCGCGGGTTGATCACGGTGGCGATACGGCCGATGCGGTCGAGCCACCAGTCCAGTGTGCGCACCGTTGGGTGCAGCCCTTCGCCGGCGACGGTGGTCTTGCTGGGACGGGTGCAGATCGAGAACACGCAGTGGCCCTGCGGCTTGGCCACGCGTCGCATCTCCGCGAGCACCGCGTCCACGTCCTCGGGCAGCAGATGCTCGAGTGCGTCGAAGCTCGTGACGACGTCCGCCACGCCCGCGTGCAGCGCAGTCTTGTGCATCGGGCGCACGAGGTCAGCATCCGGGAACGCGAAGTCCACGCCCAGCCCGTCGACCCCCAGCCGGCGCAGGTCCCGCACAAGGTCGTTGCGGCCGCATCCGAAGTCCACGACGAACCTCGGCTTGAACTTCTGGATGATCGGGACGGCAAGCTTGCCGTGGTTGGTCGAGCCGTACGTCGAGCCGGGCTTAGCGGCCAGCGCCACGTATTTGGCCCGCTCCTGTTCTCGGCGTGCATCGAGTACGGTCGGGGTCGGAGTTGTGGTCATTCGGCACCTCCGATGTAGAGGTTGAACTTGCGGTCCTCGTCAGCGGGGTCGGCGATCTCGATCAGGCTCATGGCCTCGAAGACCCACACCGGCTTGCCCTTGCTGTTGCGCTCGCAGGTAAGCTGCACGCACACGCCCTCGGGGATGGGCACGAGCTTGGGCTTGAGCGATCGTGCGGGCGGACATTTGGGAAGCACACCCGGCAACTCACACACCGGCCCGAGCCCGAGCAGGCCGCCGAACCCAGAGCCGGGCTCGGAGTCATTCATGTGGTGGGCCTCGAACCGGTTGAGCGCCAGCCGCGTGGGGTCTTCACCGCCGCCTGCGAGCTGGGACGACAGGCCACCTTCGATGGGCACGTACCGGAGATAGGTCTCGCTGCCGGGGTTGCCGTCGATCTGGGCTTCCAACCATGGGTAGCGCCAGCGGTTGCGTTCGGTGGGGATCACCTGGGCAGCGCCGAGGATCGCAGTCACGCGCCCGGGCGACGGGCGGCCGAGTTCGAGCACGGCCCACTTCTCACCGGTGCCATCTTCCTTCCAAAGGATCGGGATGCCGCCCATGGGCGTGCTGGCCAGAACCGTCTCGTCGGCCGCGAGCTCGCAGGTCGTATCGGTCTCGTTCGTGATGAACACCCGGGCCACCGTCACACCGGTGAGCACGCAGCGCCCGAGCTTGTTGGGCTTGATGGGCTGGAGCGCGACGACGAAAGCTGGACCGGCAGTCTCCTCCGTGGCGATATCGCCCGTCAGCGGCGTTCGGCTCTGGAACGTCCGCTCCTGGTCGTCCTCACCGGGCTCGACGAGCACACCGGTGATCGCCATCGCGTGGTACGGCTCCATCTCCTCGCCGGAGTCGTTGCGGACCAGCACGATGCCGCGCTGGGCCGACTCAACGAGCGGGCCTGCAATAGCCTCGCCGCGACCTTGACGCCGGCGCAGATCAACTGCCGCATCGACGAACGCGTTGTACGCGGCCGCGGGCAGGCGGAGAGGATCACCGGATCGGACCTTCTTGGGGAGGGTCATGCCCACCTCCCCAATTCGATAGCACCGAATGGAGTCAGGCTGGCAGGGCACCCGCCATGACGCTGGTCCCAATTGCCCAAGCGAACTCGGACAAACAGACTCCAGCCACCACCATCCATTGCGTGATATGCGTTGTACTCATAGGAGCCTCCTTTCTGATTTGGTCTGACAGACGCGAAAACGAGTGACGCACCAAACTGAGCAAAAGAAGGGCAACGAGACCAACGACCATCCACGGAGTCGAACCGACGGCTGCCAGCCCTATCAGCCTGACTCCACTCGGCATGACACATTGTAACGCACGCAAGAGAGTTCATCAGATCCCCAGTGCTCCAAAGTTGGCGTCGTCGTACACACGCTCGACATAGGCGGCGATGGGCTTCTTGATGATCGCGCCGGACCCGGTGTCCTCCGCGTCGGCGTAGCGGACCCACAGGTACTCCCACCCCTTCTTGTTGATGCCCGTGATGGAGCCGACCGAGAGGCCGGTCTCGTTGGGGCTGGCCGCGAACCGGAAGGTGATCTCCCAGTCGTCGTCGGGCCCGTCCCCGCGCTTCGAGCCGCTCGCCCCAAGGAACAGCACCTCGCCGGGAGCAAAGCCCTTGAACCCGCCAGCATTCGTCTTGCCCGTGCAACTGAAGATCGCGCCCTTGTACGCCCCAGTCACTTGCGCATCGGAGAAGTAGTGCGTCTCAGAGAACTGGTACACGGGCACGGTGATGTCCACGCCATCGACGCCGTCGGCGGTGACACCGATCGCGCCGCCAAAGTCCGGTGCAGTTGATCCGGACGCCGCCCGCGCCTGCACCGTGTCCTTGCTCTGTGTGATGTGCTGCGTGCCGCCGCCGGTCTCAAAGTTGAACGAGGCCTCGCTGGGAGTGGATGTACCGCTCGTGCTGTTCTGGCTGTAGCGGACCGCTACGTCCCACAGCTGTGGACCTATCGGCTCGATCTGGATGCTCTGACGCGGGAGCGTGTCGTAGGTCGCCGGCGAGCTCGCCTGAGCCGCATCGCGAGCAGCGATGTCGTTGTCCGTGCCGCGCACGATGTAGCCGAGCTCCGCAGACGACTGCGATGCTTGGTTCGCCTTGGTGGAGCGGCGGCTCTCGAACTTCTCAAAGACCTCAACCGGCACGAGCGATGACCTCCTTTCCTGGGGTGGGGATCAGGCGAACCGCAGTCCGTTGTCCACGCTGGCATCCAGCAGACGCTTGGTGTTCTTGGCCGTTGCCTCGGTGGCGGTGGCCGTGCGCTCGGCGGCATCGCCACCGGTGCCGAGGCCCGAGACGGCCGCGGAACTGAACGTGCCGGTGACGCTGATGCCCTTGCCGATGGCTGCGCCGAGTCCCGACAACCGGTCCTCGAAGTCCGCGAGCAGATCCCGCTGCGGGCGACCCGAACCCTTCTCAGCGTCGGCAGCCTCGCGCTTCTTGCGGGCCTCCTCGATCGCGGCGGCGAGCTTCTGCTTGGCGGCATCGAGCGCGGCCTGTGACTCCGCGAGTCCTGCTGCCGTGTCCTTGCGCAGGGCTTCCTGCGCGTTCTCAAAGTCCTGGCCAATGCCTGCGAGTGTCGCCTCATGCAGCGCGGCGGCGTCGCGGCGCTGGGCCTCCCGTTCCTTGTCGCGTGCGATCACCGACTGCTGGGCAGCGTTCTCCAGTTCGACGAGCCGGGATTCGAGCTGCTGGTCCACGGCCTTCTTGGCGGCGTCCACGTCGAGCCCGTCATCGAACAGCCCCTGGATCTCCAGCATCCGCTTGGCGACCCACGACGATGCTTCCTCCCAGATCATCTGGAAGCCGGTGGCGAAGTTCGTCCAGGTCTTGGAGAGGAAGGCCGTCGTCTCAATCCACGCGACTTCAAGGGCGTGGAAGACAATCTCGGCGGCGGCGAGCGCCCCGTACCACATGGAGTACGCCGTGGAGACGAAGAACTCCTTCGCGCCGAGCCAAGCCTTGTTCAGCGCCGCGACGCCCTGCTGCCAGATGACCTTGAGCGAGAGCCACAGGATCTCGGCGGCCAGCGCGATGTCGCCGGCGGCGAGGGCGTCGGAGATACCGCCGACCACCTTGCCGACCCAGTCACGCAGCTCGGTGAACTTCTCCGCGAGCCACGACAGCGCCTCGCCACCAGCGCCGGTGACGACCAGCAGCGTGCCGCCGAGTGCCACGATCGCGGCGATGGTCAGGCCCACCGGCGTGAGCACAGCGCCGATCGCGGCCCCGATCAGGCTGAACGCCGTGCCGATCCCACCGATGACGGCGGCCACGATGCCGAGCGCCGCGCCGATGCCCGAGATGATGTACCCCAGGCCGACGATCGCGATCCCCGCGACCGCGACGGCCGCCGCGACTTTGAGGGCCCAGACCACTGTCTCCTTGTTCGCCTTCACCCACGCGGTGGCGCTGACGACGATCCGCGTGATCCGCTCCGTCAAGTCCTTGATGGTGGGTGCCAGCGCCCCGCCGATGGTGAAGACGCCCTGCTTGAGAACCTTCCAGAGCGTGCCGAGCGCATCGTTGAGTTCCGCGGCGTCGCGGGCGGTCTCGGTGCTGACCGTCAGCCCGAGCTTGCGCGCCTGTTCCTGCATCTCGTTGATGCCCGCTGCTCCGTCGGCCATGAGCGGCAGGAGCTTGGTTCCCGCCTTGCCGAAGAGCTCCATCGCCATCGCGGCCCGGAGCGCCGGGTCTTGGATCTGTGAGATCCGATCGGCCAGGAGCTTGAACTGCTCGTCGGGCGAGAGCTTGGCGAGGTCCTGCACCGTCAGCCCCAGCCGCGCGAGAGCCTCGTTCGCACCCTTGGACCCTTGTGACGCCTCCGTGAGCGTCTTCTGCATAACGCGGAGACCGTTCTCCAGCGTCTCCATGTCCGTGCCCGAGAGGTCGGCGGCGTAACCGAGCTCGCTGAGGGCCTCGACACTCACGCCCGTGCGGGCGCTCATTTTGTCGAGCGCATCGCCCGAATCGCTGAACGCCTTCGCCGTGCCGAGCAGCGCCGTGATCGCGGCGACGCCGATGCCCGCCATCTTCGTGCCGATGGATCGCAGCCCAGCGCCGAAGGCCTCGAGCTTCTTCTGGGCCGCCTTCAGGCCAGCCGACAGCTTGTCGCTGACGCCCAGTTCAACGAAGGCCCGGCCTGCTCGGATGCCACGCGTGTCAGCCATTAGTGCTTGTTCCCCGATACCCTTGCGATGTGCTGATCAACCCTGACTTTGCCGCCATGATCGAGAAACTGCCGCCGTCGCTGGAGCGACTGATGGCGATGGTGCCGGTGACGATCGCCACGCTCCCGCCGGTCGAAGCGATGCCGAAGAGCGGCATCTATTGGCTGTCCGAGGGCAGTGCGTCGATCTACGTCGGGCGGTCCCGACGCATCAGAGAACGCCTTCAGGAACACGTCCGTCCGAGCTCCGGTCACAATCAGGCGTCCTTTGCGTTTCTGCTCGCTCGCGAGATGACGGGTCGTCTTGATGCGACGTACAAAGCGGTCGGCTCCAGGGCGAGCTTGCTGACGGAGGTGCCGTTCGGAGCGGCGTTTTCCCAGGCCAAAGAGCGGATTCGCAGGATGGACCTCCGATTTGTCGAGGAAACCCACCCCGTCTGTCAATGTCTGCTGGAGGTCTACGTGGCGACAGTGGTGAAGGCGCGTTACAACGACTTTGATAGCCATTGATCTGGTCACGTCAGGATCCTCCTTTCCGGATGCTGTTCCGCCACAAAAGCGGCAGCTTGGGCCGCTCCTTCTCAAGCGCCGGGGCCATATACGGCCGTGGCGCGATCTTGACCTTCTGCGATGTGAGCTTGCCGCCGCGTCTGCGGAACACGACGGTGTCGCCGCCGTACTCGAGCACACTCGGTGCCTCGCTCTGCTTGAACCCCACCGGCCCGACGACGACCGAGTCGTTGGGCTTGTCGTACCCAAAGAGGATCAGCCGACGCAGGCTGCCCTCGTGCGAATGGGGTGGGGCCCCGGGAGGAGCCGACCCCTTGCGTTTGCGGATGCTCGTCTTCGCCGCCGTGCGGATGAACGCGCCGGCCTTGCTGAGCACCTTCCGCTTGGCGTTGTCGACCGCCGCCATGACGACGTGGCGATCGAAGAACATGTCCTTGATCCGCATGGTGATCACGCACCACTCCCCGCCCCCCCACCCGAACCGCCATTCCCGCCGCCGGTGCCAGCGAGACCGCTGCCCTTCTCCAGGCCCTTGTTGAACGACGCTTCCTTCTCCTTGCGGAGACGGCCCGACCCGATGAACAGACCGACGATGCCGGTGAGCGCCGGAAGCGCGGGCCCGAGCACGGGCAGGCCCGCGACGGTGGGGCCAACGGTGTCGAGAGCCGAGAGCGTGAGCTGACCGAGCAGCCCGCGGATTTCACCGGCCTTCTCGATGTTGCCCTTCCACTGCGCGCCGGTCGTCTGCGTGAGGTTGAACCAGTTCTGGTACTCAACCTCGGCCTCGTTGAGGCTCAGCGTCGACGGCAGGCCGGTGGTCTGTTGGATCGTGTTGGGCGTCTTGACCTTGACGATGTCGCCAAGGTCCAGGCCGGCGCACGACGCGAGCACGAGCGCCAGCAGGATCAGGGCACCGAGATAGACGTAATGGCGGGTGGTCAGGCTCTTCATGCACGAGTCTCCTTGGCGACCTCCGGCATGCGGCGGTCGATGAACACGTCTTTGAGGACCGACACGTCAACCTTGACGGGTCGCTGGGGCTTGT
>JAFEBN010000049.1 GCA_018242645.1 Planctomycetota bacterium | reverse complement strand
GCAGCAGACTTGAAATCTGCCATTGCCTCGTCCATCGCTCGGATCGCGATATCGCTCGCGAAGCGAACATTGTCGAGAGTTTCAAGTTCGCCGGTTTCGAGGATGACCTTGAGGGAAACTGGGCGGCCCTTGCCGGAGCCATCGTGTCGGGTTGCCTTCAAACCCTCCTCGACGCACGTGCGCTTCACGGCACGGATCTCGTCCGCAACTTCGTCGTAGCGCCCCGCAAGGAACGCGCCCCGGTTGATCACCATGTCAATCTCATCGGCGCCGTCGTGAATCGCGCGCCGCGTGTCATCGAGACGGACATCGAGCGGGTACTGGCCGCTGGGGAAGCCTGTGGCGACGGACGCGATCTTGACGCGCCCGAGGGCTCCCATGGATTCCAGCGACTCGCGGCAGTGCTTGACGAGATTCGGATAAACGCAGACCGCGCCGACGCTCGGCAGATCGGTGGGCAGGTCACTCTGGCCCGCGCCCGGGTTCACCGCCTTCACGCAAAGGGCCCGCACCTTTTCCGGCGAGTCCTTGCCTTCGAGGGTTGTGAGGTCGAGCATCGAGAGAGCGAGTTTGAGGCCCGCCATCTTGCTCTTGGTCTTGATCGACCGCTTGGTGAAACTGGCCGCCCGCTCGGCCGCCATGACGGCGTCCACCCGGGGGCTCGGGGCGAAGCTACGAACTGCGGTCTTTGTGCCGCTGCGCATTAAGAACTCTAGGTAAAAAGTCGCGCCGAGGCGGGAGGTGGGCGGGCGGACAAGGATGCCGCATGCCGCTTGAGCACAATCAGCCCGGTCGCGTCTCGTGGAAGCAGTGGGGCACGGATCTCGAGCCCGACTCGATCCGGCAGATGCAGAACGCCTGCGCCCTGCCCGTCGCGGCCGCGGCAGCGCTGATGCCCGATGCGCACGTCGGCTACGGCCTGCCGATCGGCGGTGTGCTGGCGACCCGCGGCGCGGTGATTCCGTACGCCGTCGGAGTCGATATCGCCTGCCGCGTCAAGTTGAGCGTGCTCGACCTGCCCGCGACGGAACTCGGGACCGAGCAGGGAAGGAAGCGGCTGACGCGGGCCATCGAAGAAGAGACCAAGTTCGGCGTAGGCGGCGAATTTGCCAGGCGCCGCACGCACGACGTCATGGACCGCGATTGGTCGGTCTCGCCTGTCACGCAGCGGCTCAAGGACAAGGCGGCGGCACAACTGGGCACCAGCGGGAGTGGCAACCATTTCGTTGAATTCGGCACCTTCACGCTGACAGAGAAAACCGAAGATCTTGAGCCCGGGACTTATCTTGCGCTGCTCAGTCACTCCGGCTCTCGCGGCACGGGGGCCGGGGTCTGTGACTTCTACTCCAAGCT
This sequence comes from Planctomycetota bacterium, assembly GCA_018242645.1. Classification (GTDB taxonomy): domain Bacteria; phylum Planctomycetota; class Phycisphaerae; order Phycisphaerales; family UBA1924; genus JAFEBO01. The sequence goes on along the minus strand of JAFEBN010000049.1, from coordinate 14,914 downwards.
CGCGATGGGGCAGCGCACGGAACTGCCCAAGGACCTCTCGCGGCTTGCCTGGCTCGATCTCGATTCACAGGAAGGCCGCGAGTACTGGGACGCGATGAACCTGATGGGTCACTACGCCTCCGCGAATCATGCGCTGATTCACAAGCACATCGCCAAGCACCTCGGCGTGCGCGTGATTTCCACCTTTGAGAACCATCACAACTTTGCATGGAAAGAAACCCATGACGTGGGGCGCGGCCCGGAAGAGCTGATTGTGCACCGCAAGGGCGCCACGCCCGCCGGCCCCGGCGTGCTGGGGTTCATACCGGGCTCTATGGCATCCCCCGGATTTCTCGTGCTTGGTAAGGGCGGCGCGGGATCGCTCGATTCATCAAGCCACGGCGCGGGCCGAGTCATGTCGCGGACCAAAGCGCGCGCCACGTTTGCCTGGGGAAATGTCCGCAAAGACCTTAAAGAAAAAGGCGTCGAGGTCATCAGCGCAGGACTTGATGAAGTCCCGGGCGTCTACAAGGACATCCACACCGTCATGGCGGCGCAGCAGGACCTGGTGGAGCCCCTCGGACGGTTCGACCCCAAGCTCGTGAAGATGGCGCCCGAGGGCGAAAAGGCCGAGGATTAACGGGCGCTGCCGCGGCGGGGTTGCTCCGGCGAAGGCAGCGTTCGTCCCGCGCCCGTTTCAGTGGGGAGTCCGGATTCCGACCAGGCCGAGAGACCACCGGGGAACACGCGGACTCGCGTATAGCCAATTGCGATGAGCCGCTTGCCAACCGCCGGAACCGAAGGATCACCGGGATTCGCGCCGTACACCACCAGTTCGTTGAATCGGGCGATTCCTGGGTTTTTCCCCTGTTCCCCGTCAAAGCGAACCAGCGTCAGATTCGCCGCACCCGGGATGTGCCCCGATTCAAACGCGAGCGCATCGCGCGGATCAATGAATAGTGCCGCTCTCGGATCGTGCGAAGTCTGCTTCTGAAGATCGACCGCCTGTTCGAGGCTCAGCGGTTCCAAGTTGAGGTCGCTGACTTCGCAGCCGCCCAGAAGGGCTACGCAGCCCATGAGAGCGAGCGATGCGCGGAGGTTCATCGTGCGCGGCCCCGATTGGTCGCAGCCTTCGCCGCCGGGAGCGGCTTGCTCGGCCCGGTTTCGATTGGCAGGTTCGCCGCTTTCCATTCATCGAGCCCGCCCGCAAAGAACCGCACATTGCGGTAATCCATCGCGAGCATGCGCTTGTTCACAGCTCTCGCGACCGGGCTGGATGGATCATCACCGTAAACAATGACCTCGTCGAACTGCACGATGCGCGGGTCGCGTCCCTTTTCGCCATCAAAGCGGGTGAGCAGCAGGTTCCGCGCGCCGGGAATGTGGCCTTCTTCGTATTCGGGTTGAGGCCGCGGGTCGATCAGAAGCAGCGCCAAGGGCGAACCTTCCGCGTTCTGGACGAGTTCCGATACCTCAGCAACCTTCACCTGCACGATATCCGTATCGCGCGTGTCCTTTTCGCATCCAGAAAGAAGAGAAGTGGCGGCAACAGCGCCCGCGAGCAGGGTGGGAAGCGGGGCGAGCGGAACACGGCGCCGGGATGAACGTAGCATGGTGGGAGGGTACCCCTCTTCGGAGACATCGGATGATGCAGGCACTTTTGACGGTCGCGATCGCGGGCGGTTTGGGTCTTGCGATGTCCGGCGCGTGTGGGTGGGAAGGGTGGACGGGTTCGCAGTCGGAGCAGAGCGAACAGCCGGCCTCCAAGGATCGGCCGCACGCCACCTTTCGCATCATCGCCGAGAACACCGAACTCGCACCCGGGAAGACCGAGATGCTGGGGCTTCAATTCAAGATCGAGCCTCACTGGCATCTCTACTACAACGGCGCTCCGGGCAGCGGCAATCCGCCGCAGATCGAGCAGGCAAAGCTGCCTCCCGGTTACTCGCTGGGACCCATCCAGTGGCCCGCTCCCAAGCGGTACGTGGCGGTCGGTGGTATTTACGACAGCGTGTACGAGAACGAGGTCACGCTGCTGGTGCCCTTGAACGTACCCAGCACCGCTCAGGCGGGCGATTCGGCGACTATTTCGCTGAAGCTTGGTTGGCTCGAGTGCTCGGACGTCTGCGTCTTTGGAAAAGGCGAGGACACCAAGGTGATCAAAGTCGGCACCGGGGGCCAGCGATCGGCCGACGCAGCGTCGATTGACCGTTTCCGTGCGCTGCTGCCCCAGCCCTGGCCCGCCAGCGGTGCTCAACTGGTGCTGAACGGATCAAAGCTGCAGATCAAGATTGACGGCGCGACCCGGCTCGAGTTCTACCCCGGTCCGGACTGCTCGGACATTGCCGGAATGCCGGAAGCAAACGTGGCGAAGGGGGACTCGCTGACGCTGACCTTTGAGGGCACGAACAAAGACCAAGCGACGGCGGATGGGGTGCTGGGGGTCTGGCGAGGGGATGGAGCCAAGCCGGAGTACTACCGGGTGAACAAATCCTCATCTCAATGAATCGCACGGGAGGGGAAACCTCCCGACATTCGGAGAGTCGAACAATATGGGACGGCCGGGAAGGAGCCCGCGCGCGTGCGTTGGTGAACCGTCCCGGTCCGATATTGGTATGAGGGACGAGTGCGGCCTGTCGGCCGTGCCGGACTTGCCTGCCGCGTGTGGGACACGGGCAGCGCCATCAGGAGAACGTGTCGATGAAAACTTCGAAACTGTCGCTTGTCGCTCTGGTTGCCGCCGCCGGGATCATTCTGCCGGCCGTCGCGATGAGCAGCCCCGACCAGCCGAGCGATAAGCCCGCCGCGACCGCCCCGAGCGATAGCAAGAAGAACGACAAGAAGCAGGACAACAAGGCCACGGAGTCCGCGGCCAAGGTCGGCAGCGTTGCCCCGCCCTTCACGCTCACCGATACCGACGGCAAGCAGGTCAATCTGAGCGATTTCACCGGCAAGATCGTCGTGATCCAGTGGTTCAACCCGGGCTGCCCGTTTGTCAAGAAGCACTACGAGAACGGCGCCAACACCTTCAACGACCTCAACAAGAAGTACAGCGACAAGGGCGTGGTGTTCATCGCCATCAACAGCGGCGCCGCGGGCAAGGAAGGCGCCGGCAAGGATGCCAACGCCTCGGCCAAGAAGGATTGGAAGATCGACTACTCGATCCTGCTCGATGAGTCGGGCAAGGTCGGCAAGCTCTACGGCGCGACGCGCACCCCCGAGATGTTCATCGTCAACAAGGATGGCACCATCGCCTACCACGGTGCGATCGACGACGATCCGAGCAAGAACGTGGGCAAGACCAACTACGTCGCCAAGGCCCTCGACGAGATCCTCGCCGGCAAGCCTGTGACGACCAGCCAGACCAAGCCCTACGGCTGCACCGTCAAGTACGGCAGCTGATCGCGGCAAATCGACCGAATGTGATGGCACGCGGGCCCCGGAAATCGGGGCCCGTGCCCTTTTTGACGAACCCGGAAAGTCCCCATCCGTCGATACCATACGGACGGAGATTCACATGCCCGATATCTCGGGATTGCTCGGAACACTGACAGATCTCTTGCTTGTGCTCATCGGCTTCGGGCTGATCATTTTCGTGCACGAGCTTGGCCACTTTGTGGCCGCCCGCTGGGCGGGCATTCGCGTCCTCGCCTTTGCCATCGGCTTCGGGCCCGCGGCATTCTCGTTCCGGAAGGGCATGGGGTTGCGCCGCGGAAGCAGCGAAACCGAATACGCCCAGCGCCTCATGGCGCAGGCGGCTGGCATCGCGCCCGCTGCCGGCGCGACGCCGGCGCACGCGATCTCGCCCACCGAGTACCGCTTCAACTGGCTCCCCTTCGGCGGCTACGTGAAGATGCTCGGACAGGAAGATCTCAACCCCCAGGCCGTGAGCGCCGCGCCCGACAGCTATCAGAACTGTGTGCCCTGGAAGAAGATGATCGTGATCAGCGCGGGCGTCGTGATGAACATCATCACGGCGGTGCTGCTTTTCATTGTCGTCTTTCGGGCGGGTTTGCCGACCGAACCTCCCATGGTCGGGGGTGTGGCACCCGGCTCCCAGGCAGCGCTCGCAGAAGCCACCAACGCCAAAGCCCTCGGAATTACCGCGCCGGGTCTTCAACCCGGTGACGAGATCATCAGCGTTGACGGGCGCGAGACGAAACAGTTCACCGACGTCACGATGGCAATCGCCATGACCTCCCGCAACACGCCCGTGGACTTGCAGGTGCGGCGCGCGGGCGTTGCCGAGCCCCTGAATTTCACCATCATGCCCACGACAGAGCGTGGCCTGCGTCTGCTCGCCATCGGGATCGAGCCGCCCCGGTCGCTCACCTTTGTCGGATCACGCGGCGCAACAGACCGCCAGCAGTTCGACCAGATCATGAGCCGGTTCGGCCTGCCCGGGGTCGAGCCCGGCGCCAAGCTCGTGGCGATCAACGGGGATTCGAACGTCCGTTACAGCTTCCAGCTCAACGAAGCGGCCCGCCGATCGGATGGCAAGCCGCTCAATCTAACCTTTGAGAATCCGGGTGGGAAGCGCGTTGAAATCGCCTACCAGCCGCGGCCGGTCTTTGAGCGCACAGCGTTCGAGTTACCCAACGGCGACCTGGGCGAGATCGAAAACCTGGCCGGCTTGACCGGGGTCATGGGTGTTGAGGAAGCGGCTGAAAGGGGCAAGAAGCAGGGGCTTGCCGACGGAGACCTCTTTGTGCGTCTGGGCGGGGTCGAATTTCCCAACGCCCAGGTCGGGATGATGACGATCCGCGCCGCCGCGGGCAAGACGATTCAGGCAACCGTTCTTCGCAAGGTTAACGGCGTTGACAAGCAGGTCAGCCTTGTGCTCGACGTCGGCCGCGATGGTCGCGTCGGGTTCATTCCTTCTTTCGACAGCGAGGGCACCACGCTCCTGGGCATCCCCGTGCCGCGCGAGCCCGAGGCCGCGACACTCGCCTCTGTCAATGACGTGCCCGAGGACCAGATCAAGTATCGCCCGACGCCGGCATCGGACGCTCACCTCGTTCCCGGATCTCGCGTGATCGATGTCGGCGGCGTCGCCGTCTCGAACTTCGATCAGATTCGTGAGCAGCTCATTCGCGCCACCGGCGGCGCAGCTCGAGCGGCGTCGAGCGCGACCGTCCGCATGACGGTGGAGCTTCCCCGTCTGTCGGACGGGGTTTCTCCCGGTCCGCGTCAGCAAGTGGAACTGGCATTGAGCGCTGCCGATGTCAAGGCGCTGCACACGCTCGGCTGGAGCGGTCCGCCTGTTTCGGGTCTTTTCGAATCTTCCAAGATTCTTCTGAAAAGCAGCGGCCCCTGGAACGCGGTCGAGCTCGGACTCCGCGAAACCAAGCGGATGGTGCTCCAGGTCTATATCACCTTCGGCCGGCTTTTCGAGGGCACGCTCAAGATCCAGCACCTGCAGGGACCTGTGGGGATCGCGCACGTCGGCACCGTTCTCGCCGACCGCGGCTTTGTTTGGCTCCTGTTTTTCTTCGCGATGGTGAGCGTCAATCTCGCCGTTGTGAACTTCCTGCCGCTGCCGATCGTCGACGGCGGGCAGTTCCTGTTCATCGTGTACGAGCAGATCTTCAAAAAGCCCGTTCCCGTGGGTTTCCAGAACGCCGTCACGCTCGCGGGGCTGATCCTCATCGGTTCGATGTTCCTCATCGTGACGTTCAACGACATCACGAATCTTTTCCGGTCGTTCTAAAATGACCGGCTTCGCTCTTCTCCTCTTTGCCGGGCTGCTCGCGTATCTCGCGGTGCTGGCGATTTCGTCGGTCGTCACACTGACCGGTCCGAGGCGGCGCACCTATGCGTGGGCCCTGGCGCGCGGGTTGCCCGGCGAGCCGGGCGAACTCACTCCCGCACTGGATTGTCAGCCCTTTGACTTTTCTTCTCGCGGGCAAGCGCTCAGAGCCTGGTCGATCGTCGGGTTGGACCCTTCCGGCCCGGTTGTCGTTCTCACGCACGGATGGGCCGACTCGAAAGTGGGGGCCCTCCTGCGCGTTTCCCGGCTCGCGCCTGTGTGCTCTCGACTCATCGCCTGGGATCTCCCCGGTCACGGCGAATCCGACGGACGATCGTCTTTGGGTCTGCGGGAACCGGAAGATTTGGACTCGCTGCTGTCGGTGCTGGCGGACATGGACCGCTTAGTCGTTCTCTTCGGCTGGTCGCTCGGCGCCGGTATCTCGCTTGTGGTCGCATCCGCGCGACCCGAGATCGCCGCTGTCATCGCCGAGGCGCCGTACCGACTGCCCCAAACCCCCGCGATCAATGTCGCCCGTCTTCGCGGGGGCCCCTGGCGATTCAACCTGCCCCTCGCATTCGCGTGGATCGGCCTTCGCTGCCGCGGCACGCTGCACGCATGGCGCGCCTTTGACCGACTCGCATTCGCACGGCGCACCAACTGCCCCGTGCTGGTCATCCGAGGCGAGAACGACACGATTTCTCCGGCCGCGGACGCACGCGAAATCGCTGCGGGCTCCCCCCAGGGCGTGCTGACCGAAATCCCGGGCGCGGGCCACAACGATCTCTGGCTCCGTCAACCGGCATGCGATCAGGCGGCAGAGACTGTCCGCGACTTTCTTGCTCGTCTCACGCCCCGCCCGGCAGCTCCTTCGGCTGTTTCGGCGGGATGACCATCGACGCAATCACGCCGCCGGCCAGCACGGTCACGATCACACCCAGCGAGATCGCGGTCGGCATGTGCACGTGCCAGTACAGCAGGATCATCTTGACCCCGATGAACGCGAGCACGATCGCCAGGCTGACCTTGATGAACCGGAACTTGTCCATCATCGCCGCGAGAGCAAAGTAGAGCGAGCGCAGCCCGAGGATCGCAAAGACGTTCGACGTGAACACCAGGAAGGGGTCCTGCGTGATCGCAAAGATCGCGGGGATCGAATCCACGGCAAACACCACGTCGGTGCCTTCCACGATCAAGAGCACAAGGAACAGCGGCGTCATCCACAGCCGCCCGTCCTTGTTGATGAAGAACTTCTGGCCCTCAAGCTGCGGGTGGAACGGGAACATCTTGCGGGCCGCTTTGTAGATGAATCCTGCTTCCGGCGACTTTTCGTGCTCGTCCCCCTTCAGCAGCTTGAACGCGGTGAAGATGAGGAACGCCCCGAACACATAGAGAATCCACTGGAACTGGGAGATGAGCACCGCTCCAAGCGCGATCATGATCCCGCGCATGATCAGCGCGCCCAGGATGCCCCAGAACAGCACGCGATGCTGATACTGCTTGGGTATCGAGAAGTGTGCGAAGATCAGCGCGATCACAAAGATGTTGTCCAGGCTCAGGCTGTACTCGATCAGCCAGCCCGAGAGGAACTCGAGCGTCGCCTGCCAGGCAATTTTGCGATCGGGCGCGGCGAGTGCCTTCTGTGCGCTCTCCCAGGCGTCCGCCCGGTCTTTGATGTCATTCGCGGAAGCATCCGGCGCCGGCGCGGGTAGCTCGGGCGGCGCTTGCCCGATCCGCAGCTCCGGCAGGTCCGCCGTCGCCGTGATCTGGCGCGCGTTACGCTCCCGCATCGCGTTCCCTGTGTTCAGCGAGTTGTGTTCGTACATCTGGAACACGACCAGGCTGAAGGCCAGCGCCAGCACCACGCACACGCCCGTCCAGAAGACCGCCGCCTTGATGCTGATCTCGTGCGGCTTGCGGTTGACCACGAACAGGTCGAGCGCCAGCATGACGAGCACAAAGACGATGAACCCCGCGTACAACCAGACCATTTCCGTGTGCATCAGAGCGTCCTCTCCGTACCCGCATGCATGCACGGCCGGCGATCGGTCCGCGCGGGAGTCGACCCGACCCATCGGTCTGCGGCGTCGTTTGCAGTCAAACTCAAATTCAGCATCGATCGCCTTTCACGCAAACGACAGGAAGCCGGCGTGCCGCCGGATTCCCCATGGTCTTGCGCGATGCGACTGTTCGCACGCACCGGAGCGGAGGCCGGGCCGGTGAACCGGTGACCTCGTGCTGACGCCCGGGCGCTCCCGCTTTCACGCGGGCGGCTACTCCCCAGAGGGTCCGAATACTTGGAAACAACGCGGGCCGAATCAAGTCCCGCCCGGCTAGACCAAACCACGCGACTCAGAACGAATCGTCCGAACTGTCCGGTTCGCCGCCTTCGTCGGTTGCCTCTTCCTCGAATCGGGCGGTCGGGCCCGGCGTCTCGGTGCTCGGGGGCGTCTGCATCCCTCCCTCGGGAGTGCCGAAATCATCGTCATCGTCGTCGCGCTCGATGATCTGCTCGCGCTCCACAAGGTGCGACGCCGAATCCATCTCGCCCCGAACTTCCTTATAGACGCTGCCATCGACGAAGCCCTGGAGCTTGCGTGCCCGCACGGGGTGCTGCAGCTTGCGGATCGCCTTCGCCTCCACCTGGCGCACGCGTTCGCGGGTGACCTTGAAGATGCGGCCGACTTCCTCGAGCGTGTACGTGTAGCCGTCGCCGATGCCGTAGCGAAGCTTGATGATCTCGCGCTCGCGATACGTGAGCGTCTTGAGCACCACCTCGATCCGCGCCTTGAGCATGTCGTGCGCCGCAGCGTCCGAGGGTGCGCTCTGGCGTTCGTCTTCGATGAAGTCGCCGAAGAAGCTGTCCTCGCTCTCGCCCACCGGCTTGTCGAGGCTCACCGGGTGGCGGCTGATCTTGATGACGCGGCGCACTTCGCTCGCGCTGATCGAGAGCTTCTCGCTCAACTCTTCGATCGTCGGCTCGCGTCCCGTCTCCTGCAGCGCCATCTTCTGGATGTTGCGCAGCTTCGTCATCGTCTCGATCATGTGCACCGGGATTCGGATCGTCCGCGCGTGATCCGCGATCGCCCGCGTGATCGCCTGGCGGATCCACCAGGTCGCGTAGGTGCTGAACTTGTAGCCCCGCTTGTACTCGTATTTGTCCACCGCCCGCATCAGGCCGGTGTTGCCCTCCTGGATGATGTCCAGGAACGGCAGGCCGCGGTTGCGGTACTTCTTGGCGATCGAGACCACCAGCCGCAGGTTGCCGCCCGAAAGGTCGCGCTTGGCCTGCTCGTACTCCCAGAAGACGGTCTTGATCGCCCGCACGCGGCGCGCCAGCTCCGCCGGTTCCTCGCGGACCAGCGAGCGCAAGCCCTCGAGCTCTTCGCGGATCACCGCCACATCGTCGGGCTCGAACTTCTTGGGGTGCTTGGCCGCCAGGCGAAGGTCCGCCTCGAGCTCGTGCATCTTGTTCGCGATCGATCGCAGCTTGCGCGAGAGCGGGATGATCCGCCCCGTCCGCAGGCAGAGCTCCTCGGTCAGCGCCGCCATCCGGCGTCGCCGCGTCACCAGCCTGGTTCGCAGCTGCTGCACCGAGTCGGTGTCGCCCGTCTTCTTTGCCTGGTGGAGCAGCTCCCAGTCCGACCGGTTGAGCTCGAGCAGCTTCTCGACCGTCCGCAGGTTGAACGGGATCCGCTTGGCGATCTTTTCCTTGGCATTGCTCTCGGCCGTGCTGATCCGCATGGTGCGGTCGAACGGCAGATCGCCCGTGTGCACCAGCTTCAGCGTCTCAACCGCCTGGTGAACCACGTAATCGCTTTCCAGGCAGCGACGGCGGAAAATCATCCGCGTTGTTTCGATCTTCTTGGCGAGCCGGATCTCTTCCTCGCGCGTCAGCAGAGGGATCGTCCCCATCTGCGACAGGTACATCCGCACCGGATCGTCGATCCGCTTGGCGCCGATCTCGAACGGCACCGGTTCATCCCAGTCCCGCGCATCTTCGTCAACCGGCTCTTCTTCTTCGCCCGCTTCACCCTCGGCCGGCGGGTGCGAAGGCGCCGTCGGCGCTCCCGCAACCGGCGTCGTCGAGGCCGCCGCGCCGCCCTTGCCCGCGCCGTGCTCCGCGGCTCCGTTGGCGGGGGTGCCTTCACCGCCCGAGAGCTTCTGCCGGAGCTGCGCCGCTTCGGCCTCGCGCTCGCCGCCCGCGACCGTCATCGCGCGGAACAGCTTGGGCAGCACGCCGGGCTCTTCCGCCTTCTGCGCGCGGTACTTGCGGGCCTTGAACTCCAGTTCATCAACCAGCTCGATGCCCAGGCGGTCGATCAGCACGAGCAGCTCGTCCAGCCGCTCGGGATCGACCATCTCGTCGGGAAGGGTGTTGTTGAGCTCTTCGTAACTGAGCCAGCCGCGCCGCCGACCGAGTTCGATCAGTTCCGACAGAGCAGGATTGAGTTCGGCGATCACGCGGACATCGCTCCGAAAGGGGTCCGCAAGCGTATGGGCTTCAGTTCGCCTTCGGATAGATCTTCAGGTCCGACCCTAGACGCTGATTCCGGGCCGCCGCCGCGGCAATCCGGGCCACCAGCGATTCCGTATCCGACCCTTCCAGCTTCGTCCCCGTCCGCTCCGCCTCCAGTTTCGCCCGGCGCAGGCACTCGCTCCAGTGCCGGCGCAAACGCTCACCATCGCCCCCCGTCTCCCGCTCGGTCCGGGCCTGCAGGATCGTCGCAGCGCTTTGCGCATCCGTGCTCTTCAGCAATGGAAGCAGCGCCGCCAGATCCCGGGGCTCCTCGTTGCCAAACACGCCTTCCGCCAATTCGCCCAGTTCGGCAGTCTCGAATCGCTCGGGGGCCACCAGCAACCGAGAGGAAGCATCCAGCGTCGCGATCAGAGAACTATCGCACAGGGCGCAACCCAGAAGCGCCTCGATCGCGTTCAGCGAACCATTTGCCAGCCGCGTGATAGCGGTCGCCGTTGCCGTCGGGGCGGCGGAGGAGGGCTCGGATCCCGATGCCCGGTTCCGCCCGCCCCGCGCGACCGGGATCGAGCGGGCGATCGTCTCCTCGCCGATATCCGCCAGCCGTGCCAGTTCGCGCACGATCATCCGCCGCCGCACGGGTTCCACTTCGCTCAGCCCCAGTTCGACCAGCCGGGCCACTTCCTCTTCCACAGCGCGGCTGCGCACCGCGATGCCTCCGCCCTCCACCGAACGCGCGACTCGCGCAAAGCGGTAACGCAGCACATCCACGCCGGCTCCGATCGCCTGACGAAGAATGTCGATGCCGCCTTCGCGCTTGAGTAATTCGTCCGGATCCTTTGCATCCGTAAACCGGTTCAGCGTCGCGACCACCACGTCCAGCGGTTCGGCAAAGAAAATCTCGGCCGCACGGTCCGCGGCACGCTGCCCCGCATCATCGCCATCAAACAGCAGTACGACCCGGTCGCACAAACGCCGCAGAATCACGGCGTGCTCGCGTGTGAGCGCAGTGCCCAGTGTGGCGACGACGTTTTCCAGTCCGGCCTGGTGGCAGGCGATGGTGTCGGTATATCCCTCCGTGATGACCGCCGTCCGCTCGACCTGGATCGCCCGCGTCGCCTGCGCCAGGCCGAACAGCGTCGAGGACTTGTAGAACACGCGGCTTTCCGGACTGTTCAGGTACTTCGGGTCGTCCTCTTCCCGCATCTTCCGTCCGCCGAAGGCGATCACCCGCCCGATCATGTCTGTGATCGGAAACATCAGGCGGTGCCGGAAGGTGTCGTACATGTGCCCGCTCTCGAGCTTCGTGCGGAGCAGGCCCGCATCCGCAAACGCCCGAGGGTCGAGCTGCTTCTTCTGGATCGTCAGCAGCAATCCGTCGAAGCGGTCGGGAGACGCGCCGATTCCGAACTTCTCCACCATCGCCGGCGCGATCCCGCGCCTCTGCACAAGCTCGCGTGCCGCCTTCCCATGCTCGGGGTGGTTGTAGATCGCCCGGAAAAATTCTGACGCCGCCGCGTTCGCCTCAAAGAGCTTGGCGCGGCTGACGCCTTCTTCGCCGCCCTCCGGTTCGCGGCGCCGGGGCTTCAGCTCGATTCCGGCCCGCTGCGCCAGGTACTCGAGCGCCTCGCGGAACTCCATCTTGTGGAACTTGCGTACAAACGTAAAAACGTCGCCCCCGGTGCCACAGACAAAGCAGTGAAAGATCTGCTTGTGGGGCACGACGGCCATCGAGGGGTTGTGGTCGTCATGAAACGGGCAAAGTCCCGCGTACTCACGCCCCTTGGGCTTGAGCGCCACCACCTCGCCGATGATCCGAACGATGTCGCTCGCGTCCCGGACGCGTTGCTTGTCACCATCGTCCTGCCAGAGCGGGTTCGACATCGCCGGGATTCTTAGCCCCCATCCGCCTTCACCCGTTCCCGGCCGGCCGCGCGTCGCGACCAACAATCACGGTGTGACCGACCGTTCCGCCATCCGGGTGCAGGTGCGATACGTGGGCCGCGTGCAGGGCGTGGGGTTCCGCGCCACCTGCCGCTGGATCGCCCAGACGCACCCCGTCACCGGGTGGGTGCGGAACGAGCCCGACGGCACGGTCCTGCTCGAGGCCCAGGGTGCCGGCGCGGAGGTGGAGCGTTTCCTGCAGGCGATCGACGCACGCCTGGGGGAAAACATCCGCAACCGAACCCGGTCCGCTCTCCCCACCCTTGCCGGCGAGAGCGACTTCATGATCGCCCGCTAGCCGATACCCTCGCTCCCGATGCTCGCACTGTTTGATATCGACGGAACCCTTCTTTCCACCGACGGCGCGGGCATGCGCGCCATCGAGGCTGCCGGCCGCGAACTGTTCGGACCGGCCTGCCACGCCCACGGCGTCTCGTTCGCGGGGCGGCTCGACCCCCTCATCATGCGCGACATGCTCGCCAACGCGGGGCTCGCCCCGACGCCCGACCGCCTGCGGGCCTTTCGCGCCGCCTACGAGCGCCACATGCACGAGACCTTCCGTGAGAAATTTCACGGCCGCGTCATGCCCGGCGTCCAGTCTCTGCTCGAACAACTCGACCGCGTGCCCGGGCTCACCCTCGGCCTGCTCACCGGAAATTTCGAGCCCACCGGCCTGCTCAAGGTCCGGTCCTGCGGCATCGATACGGCGCGCTTCCACGTCTCGGCCTGGGGCGACGATTCGCCCCACGATCCACCGGAGCGAAAGCACCTGCCCCCGGTCGCGGTGCAGCGCTACCGACAGAAAAACGGGCGCGATCCGCGAAAAGTTTTCATCATCGGCGACACCCCGCACGACGTTTCCTGTGCAAAGGCGCACGGCCATGTTGCGATCGCGGTCGCGACGGGGAAGTTCTCGCGGGCGGAATTGCTCGCCTGCGGCGCCGACCACGCCTTCGAAGACTTTTCGGACTCGCGCGCCGTGCTCCGCTGCATCGCCGATTGAAGAGGCATTCAGCCCGGCGCCATGTGGAGATCGCGCCGCCGCCCGCTAGCATTATCCCGAGTCGGCGGTCGAGGTCGGGTCCCACCACGGGCAAAGGGTCTTGCCCAAGGAGCGGGTGGCGAAATGAGTGACAGCTTTCGAGCCCTTTGCTCGGATTTTTACATCAATCAGAAACTCGCGGTGAAGATGGACCTTCCCCGCGGTCGCGACACCGTGCTCGATCTCTTCGAGCGCGTTCGAAAGCAGTTTCCTTCGATGACCTCGTTCCGGCGCTACCGCGAGGAACTCGCTCTGGAATCGCCCCAGGGCGAAGGTACGCACCGCTGGCTCGCGGTCCGCTCCAACAACATCCGCTCGGGCGTCGTCAATCCCGCCGAGAGCGCCGACAACTACAGCCTGCACAAGCACGTGCTCGACGCCGCGCCGTTCTTCCTCAACATCAGCCCGCTCGACGTCGACTACGTCGAGCTGCTCTTCGGCTTCGATCTGTCCGCCGGGGGCAATCACGACGCCATCGTCTACGACGCCCTGCTCCCCGGTTCGCCGCTGGCCCAGCTCGCCGACCTGCCCGGAGGTGTTCCCGTTGATTGCCAGCCTCTGCTGGGCATGCGCATCGCCGGCCGCGAAGACACCGAGGTTTATTTCGAGGTCAAGACCCGCGCCGGCACCAGCACGGGCTTCCGCGAGGCCGATGCGCCGCCGGAACCCATCAGCGTTTATCTGACGCTCCGCCGCTTCGGCGCGATCAGCGATATCAAGGAACTGGGCGAGATTTTCACCAACCTCGCCCAACTCGGCGAGGAACTGGTCGAGTCCCGCGTGGTGCCCACGCTCCTGGTGCCCATCCGCGACGCCATCGCGTCGGGCAGTTGAGGCCCACCGCCGTGTGGCTCGCCAGCGCCAACACCGATGTACTCATCTGGGTCGCGGTGCTGCTCGGGGCCGTGCTCTCGGGCTCGCTTCTCATCCTGTCGCTCCGGAAGAGGGTCTTCGCCTCTCCAAAGGCCCCCAGCGATCCCGGCAACCTCATGGAGCAGCTGCGCGACATGGAACGGCGCGGCGAGATCACCCGTGAAGAGTTTGATCGCGTGCGCCGGCGGCTGATCGAACAAGCGTCCGCCCCGAAGCACGACGCCAATGACCGATAATCGACCGCCCCTGACGCAGTGCGAAGGCCGTTGTTTCACGGACTCGAGCGTTCCGCCTGTGCGGGCATGAACGGTTTTCGTTCATCCTCTTCCCCGCTCTTGGTGAGGAAGTCCCTCGAGTTGGTCGATAGACTCCCGATCATCGCGTGTTACGCGAGCAGTTGTTCATCCGGACGAGAGCGACCTCTATGGCCAAAGGCAAAAACGACGATCCGAACGTCCCCGGCAACCAGCCCGGACGTGACGATTCAAACTTCCGAGGTCGCAAAGTCACCACCTGTTCGTTCTGCGGCAAGACCAGCCGCGACGTCGGCCCCATGGTCGAAGGTCCGAGCGAGGTCTACATCTGCTCGCACTGCACCGAGCTCTGCCAGAACATCTTCCGACAGGAACGCCGGCGCGTCAGCACCGTGACCACGGCGCTCCGCGAGGTCCCCGCGCCCCGCGAGATCAAGGAATACCTGGATCAGTACGTGATCGGCCAGGACCAGGGCAAGAAGGCTCTCTCGGTCGCCGTCCACAACCACTACAAGCGCCTGCTCCACATCGAGAGCGCCGAGGCGGGCTCCGTCGAACTCGACAAGAGCAACATCCTGCTGATCGGGCCCACCGGC
>JAFEBN010000048.1 GCA_018242645.1 Planctomycetota bacterium | reverse complement strand
TTCGAAGTCGAAATCTCGGATGACGCCCGCCTGACCCATGTCTGGGAACAGGAACAGCAATCCGCGATCCTCGCGGAGGCATTTTCCCTGCTCCGACAGTCCAGCCGCACCGAAGAGAGCACGCTCCGCGCGTTTGAGCTCTTTGCGCTCCGCAACATGCCCGCGGAAGCGGTCGCCGCCGAATGCGGAATCAATGTCGAATCCGTCTATGTGATCAAGAATCGGTTGACCTCCCGCCTGCGCGAAATCGTGCACGATCTCACGATCGCCTATCGGGAGGATGAGTGAAATGGCCTGCCCGCGCTTGCCCGCGCTCGAAGCATTCGCGGCCGGCGAGCCCCCCACCGGTCTTCAGGATCATCTCGCGGGCTGCGCGCACTGCCGCGCTTTATTGGAGGAAGTTCGATTAAATCAGATCTTTCTCGCCGAAGCGCAGCCGGCCCTTGCGGCGGCAATCCGCGCGAGCAGGTCCGAGGCCCACGATGTTCGGCAGGAAACCGTTCCCGCGATTGACGGGTTCGAGATCGTCGAAGAAATCAGCCGCGGCGGACAGGGAGTGGTCTACCGAGCCCGGCAATCGGATTCTCATCGCGAAGTCGCACTCAAAGTCCTGCTCATGGGACCTTCTGCCTCCGCCAAGCAGCTCCGCCGGTTTCAACGTGAAATCGAGCTCGTTGCCAACCTCCGTCATCCCTACATCGTGACGGTATTTGAATCCGGCAGCGCCGCCGACGGCAGGCGCTTTGTGGCCATGGAGCTCGTATCGGGGCTTCCTCTTGATCAGTACGCCGCCACCCGCGCGCCGTTAAAGGGAACCGATCGGCGCGCCCGGCTCGATCAAATTATCCGATTGCTGTGCATGGTCGCCGAAGGGGTCGGGCACGCCCACGCCAACGGCGTCATGCATCGAGACCTGAAGCCCTCCAACATCCTGGTCGACTCCGATGGACGACCGCGCATCCTTGATTTCGGCCTTGCGCGGGGGTGCGCCACGCCGCCGGGAGCCACGGTGACGCAGGAGTTCGCGGGCACCCCCGCCTTCGCTGCGCCCGAACAGTTTTCCGGAGCGGCGGAGTTCCTGGACGCGCGCACCGACGTCTATTCGCTCGGCATGGTGCTCTATTCGATCCTCACAGAGCAATTCCCGTACCCCTGCGACGGATCCTTTGCGCAGGTCGCGGCACATGCCATTTCGACCGAGCCGACTCCGCCGTCCCGACACGTGCCGCGCCTCCCGGCAGACGTCGAAACCATCGTGCTCAAAGCGCTGTCGAAGGATCCCGCGCGGCGCTACCAGAACGCATCCGCGCTCGCGGCAGATCTTTCGGATTATCTCGCGGGTCGCCCCATCTCGGCGCGGCGCGACAGCACGTTGTATGTTCTCCGCAAACTCGCCGCCAGGCACCGCGCGCCCACCCTCGCCGCCGCCGTGGTACTTCTCACCATCGTCATCGCCACGGTGGGACTCGCACTTCTCACGCGCGATCTGGACCGAGCGCGACGCTCAACCGAAGCCGCGCTGGCGGCGAGCACGGTTCAAAGAGGACGGCTGCTCGCACGAGCCGGCGACCTCGGAATCGCCGAATCGCTCCTCTGGGCCGAAGCACGCCGGGCGGGCATGCGCGCCGATGGGCCGCTGCTCGTGGGCGGGTCTCCCGAATCACTGCGTTCCGCCTGGAGCCTGGCGGAGTTGTACTCGCGACTCCCACGCCGATTCCGTGCCAAGCTGCCCTCACACGCCGCAACCGTCGGCATTGATGAGCCTTCGCGCACGGTCTGGGCGATCGACCAGCGCGGATCGCGCTGGACATGGACGCTCGAAGGCCTGCTGCTTGCACGGTCACCCGTCATCGTCAAAGCCGGCGCTCGGCCCGGCAGAACAAGCGAAAACGGCCGCTTCATTCTCCTGCCTTCCGATGAATCTGCCTCGTTGTACGACTTGGCGCGGCCCGCCAGTCCCATTGCCACGCCGAAGCTCGACCCGCGGGATCGCGTTCGCGCGCTGTCGGATGATGGAACACTCGCGGTTTGTGATTCCCTTCGGTTTCCGGAATCGCTGCGCCTGATTGACAGTCGATCGGGCGCCGTTCTCGCCGAGCTCGAGAATCGATCAACGATGGTGCGGTTTGAAAATGACCGCAACGGGCCGGTCCTGCTCATCGGTCGAAGAACCGACAAGGTACTCGACGTGGAATTTCTGGTTCCGCCGTTGTGGGAGACGCTCCGCCGATTGGAAATCCCCGTGGCCGGTGCGAGTGTTCCGAATACATTGATCGGAGCCGCCTCCGTCACGCGCGACGGCCAATTCCTGCTGACCGCCATCGGCGCGGATGTCTTCCTTTTCGATCTCTCCAGAGAGGCGGGCGAGCAATTCCGGCTCTTCCGCGCGGTGCCCTCGGTCGCGAGCTGTCTCGGTGTCGATGAATCGAGCCGCCGATGCGCCGTCGGAACGCGTGACGGAACCGTGCTCGTGCTGGCGATCCCGGACCTTGCGCCGTTGAGCTCTATCCAGAACAACGGCGTAAACATGGTGATCGCACTTCGAAGAGAGCCCGACGTCGTCGTCGTCGGCGATGGGGATCGGCGCGTTTCGGTCTACGACGGAGCGGATAGGCCCTGGCTCGTTCGTCGCACCGCTTCTCCGACTTCCAAACAGTGCGTCGCCACATTTGTTGATGGGTCCCTTGCCTGGGGGGACGACGAAGGCCAAGTCTTCATCCGGCGCCCCGGAGAAAGTGAGCCGCGCCACTCGTTCCACGCTCATGAGGGCGTCGTTTCCTCGGTCGCTTTTTCTCCCGACGGCAGCCGCATTCTGACCGCCGGGCTCGATGGTTCGTTAAAGCTCTGGCGGGCCTCCGACGGCGCCGAATTGCGCACGGTGGCCACAGGCCTCGACGCCGCTTGGTCCGCGCGCTTTTCGCCGGACGGCCACGCGATCGCCTCAGCGCATGGAAACGGTGTCTCCCGCATCTGGAAAGATCTCGACGCCGCTCCGCTCATTCTTGATTGTCAGGCCTCTCGCGTTCCGACACTCGCGTTCGGTCCCGACGGTTCCTTTCTCGTCACCGCTGTCGCGGAAGGGAACGTGCGGATCTGGGACCCCGCCAGCGGACATCTCCTGCGCGAGCTCCGGCCGGCGAGCAAGATTTCCCGCGCCGTCGCCGTCTCACCCGACGGACGGTTGATCGCCTCCGGAGGCGACAACCGGACGGTCGTGATCTGGGACTCGCTTACGGGAGAGCAGCTCCGCTCAATCGACGGGCTGCCATGGGCCGTGTTCTCCCTCACCTTCCATCCCTCCGGTCGAGTTCTGTTTGCGGCAGGCAGAGGCGGGGAAATCGTCGCGCTCGATCCGCTTGTTGGCGTGGAACTCGCGAAGCTCATGGTCCACGAGAAATTCATCTTCTCGCTTGCACTCAACCCCAGAGGCACAAAGCTCTATTCCTGCGGGCAGGATGGCTGGATCGGCGAAACAGATCTCGAAAAGCTCGGGTCCTACATCCGAGGCAACGCCCCGGCCTGGACCGACGCGTTGCCCCCCGGCGCAGCGCTCCAGAATTCCTCCCAGAGAGAAAAGTCGATTTGGATGCCTTAGCGACCCTGCTTCTTTCGAATGACACCCAGGCACATCAGCGTTCCGAGCGCCGCAACGTTGATCCCCAGCACGGCCGCGAGTATCCAGCTGGGGCGTTGATTGTTGATGCTGATCACCAGACCGTAGCCGACGGCGCCGAGCAGCACGCCCACATACGCGAATGCCGTCAGGATCAGAAGGAGCTTCATTGCGGTTCCAAGTCGCCTCAGGTGTTTGAACGCGTCACGCACCCAATCGCAAATCGCAACGGCGACGCCCCGATCTGACGCCGGGGTCGCTCGCACGTGTTTGGATTCCAACTCGTCTCAACTCTTCAACGCCGACGACGCGTCATCAGCACGCCGCCGCAAGCCAGCAGCGCCGCGGCACCCGGCGCGGGGATGTACCCGATGTTGAGCCCGATGCCGTCCTGTCCGATCTGATCAATGTTGACGGTGAGCGATGTCACCTGGTCTTGGATGAGGACGACACCAAGAGCGGTGTTGAACGCCGGATTTCCCGGGGTCGTATCGCCCGGCAAAAGGTTCTGCAAGCTGAAGTTGCCGGGCGATGAACTGAAATCTGTCGGGCCGAGGTTCCCACCCACACCCCAATCACCGAGGAATTTTCCGTTCTGGGCCACGCTGGCCTTGGTGATGCTGTTGGGATATGCCAGATCCAGGCGTCCCAGGCCGAAAACGCCGAGAACCAGGTGGTCCGCCGCGACCATGTTGGAAAAGGTGAACGTGACAGACCACGAGCGTGAACTACCCGCCGCATCGAAGTTCGTTCGCGCGAGCCCTTCGTGGTTTGTCCACGAGTAGGTGTCGCCGCCACTGCTCACCGAGCCGGAAAGGAAAGTCGGGGACTGGAACCGGTACGCGCTCAGCGCCGGTGCCGGCTGCGTAAAGGTGACATTCACGTTTCCCACGCCGTTCAAGAAGAAATTCTGAGGCGAGGTGACAGGGGGTCCGCCGGAGTTGTTTATGCCCCAGGGCGCCCAGCTCATCCAATCGATCGTGTATCCCGCCGCCTGCAGGCTGCCGGACCAACCGAACACGGGCGCGATGGCTGCGAGAAGCGTCGCGAAAGTTCGTCCACCAAGCCGATCGCTGCGACTGCGGGACGGAAGTGAAGCATGTACCTTTTCCATTGCGGTCTCCTTGATCGCCGCCGAGTTGGCGGCTCGTCAGAGACTTCTTTCCAGAAACATCCGTCTATCACTTCGGCGCGGAAAATTCGCGGCTCTTGCCCGAGGCCCGGAGCCGATCCGCCCCGGGCCAACCTTCCCTCTCGCCACCCCCGGACTTTCTATCCTTTCCCCCTATGAAGATCCACGAGCATCAGGCCCGCGACCTCCTCGCCTCCTTCAAGATCCCCGTACCCCCGGGCCGGATGATCGAGTCCATCCACCACGCCGCGGACGCCTTTCGCGCCGCCGCCGAGGGAAGCACGACCGGCGAGGTCGTGATCAAGGCCCAGGTGCACGCGGGCGGTCGCGGCAAGGCCGGCTTCGTCAAGATCGTCAAGAACGTCGATGAAGCGACCGCCGCGGCATCCTTCATGCTCACCCACCGCATGAAGTCGCCCCAGACGCCGCCGGAAGGCCTTGAGGTCAAGAAGGTTCTGGTTGCGCAAGCGGCCCCCATCGCCAGGCGTCCCGCGGGCGGATCCGAAGAGTTCTATCTGGCCATCACCACCGACCGCAAGTCCCGGCGAAACATTCTGATCGCCAGCCGCGAAGGGGGCGTCGAGATCGAACAGGTAGCGCACGACCGGCCCGACGCCATCATCAAGGTCCCGCTTCACCCCCTTCTCGGGCTGCAGGATTTCGCGGCACGCGAAGTCGCCTTCCGGCTCGGCTTCCGGGGGCGCCAGGTTTCCCAGGCCATCCACATCATGAAGTCGCTCTCGCGCCTCTTCATTGAAAAGGACTGCACCCTCGCCGAGATCAATCCGCTGATCCTCACTCCGCCCGACGAGCAGCATCCCGACGGACAGGTCATGGCGATCGACGCCAAGTTCTCCTTTGACGAGAACGGCCTCTTCCGCCATCCGGAGATCGAGAGCCTCGCCGACCACAGCGAAGAGAATCAGGCCGAGGCCCGCGCCCACCGCTTCGGACTTTCGTACATCGCGCTCGACGGCCAGATCGGCTGCCTCGTCAATGGCGCGGGCCTGGCAATGGCCACCATGGACATCATCAAGCTCGAAGGCCAGAAGTATCTCGAGTCCCGCGGCAAGTCGGGCACGGCGCCCATCGAGCCCGCCAACTTCCTCGATGTCGGCGGCAGCGCCTCCGAAGAAGCTGTGACCGAAGCATTCAGCATCATCCTGTCGGACAGCCGCGTGAAGGGCATCCTCGTCAACATCTTCGGCGGCATCATGAAGTGCGACGTCATCGCGCAGGGCATTATCAACGCGGCCCGCGGTTTCAAGAACAAGGACGGAAGCACGGGCTTCAAGGTACCGCTGGTCGTGCGACTTGAAGGCACGAATGTCGAAGCTGGCCGCAAGCTGCTCCAGGATGCAAAGGGCTCGCTGCCGACGCTGCAGGCGGCGACGGATCTGAGCGATGCGGCCCGGAAAGTCGTGGCGGCGGTGGCGGGATAACCACCGTCGATGCGACCGAGCGACGGATCGTTACGGATTTCGATCAGGTAGGGTGAACACCCCAGGTCGCCCCCTGGGATGAGCGCGCCCACGGAACTGCGGCCAGACGGCCCCGGCGTGCTCGCCGGGCGCGAACGGTGCCGTTCACGTGCGCCAAGTGTCCCGCGCTCACCCGCGGTTTGTATTCTCGCGCCGGAATCAGGTGTCCACCATTGGAAAGGAAGCGCGATGAACATTCGGCGACTCAGTTGCACTTTGATCAGCACAACGCTCACGGTGTTTGCCGGAACGGCGCAGGCGCAGACGGCGCCCGCGAGGAAACCGAACATCCTCGTCATCATGGGTGATGACGTTGGCTGGTTCAATATCGGCGCGTATCACCAGGGCATGATGTCGGGCAAGACGCCCAACCTGGACAAGCTTGCCGCGCAGGGCGTGCGTTTCACGGACTACTACGCCGAGGCGAGCTGCACCGCCGGGCGAGCCAACTTCATCACGGGCGAAATCCCGCTCCGCACGGGGCTCACCACCGTCGGGCAGGCGGGCGCGGATGTCGGCATTCCGGCGCAGGCATGCACCATCGCCACCGCACTCAAAGCGCAGGGCTACGCGACCGGGCAGTTCGGAAAGAACCACCTCGGCGACCTGAACAAGTATCTCCCAACCCTTCACGGCTTCGACGAGTTCTTCGGCTATCTGTACCACCTCGATGCGATGTCGGACCCCTACTGGTACTCCTTCCCGACGGACGAAGAGTTTTACAAAAAGAACGGGCCTCGCAGCCTTGTGCATTGCTGGGCGACCGAGACCGACGACACAACCGAAATGCCTCGATGGGGGAAGATCGGCAAGCAGAAGATCGTCGACGAGGGGCCGCTCCCGCCTTTCCCCGACATGAAGAACGTGCAGAACATGCACGATCTGCCGTTCCTCAAAGCCAAGTACGACATGACCACCTTCGACGAGGTGCTCGTGAAGTCCTCCTGCAACTTCATGGACAAGGCGAAAAAGGACGGCAAGCCGTTCTTCGTCTGGCACAACACCACGCGCATGCACGTCTGGACATTTCTCTCCGAGAAGTACCAGTCGATGCAGAACAGCAAGTCGAATTACGGGCTCGAAGAAGCGGGCATGGCACAACTCGACGACAGCGTCGGCGCGCTCATGAAACACCTTGAAGACATGGGCGAGGCGGACAACACCATCGTGATCTTCACGACAGACAACGGCGCCGAAGTCTTCACCTGGCCCGATGGCGGCATGACGCCCTTCCGCGCCACCAAGGGCACCGTCTTCGAAGGCGGGTTCCGTGTGCCCTGCATCGCGCGCTGGCCCGGCAAGATCAAGCCCGGCACCGTGCAGAACGGCATCTTCTCCGGTCTCGACTGGTTCCCGACGCTGCTGGCCGCGGCCGGAAATCCTGCCATCACCGACCAGCTTCTCAAGGGCGTCAAGCTCGGCGACCGCGAGTACAAGAATCATCTCGACGGCTACGACCAAACCGCGCTGCTCACGAGCGAAGGGCCTTCCGCCCGTCATGAACTGTTCTACTTCGGCGGGCCGCACCTGGGCGCCGTCCGTATCGACGACTTCAAGTTCCAGTTCTACCAGCAGCCCTGGGGCTGGCCCGGCGAGAAGGTCACGACCGACATGCCCACAATGGTCAACATCCGTCAGGACCCCTTCGAGCGAACCCCCTCGATCCGCGGCGAATCGACCAACAACATGGGCGGCGGCTACATGAACGACTTCTACGCCCGCGAATTCTGGCGCTTCGTCATGGTGCAGCAGTACGTGGGCCAGCTCGCGATGACCGCCGTTGAATTTCCCCCCATGCAGGACCCGGCTTCCTTCAACCTCGACGCCATCAAAAAGAAGGTCGAAGCGATGATCCGGGAACACCAGGGCCAATAGGCCCCTCCGTTCCGGGCGCTTCAGGGCGGCTCCGCAGAGCCGCCCTTTTCTTTTGGTAAAACTCCCATGCCGGGCCATTCCATGACGATCGCCCTTGTTCTTCTCATTTTCGGCCTTGCCTTCGAGCTCCTCGTGCTCGGGCGCGTCATGCTCCGCCCCCACCGCGAGCCGGCTTCTCGCATCGCCTGGGTTGCGGTGATCCTCGCTCTTCCAATCGTCGGCGTCATCGCGTACGTCTTCTTCGGCGAAGTCAACATCGGGCGGGCCCGTCTGCGACGACTCCGCGCCGTCGAGGCTCGGACGCCTTCCCCCGAGCCCAGTTCGCCCGCCGATTTGGCAAACATGCGGGCCGAAATCCCCGATCGCTGCGCCCACCTCTTTCATGTCGGTCAATCGATCAGCGGATTCGACCCCGTCGCCGGCAACTCCGCTCGCCTGATGGCCGATTCTAACGCGGCCGTCGATTCCATCATCGCCGATATCGACGCCGCAACGTTGCACGTCCACGTCCTGTTCTATATCTGGCTCGAGGACAACAACGGCACGCGCGTCGCCGAAGCCCTCATGCGTGCGGCCCGCCGCGGCATCGCCTGCCGCGCCATCGTCGACAGTCTCGGCTCCCGCCAGATGCTCAAGTCGCAGACCTGGAAAGCGATGCGCGAGGCGGGCGTCAAACTCGGCATCGCCCTCGGTATCCGGCACCCAATCCTGCTCGCGCCCGTGCGGCGTTTCGACCTCCGCAACCATCGCAAGATCATCGTCATCGACAGCCGCATCACCTATTGCGGCAGCCAGAACTGCGCCGATCCGGAATTCCGCGTGAAAGCCAAGTTTGCCCCGTGGGTCGATGCGCTGCTGCGTTTCGAAGGCCCGATCGCCCAGCAGAACCAGCGCCTCTTCGCCGTCGACTGGATGAGCGCCACCGGCGAAGACATCGACCCCATTCTCCGCGAACCTTTGCGGGCACCGAATCCGGGCTTCGTCGCGCAGGTCGTCGGCACCGGGCCCACCGTCCGGTTTTCGGCAATGCCCGAAGTCTTTGAGTCGCTCATCTTCGCTGCCCGGCGCGAACTCACGATCTCAACCCCCTACTACGTCCCCGATGAATCGCTCCAGAGCGCTCTCTGCTCTTCGGCCTATCGAGGGGTTCAGACGACCTTGATCCTGCCCGCCCGCAACGACTCGTGGATTGTCGGCGGCGCCAGCCGCAGCTACTACGCGGACCTCCTCGAAGCCGGCGTGATCCTGTATGAATACGTCGGGGGCCTGCTCCACACAAAGTCGCTGACGCTCGACGGCGAAATCACCCTCATCGGGTCGGCCAATATGGACCGGCGGAGCCTGGATCTCAACTACGAGAACAACATCCTGCTCCGGGACGAGGCGACGACCCGGGCGGTGTACCAGCGGCAGCTCGCCTACATCGAACAATCGACGCGGGTCACCGCTGAAAGCGTCCGCAACTGGTCGCTGGGCCGCCGCCTCTGGAACAACACGCTCGCGACTCTCGGGCCGATTCTCTGAAAGTGCCCGCCGGGCGCGCCCACCACGCGGAACGCGCCGCACACACCGATCGCCTTCGCCCCCGCACAGACTGTCGAGGGAGAGTCCAGATTTCCGCGTGCAAAACCCGAAAAAGAGGCCATGGACGCAAGCCATTTTCTTCGTCGCCCCGCCCTCCTCGCCGGAGCGCTCGTCGCTCTGGCGACCTGTGTCCCCGCTGATCGCACCCGGGCCGATCTCTTCGGTCTCGGCCTGCTGGGGCCACAAGGCAACAGCGTGTCGGATAAGCAGCAGACCATCCAGAGTCAGAGCGCGGACATGCTCCAGCAGCTCTACGCCCTGAAACCCGAGTTGCAGGATGTGGTCAAGAACGCCGCGGGCTACGCGACGTTCAAAAAGACCGATGTCAAGCTCTTCCTTGTCGCTTCGGGCACCGGTTACGGTCTGCTCCACAATAACACGACCGGCCAGGACACCTACATGGACGTCGCCTCCCTCGGCGGCGGCGTAGGTATGGGCGTCAGCGATCTCCGTGTCATCTTCATCTTCACCGACCCCGCCGTCATGAATCAGTTCCTTACCCAGGGGTTCCAGTTCGGTGCCGGCGCCGACGCCAACGCCCAGCTCAACAACACCGGGGTCTCGGCCAGCCAATCGGCCCGTGGATCGGTTGATTTCAACGACGGAACGGTCGATGGGGGCGGTTCGGCCAGCGCAGGGGCCGGCGGGGGCGACGGTAATACATCCGGAGGGGTCGCCTCTTCCGGCAGCGGCATGCTCATTTACCAGTTCACCCAGAGTGGCCTGGCCCTGCAGGCCACCGTCTCGGGCACGAAGTACTGGGTGGACTCCGAACTCAATAACTAGGCCACGCACAAGGACACTGCCATGAAAACCGGGACTGTCGGATTCCTCGCTGTGGGTACGCTCGCGATCGCACTCGCCACTTCTGCGGCGCTCTCACGCGGACTGCAACCCCCCGCGGCCACGCCTCCAGCGCCAAAGAGCGAACTTCCCGTCCGTGCCGCGGAGAACGCGCCCCGCCCCACCAACCTCCAGCAGTTGCTCGAGATGTTCCGTTCGAGCGACAATTCGTTCAAGATCCGCACGATCAACAGCGCTCTGCAGCTGACCAGCGAAGAGGCCCGGAAGTTCTGGCCGGTTTACCAGCGTTACGAGAAAGAAGATCAGACCCAGGTCGATCGCCGCGTGGCGCTCATCAAGCAGTTCATCGCTCTGAGCAATGAGGGCAAGATCAACGACGAGAACGCCGGCAAGCTCGCGGGCGAGTGGCTCCAGCTCGAACAGGATCGCGTGGATCTGTGGAAAAAGTACAACCAGGAAATCGCCAAGGCGGTTTCGCCCCTGCGTGCCGCCCAGTTCCTGCAGGTTGAGCACCAGC
The DNA here is from genome assembly GCA_018242645.1 of Planctomycetota bacterium. GTDB lineage: Bacteria > Planctomycetota > Phycisphaerae > Phycisphaerales > UBA1924 > JAFEBO01. The sequence goes on along the minus strand of JAFEBN010000048.1, from coordinate 5,411 downwards.
TCGCCCTGCTCATGGACCTGAACATCGCCGAAGCAATGCCGGCGGTGAAAGGCTCGAAGTAATCAGTTCGAAAGCGAACGCTCAACCTTCTCGAGCCGGGCTTCGAGCGCCGCAATTGCCTCGTCCTTTTCCCGGGTGATTTTTTCGAGTTCGGTCCGGTGCCGACGCTCGATCGCCGCGATCTGGGCGTCCTTCTCGCTCCGCAACTCACGCAGCGCCTCAACCAGCAGTGCGGTCGTGCCCCGCTCCGTGACGAACCGCATCCCGGCGTCGTCGCATTCGACCCATTCCGGGAAGATGCACTCGACATCCTGCGCCAGGAACCCGACCATCGGGCCCGTGGCGACGTTCCGCTCCTTCGTCGCCTCGTCCGTGTATTCGAATTCCACGCCTCGCAGCATCAGCAGGCGATCCAATGTCCCCGGCTGGAGCTCCCGGACATCTTTCTTGAGCCTTGCGTCCGACAGCACCGACCAGCTGCCCGTACGGTTGGCCGTGGGACCGTTCACCGCCAGAAGGAAATTGCCCGGATTGTTCGTTCCGATCCCCACACTGCCGCCCGGCGAAACCGAGATGCCGCGGGTATTGGCCGAAAACGTGCTTCCCGTGATGATGAACCGAGGCTGCTGAAGCTGGCCGTCGGCCGTGACTTCCACATAGCGCGATTGCGTTCCCCATACGGGGACGCCAAAGTCCAGGCTGACCACAAATCCGCCGTTGTCCATGATGTTCACAAGACTGCCGTTGCCCTCACTCCCGTCAAACGTCAGTGTTTGCCCGAGCTGATTTCCCTCGATGATCGAATCCCACAGCGTGAACGTCATCGGCGTCGGACCGCTCAGGCTCCCCTTCGACTGCTCGAGCATGCCGGTAAAGGTGAAAGCCGTGCCTGGGCCCGCGTGCGCGAACGCACCCAAGGCCGAGACCATCGCCAGAAAAATCGCCCGAAGAGCCGCGCGTGCCATAGTCGCCTCCCAAGAAGGAACAAGCTCCGCCCCTTCTTCGACGCGCTCAACACATCACTTCACGGTTACCGGGCATTTCGCGGCACATTCCGCATGCCCCCTACATCCCCACCCCCACCCCCACCCTACCCCACCCACCACCCCCGCCTCAGTCGTCTTCGACTTCACTCTCCCCGACCTGGATGATCTTTCCAACGAGCGGGACTTTGGTGGTCTGCCGCGGCGCGTCGTACGACCGGTACACCGAGGCGCCGAAAAGAAAGACCAGAATCAGGAACAGGATGCCCGCGACCGGCCGCGCGGACCTGATCCCGTGGACGGGTTCACATGCCCGCTTTCCGTCCGCCATGCTCAGAGCGATGATCTCGCGATGGCGCGCGGTGTGCAAGATGACACCGAGCACGTGCGCCACGATCACGGCGATCATGGCGTATGCGATGACTTCGTGGATTTCCTTTGCTTCGCGAACCCCCGAGCCCACCGCCAAGCCCGTGCAAACCTGCATCGCCGTCAACAGCAGCATGGCGATGATCGCCCACGCGGAGGCGGGATTGTGCCCGGGGTGCATCGTGGGCTTCCAAAGCATCGCGTCGCGGATGTAGCCGAAGACCGCTTTTGGTGAGTACAGCAATGCACGCAGGCGCGCCGGCCGCGTGCCGATGAAACCCCACACCAGGCGGAGAGTCACGGCAAAGCCGAGTGTCAACCCGATGAGGGTGTGATACGGAAACGTGCGGCTCGAGTGCGATGTGCCCAACGCGATCACGAGCGCCGCAATCCAGCCGAGCGCGAAAACCGCGTGGAACAGACGAACGACCCAGTCCCACACCAGGGTCGTGCGATTCAGCGTCAGCTTCTCCTGATTCATGCCGGCCCTCGTACACACAGCGTACCGAAAGGCGGAGATCCGGGATTTCACCGGCCCGGCGGCGCATGCAGGTCGAAACGCCGGCTGAGCGTCGTTCCGATCGGGGGGTACATCATCTCAAAGCGCCAGCCGGCAAACTGATCGATCGACCGATCAAGTTTCGCCGTCACATCGGCCACCATCGCGGAATACCACGACATGTACGGACACAGTGTCCCCGCCAGCCCGTCGGGCAGAAGCTGAGTCGTTTCCGCCAGCGGCAGCGACTGCCGGTCGAAGTCCGCCTCGTTATTCACGTGCGGAAAGAGCAACCGATCGAGCAGTTGTGTCTTGGGCGCGTGGCGGACATCGAGATCCCGGTGGACAAACAGGTCGAACATGACCCGCTCTACCGGCAGATTCAGCAGCACCATAAATCCGGCTGTATCGGGGGTTTCGGAATAGCGGTTGTAGAGCCGGCGCAGCCGCGTCCCGAAGACGCACGTGGAAAGCCCTTCGTTGCCCACCGGCCCCGATCCCATCTCGAATCGCCGATAGCCTCCCGACTCGACCATCTGGATGTCCGGCTCCGGCGGGCTGGAAAACTTCTTGTACACCTGCGACCGCCCCTCGCCCGGGCCGCTCGGATCCAGTGGCTCCTTGACAAACTTCACGGCCTCGCCGGTGGATTTGTGCACCGCCTCGTAGCTCAGGGGCACGGCCTGGGTCCGCAGGCGGCGAAGCCCGACGAACCCGTTGACGTGCCCGGCATCGAGCATCGTGGGGTCATCCGGGGAAGGGAAGACGAAGACGGTGACAAATCGGGTACGGGCTTGGACGCCCCACACGCCGCAGGCACCCTCGAACAACTTGCGCCGGACCTTTTCGGCTTCGGCGGTTGCCTTCACGTCCCCGTGATTGGCCATGAGCATGGCCAGGGTTTTCCGGTCTCCCGAACACGCCGCGAGAGCAACTTCAAATTCGTCTAGGGCGGCAATGGTTGACTCGATCGCCGCCTCCGGTGCACCCCGCTGGCGGCAGGCCTCCAAGAACTTGGCCATGCTCTGTACACCCGGCACATCACTGGCCGCGAGCGTGGGGTTGGATTCCTGCACCATTCGTGTCAAACGCCATGTCAAGCCGCGATTGATGCCGAGCACGCGCGCCGACTCGCGAGTCTTGGTGGGGTCGACACCAACGGTGGCAAAGAGGCTGGCAACCTCAGCCCGAGCCCTGTGAAACGCTGTGATCACGTTCTCGAGCGTCCCGCCTCTGGTTGACGAGAGGGCAGGCTTTTGTTCTCGGACGTGTGTTTCAGTCGTCGCGATCGTCATAACTACGCAGTGCTCCCGGAATGTCCCATCGCGTGTCTAGTCGCAGAATTGTACCACATTTCGGAAATGACAAAGAGGGCAATGACACATATTTTGTCACAATTGACACTTGACGTGACGTCCGATTTCGTTTAATGTCCATTTTCCGCGGCCGAGAAGACGGGCTTCAAGGCGGTGCGGGCAATGGATCTGGAACTGCGTTTCCCGAGGAGAAGAGACATGAAGATCAGCGTTTCCGCCGCGATCACGTTGAGCGCGGCAGCTTTGGCGAGCAACGCCGGAGCGGCCTTTACGGTCACCCAGTCGGCCGCCGCGGCTCCGACGTACGCCCACACGCTCAACTTTGACGAGCCCGGCACTCCCACCGGCGAAGTTCCCGCAAACGCGTTTACCTCGTACGGCGTGGCATCGCTCTACACGGGTGAGAACGCCAGCGCTTCGTACATCACCCAGGCGAACACCACGCCGGGTTACGGGTGGCTCGGCACGGGCAATGTCTGCGCCGGGGCCTACGGCGTGTTCATGAAGTTCAGCGGCGAGGTGTCTCAGCTTTCGGTGCAGTACTGGGACGATTCGGGCCCGGGCTCGTTCTTCGGCGGCGGCGCGGCGATCGTGCTCCTCAAGAACGATGTCGAAGTTTCGTTCACGTTCCTCAACAGCCCGGCTTTCAGCCCGACGGCCAAGCCCTGGTTCAACATCACCGGCGACGCTGGCGATTCGTTCGACGAGATCCGGTTCGTTGGTTTCGGCTTCTTCCCGACCGCTTACATCGACAACGTTTCGTGGACGTCGGTTCCCTCGCCGGCGGGCGCCTGCCTGCTGGGCCTGGCGGGCCTGATGGGCTCGCGTCGTCGTCGCTAAAGACTTTTTCCCCTCCGGAGCGCAGTGCCTGCCGGCAGTGCGCTTCATTTTCTCCCTCACCTCGGCGCACCGGCGCTCGCATCGCAACAGGAAGAGCTATGCATCGCGAACTCTTGACGGTCGGATTGTCGGCACTCGCGCTCAGCGCCGGACACGTTCGCGCGGCGGCGCCGTGGATCGAACTGCTGGATGAAGGTTTCTACGTGACGGACCTTTCGTACGACGGCACAGCGGCCGCGGGCAACGTCGTGGGCGACGGCACCTACGAGACCTTTCGCTGGACCGCATCGAGCGGCTTTGTGCGACTGGGCCAGGCAAGCGTGCCCACGTTGGGCGTTGGCGGCGGGTCTCCGGACATCTCGTACAACGGCGATCTGATCTCCGCGTCCATCGCAGACTCGAATTACAACTATCTGACGCTGGGGCGCTGGAGCTTGGCGACAGGCTTGTGGGATGAGGCGTTTGTACCCCAACCGTCTTTCGTGCGCGAAGTCGATTCGGCGGTTGGTTCGGCGTGGGGGCTCACGGGAGACGGGCAGCGCGTCGTCGGCTACTACTACCTGCAACTGCCCAGCAGTTACCGGGTGCAGCCGTGCGCTTGGGGCCCGTCCGGATCGCTCGAGGATCTGCCCGCCTCGCGCGGCAGGGCGAACGCCGCCAGCTACGACGGATCGGTCGTGGGCGGCTGGGAAGACTCGGGCTTGGGCCCGTGGTTCCCGACGATTTGGCGCAATGGTGTGAAGTACTGGGTCGCCGACGCGCTGGGTTCGACACAAGTGAACTCGCTCAATCTCGACGGTTCGATCGGCGTGGGTGACGGTCCTGATGAATACCAGGGTATGAAGGTGGCGGCCATCTTCCGTTGGAACGGCAACGAATACGACTGGCAACCCGTTGGCGCGCTCGACGGTACGGTGTACGGGCAGGGTGGTTCGCGCTTCACAAGCGTTTCAGACGATGGCACGATCGCGGTTGGTTCAAACAACTGGGGATTTAACCCCTTGGTTGGGGGCGACGCGATCATCTGGACGCCCACCACCGGTCTGATGAGCGGAACGAGCTATGTCGAGTCGCTCGGGCTGAATGTTCCCTCCGATATGGAGCTCCGCGATTTTCAGTGCGTTTCGCCGGACGGTTCCACGATCGCCGCGGTCGGACTGCGGACAGACACGTTTCAGTGGCAGACCTTCCTGATCCACCTCCGAGCGCCGTGCGCCGCGGACTTCAACAACGACCGGATGGTCGACGACACCGACTTTGTTGCGTTCTCGACCGCGTACGACCTGCTCGACTGCGCGGATCCTTCGATGCCGCTGCGTTGTCCTTCGGACATCAATCGCGACGGCCTCGTGGACGACACCGACTTTGTTCTTTTCGCGGGCGCGTACGACGCGCTGCTCTGCG
>JAFEBN010000047.1 GCA_018242645.1 Planctomycetota bacterium | reverse complement strand
AGCCAAGCGCGACGAGGGCGGGGCGGACGGACTCGTTGGCGATCTTGAAGTAGCCGCCGCCGGCGAGCTTCTTGAACTTCACAAGCGCGAAGTCGGGCTCGACGCCGGTGGTGTCGCAGTCCATGAGCAGGCCGATCGTGCCGGTGGGCGCGATGACGGTCGTCTGGGCGTTGCGATAGCCGTGCTTCTCGCCGAGGCTGAGGGCGTCGTCCCAGGCCTGCATCGAGTGCTTGGCGAGGGCGTCGACGTTGGAGAGGCGGATCTTCCCGCTCTTGATGATCGCGTGATCGATCGGGACCGGGCGGATCTTGAGGTTCTCGTACTTGCTGCTGTCGCGGGCTTCACCGTGGGCGGCGAGGCGGTGGTTGCGGATGACGCGGAGCATGTTCTGCTTGTCCGCGGCGTATCCGGGGAACGGCCCGTGCTCCTTGGCCATCAGCGCACTCATGCGGTACGAACGGCCGGTGAGAATCGCCGAGAGCGTCGAGCAGACCGCGCGGGCCTCCTCGCTGTCGTAGGCGATGCCGGCCTGCATGAGCATCGCGCCGAGGTTCGCGTAGCCCAGGCCCAGCGTGCGGTACTTCCACGACAGCTCGGCGATGGGCTTACTCGGGAACGAGGCCATCAGCACCGAGATCTCGAGGACCATGGTCCAGAGGTCGATGCCGTGCTCGTACGCGGCGACATCGAACGTGCGCTTCTCGCTGTCGTAGAACTTCAGCACGTTCAGCGACGCGAGGTTGCACGCCGTGTTGTCGAGGAACATGTACTCGCTGCACGGGTTGCTGGCGTTGATGCGGCCGGCGCTCGGGCAGGTGTGCCAGGCGTTGATGGTCGAATCGAACTGCACGCCCGGGTCGGCGCAGCGCCAGGCGGCGAAGCCGATCTCGTCCCAGAGCTGGCTGGCCTTGAAGGTCTTAGCGACCTTGCCGCTAGTGCGGTACTTGGTCTGCCAGTCGCTGTCGGTGTCGAGCGCGTCGAAGAACGCGTCGGGGATGCGGACCGAGTTGTTGCTGTTCTGGCCACTGACGGTGTAATAGGCCTCGCCGTTGTAGTCGTAGTCGAGCTTGAGCCCGAGCTTGTCGCTGGTCTCGGCGATCTCCTTGTTGCCCTTCTTGAGGACCTTCAGGCCTTCCACCAGCGCGGCGACCTTGATCTCCTCGCGCACCTTCCAGTTGATGAAGGTGTGGATGTCGGGGTGATCCATGTCGAGGCAGACCATCTTCGCGGCGCGGCGGGTGGTGCCGCCGGACTTGATCGCGCTCGCGGCACGGTCGCCGATCTTGAGCCAGGACATCAGGCCGCTGGACTTGCCGCCGCCGGAGAGCTTCTCGCCCTCGGCGCGGAGGTTGGAGAAGTTGGTGCCGGTGCCCGAGCCGTACTTGAAAAGGCGGGCCTCGCGGACCCAGAGGTCCATGATGCCGCCGTCGTTCACGAGGTCATCGGTGACGCTCTGGATGAAGCAGGCGTGCGGCTGGGGGTGGGTGTATGCGTCGGCCGCGAGCGTGACTTCGCCGGTCTTGGGGTCGGGCACGAAGTGGCCCTGGGCCGGGCCGTTGATGCCGTAGGCGAAGGCGAGCCCGGTGTTGAACCACTGCGGGCTGTTGGGGGCGCACATCTGGTGCACCATCATGTACGCGAGCTCGTCGTAGAACGCCTGGGCGTCGGCGGCCGAGTCAAAGTACTTGTGCTTCTCGCCCCAGTGACGCCAGCAACCGGCCAGGCGGTGAATCACCTGCTTCGCCGACTTCTCCGGCCCGGTCGTGCCATCGCCCTGCGGCACGCCGGCCTTGCGGAAATACTTCGACACCATGATGTCGGTGGCGAGCTGCGACCAACTCTCCGGGACCTCGGCGTCTTTCATCTCGAAGACGACGGAGCCGTCGGGGTTGGAGATTTTGGACGACCGCTTCACCCAGTTGACGGAGGCGAAGGGGTCGGAACCGGCGGTGGTAAAGCGGCGAGAGATCTTCATGGAGTCGTCCGTCCGTGGGATTGGTGTTCGATGGAGAAGAAGGCATCAAGGCATGCGGCATCGAGGCATCTAGCCGCCGAGGCTACGGATCAAACCCGCGAGCACTCGTTCCGATTCGTCGAGTTGGGCTTTGACTTCCGCGTACGCATTTTCGGTGAGGTATTTGAAGTCGCGTGCGAAGAGCAGTTGCGTGTCGAGCTGGTAGATCTCACCCCGGGCTTGTTTTAAGAACCAGATGTAGTCGCTGGTGACACCTCGGCCGTACCCGTTTGCAATGTGACTGGCGACCGAGACCGACATCCGACGCAGCGAGGACATCAGGCCGAAGCGTTCGGCTTCGGGAAGCGTGCCAGCGATCGCGTACACAACCTTGCCGAGGGCGTAGGCCTTCTGCCACGCGATCAGGTCTTGATACGACTTGATGGGCTCTGCCATACCTCATGCTCGATGCCTCGTTGCCGCGTGCCTTGATGCCTTCTTCTCAGTCCACCTTCGGGAGCGTCAAACCGGATTGATCCTGGTACTTGCCAGCCTTATCCGCGTAGCTCTTCTCGCACACGTCGTCCGCCTTCAGGAAGATCAACTGGGCCACGCCCTCGTTCGCGTAGACGCGTGCGGGCAGCGGCGTCGTGTTGCTGATCTCGAGCGTGACCTTGCCGCGCCACTCGGGCTCGAGGGGGGTGACGTTCACGATGAGGCCGCAGCGGGCGTAGGTGCTCTTGCCCACGCAGATGGCCAGGACATCGCGCGGGATGTCGAGGTACTCGACGGTCTCGCAGAGGGCGAAGCTGTTGGGCGGGATGATGACGTACTGCTTGTCCGCGGGGCGGTCGGCGACATCGACCTCGATCATCATGTCGTCGCTGAAGGCCTTGGGGTCGACGACGGCGACGTCGCCCGAGTGGGTGGCGGGGGTGAAGATCTTGAAGTGCGTGCCGACGCGGACGTCGTAGCCGTAGCTCGAGACGCCATAGGAAATGCGCCCGGGACGCTTTTTCGCGTCCTCAAACGGCTCGATCTTCACGAGCTTGCGGATTTGGCGGTCGGACAAAACAGACACTGAACACACTCCAGACAAATCGTTCATTCATTCGATGCTACGTCCAGCCGCTTTCCCCGGTGCGGCGAGACAAACCGATCTGAACGTGATCCGCTCCTGACTCGCCTCCGATGGCGCGGGCCTTTGACCGGCCCCACACCCGAACGTCCACAACCCGTTCGGACCCGCTGTCGGAGGACCCAGAGCATACCACTACAGATCGTGGCTGCAAGGGTTCCGGCACCCAAAATCGTGTGTGTCGGTTGTGTGAAATCTGTCGCCAACGCGCAAGAATCGTGTTTTTGAGGCGTTGCGCCTTGCTTGAAATCTTGCGAGCCGAGTTATCCACACTTCATTTTGGGTGTCTTTTGACCCCACTTGACACCCGCCGACCCCCACCGTCCGAAGATGCCACCCGCCGACGCCAACCGACAACAAGCGCCAGCAGATTTCTGTTCGGGTGCCCATTCCAGCAATCCACCCGCCGCGCCCGGAGAATCTGCTCTCTTCAAGCCCCGCCGCCGTTCTTTTGCAACGAAAGGGCACCCGGAATTCGTACAGTGTCCCGCCGCGGGTCAGGTTCGGGCCGGGCGCCACGATGTGCCTGGCCCCCTGCAATGCGATTCGTCTGGTTTTGGAGGTCGCCGAAGCGATGCGGAATGGCATTCTCGTCTTGGGTTTGATGTGCGGCACCGTCGCCGCGTTTTTCGCCGGCTGCGCCGCCGATGAAAAGCCCAAGCCCCGCGCTGTCACGCCGGTGGTGCGCGATGTCGCGCCCGCGCTCCGCGGCACGGTCGGCTCCGAATCGAGTTTCCGAAACGTCGATCCCGTGCTCGTCAGCGGTTACGGCATCGTCGTGGGCTTGAACGGCACCGGCGGCCTGCAGCTCGATGACGGCATCGCGAACTTGATGGAACGGGAAATCCAGCTCCGCGATATCAGCGCGGCAAACGAATACAAGTGGCAGGCGATCGACAAGACCACCCCCAAGCAACTGCTCAAGGACAAAAACGTGGCCGTTGTCTTTGTCCAGGGGCTCGTCGCGCCCGGCGCACCCCGCGGAATGCACTTTGACGTGTTCGTCCGCGCCATCAACGCAACCAGCCTCGAGGGCGGACGCCTTTGGACCACGGCGCTGCAGCTCGGCCAGATGAAGCCGGCGGGCGGGCCACGCGGACGCATCGTCGCCCAGGCGTACGGCCCCATTTTCATCAATCCGTTCTCCGATCCGGGCAAGGAAGGATCGGGCGTCACTTCGACCGCCGGACGCATCCTGGCCGGCGGGGTCATGGTCAACCCCCTGCCGATCGAAGTGGTACTCGACAACAACTTTCATACCCGGGCCCGAGCCATCACCAGCGCGATCAACTCGCGCTTCCCGGAAGAAACGCCCGAGCGCTCGCCGGTGGCGCGCGGTCGCAGCGGCCAGATCATCGATATCTCGGTGCCCGAGGAATACCGGGCGAATCCCACCGACTTCCTCAAGATGATCCAGTACGTGCAGATCGACGGCCCGGTGCAGCGCTACGCCCAGAAGTACGTGGAAACCGCCAAAGCGGAGCCCTTCCTGTCCGGCGAAATGTCCTGGTGCATGGAGGCGCTGGGCGACCAGGCGCTGCCCATCATCCGCGAGCTCTACGACTACAACGAAATCGCGCCCCGCTTTGCCGGCTTGCGCGCTGGCGCAAGCCTGGGTGACCCGGCGGCAGCGGAGTCGCTGAAGAAACTGGCCCTTGAGGGCCGCGGCGCCGAACGGCTCGACGCGATCGCCCTGCTCGGCGAAATCAGCGCGGGCCCCACCGTCGATCTCACCCTTCGCGAGCTTCTGAACCAGAAGCAACTGCTGGTTCGGGTCACGGCATACGAGGCGCTCGCACAGCGCGCCGAACGCAACCGCCTTTACCGCTTGCTCCGGGAGCAGGCGACCAACCCCGATCCCAACGCCATCAGGTTGAGCCCGACGCAGCTGCAAGTCCTTGCAGAATCAGATATTCCGGGCGGATCCATCCAGGGCGTCAGCCGCAAGCGGCTCGGCGACGGGTTCTTCCTCGACCGGGTGCAAGGCGGCGAAGGGCTGATCTACATCACCCAGCAGGGCACACCCCGCGTGGTCGTGTTCGGCGAGAATCCGCAGCTCCTCAAGCCCTGCTTTGTATCGGCCTGGTCGGACCGGCTGATGATCAACGCGCCCGACAAGGACGGCCCGATCAAGCTGTTCTATCGCGACTGGAAGACCGACGCCATCACCCAGCAGGAAGTCGAAGCCGACCTCCCCAAGCTCATCGAGTTCTTCGCGCACACCCCGACCCCCGAGGATCCCCGCCCGGGCCTTGGGCTGAGCTACAGCGAAGTGGTCGGCGCCCTCTACGCCATCCACAAGGCGGGGGCGATGAACTGCAATTTCGCCACCGAGCGCGACCGCCTGGTCGCCGCGCTGACGGCCGCGAGCGCCGGACAGCGCAAGGAGCGCCCCGAGACCACCAAGGATCGCCCGGAGATCGTGGTGCTCGAGTCGCCCGAATCGACGCTCGCGCCGCGTGAAGAGGGCGGCCTCAAGCCGATCATCGTCCCGATCCCGCGCGACCCGCCCAACCCAAACAACAAGAAGAAGTAGCCGCAATTGCTCGCAATTCCGGCCCGGATTCGTTATCATTCTGTCCTCGCCGGCGACCCAGGGATTCGGGTCGGGGTGCGGGCAAGGGTGTGTCGTCCCCGATGCCAACGCCCTTGCGACAGGAGGTTGCGAGCTACATGCGCCTGGTCAAGCTTTCGCTCTCGGGTTTCAAGTCCTTCGCCGATCACACCGAGTTCGTCTTTGACGACAGCGTGACCGGCATCGTCGGACCCAACGGCTGCGGCAAGAGCAACGTCGTCGACTCCATCAAGTGGGTGCTGGGCGAGCGCAGCAGCAAGAGTCTGCGCGGCACCGAAATGCTCGATGTCATCTTCGCCGGCAGCGCAGGGCGCAAGCCCGCGGGCATGGCGAGCGTCACGCTCACCTTCGAAAACCCGGTCAAGCAGAACGCGCCCGTCGCCGAAGCGGCGCCCGCCACCGAACCATCCGTCGACGAAGCCATCGAAGCGGCGGCACTGGAACCGACGCCCGACGTCGCCGCGAACGAGGAAGCCGAAGGTTCCATCGTCGACGCCAGCGTGAAGGGCAAGCGCGGGCTCCCCATCGACAGCGATGTTGTTGAGGTCGAGCGCCGCCTGTACCGCGACGGCACCAGCCAGTACCTGATCAACGGCCGCCGCGCCCGACTGCGCGACATCCGCGAGCTGTTCATGGACACGGGCATCGGCGCCGACGCCTACTCGATCATCGAGCAGGGCAAGGTCGATCGAATGCTCCTCGCCAGCCCGCAGGAGCGCCGCGCGATCTTCGAGGAAGCCGCCGGCGTCGCGAAATACAAGCAGCGCCGCATCGAGGCGATGCGCAAGCTCGAGAAGACCGAGCAGAACCTCGCGACCACGCGCCAGCAGCTCGAGAGCACCGAACGCCGCCTGCGCCTGGTGAAGGGTCAGGCCGCCAAGGCCCGCAAATTCCAGACGCTGGACAGCGAACTTTCCGCCTGGCGCACCGCGGTCGCGTTCGATCAGTACGACGAACTGCGCACCCGCCTCGAAGGCCTGGCCAGCCGCCAGAGCGACCTCCAGAACCAGCGCGCCCAGGCCCAGGAAAACGTCACCGCGCTCGACGGCAAGCGCCAGGACGCCGAGGCCGTGCGCACCGAGAAGCAGTCGATCGGTCGCGCCGCGGAACAGGAACGACTGAGCGTCGCCTTCCAGTCGTCGCAGGCTTCCCAGAAGCGGGAGATGGCCCAGCGCACGCTCGCGGACGTGACCACACGCCTCGAGCACGACCGCGAGCGCCTCGCCTCGCTCGATCAGGAACTGCTCCGCATCGGCGCCGCCATCGCCGACACCAGCGAGACCCTGGCCGCCGAAGCAGAGAAACGCGACGAACAGGAACGCGTGCTCGCCTCGCTCACCGCGGAGCGCGCATCGCTGCTTTCCGAAGCCCAGGCCCGCGATGAGGAGCTTTCCCAGCAGCGCCGCGCGATGCAGCAGATCGATCGCGAGCGCGCCGGCCTCGTCGCTTCCGCCGAGGCCGAAGAGCGTCAGTCGCGCGGGCTGGCCGATCAGATCACGGGCCTGGAACGGCGCCTCGAACAGATCGAATCCGGCAAGCTCGCCGCCGAGCGCGACAGCGATCACGCCCGGCAGGCCTTCTCCCAGTTCGGGGCCGAAGTCTCGCGCCTCGAAACCGAACTCGAGACGGCGCTCTCGGAACTGGAACGGCTCTCGGGCGGACGCGACTCGCTCGCCAAGCGCGTCGGCGAACTGCAGCAGGATCTCGCCCGCATCGAAAGCCGGCGTGCAACGCTCCGCGAAATGGCGGAAGACCACGTCGGTTACGCCGAGGCCGTGCGCGGCGTGCTCAAGGCGCGCCAGGACGGACGCTTCGCCGGTGTTGTCGGCGCGCTCGCCGACCTGATCGATGTCGCCCCGGACGCGACGCAGGCAATCGAAGCCGCGCTCGGCACCGGTCTTCAGGCCCTCGTCGTCCAGACCGCGACGCAGCTGCCGACGACCGAAGAACTCGCGCTGCTGCAAGGGCGCGTCACGTTCCTGCCGCTGGAGAACGGCCGGCGCCGCGACGAGTTCCCCGGCACAATCAGCGATGTGGACCCGGCGCTCGCCAGCCGCGTCGTTCGCCTCGGCGCCCTGGTCACGCCCCGCACCGGCGTTGACTGCGCCCCGGCACTCGCGCCCACCATCGACCGCCTGCTGGGCGAGACCTTCCTGGTCGAATCGATCGACGCGGCGCTGATGCTCGGCGCCTCGGGCGTACTGCCCGCACGAGCGCGCTTTGTCACCCGCGAAGGGATCGTCATCGAGAGCGACGGCCGCGTGATCGCGGGCCCGCTCGGCACCGATAGCGCCTCAGGCGTGGGCGTCCTGGCCCGGCGCGAGGAAACCGGCCGCCTGGAAGAACAGGCGTCGCAACTGCGCGCCCAGCTCGATGCCGCCAAGAGCGAACTCGCGACCGTCGGTTCCGCCGCGGCAGCTCTCAGCGAGCGGACGGGCACGCTGAGGCGCGAACTCGCCGAAGCGCAGCGCCAGGCCGTGGCCAATCACGGCATGATGGAGCGCAAGGCGGCCGAACTCGCGCGAATCGCCCGCGACCAGAGCGAGTCCGGCCAGCAGCTCGAATCGCTCCGCGCCCGCCGCGCTCGGCTCGACCAGGAAGCAACCGAGCTGCGCGAACGCGCCCAGAAGCTGGGCGGCCTGCTCGAAGAGCAGGCCCAGCAGACCCAGCAGGCCGAAGCCGCCTCCGCCGCCGCACGAACCCGCGCCGAGGCCTTGTCCGAGCAGTGCACGCAGACAAAGGTGGCGGTCGAGCGCCTCGCCTCGCAGGCCGCCGTCGCCCGGCGCGAGCTCTCCCGTCTGGAACTGGCCCGCGACGAGGCCGAACGCCAGAAGCGCGACCTCTCCACCCACGAGCAGCAGGGCGCCGCACGCATGGAAGAACTCCGCGTCGCCATCGCCGAAGCCGAGGCGATGATCGAGCAGTCGGGCGCCGCGCTCGCCGAAGTATCGGCGCGGTCGGAAGCGATCGGACGCGAGATCGCCGCCGCCGGCGAAGTCGTCATCGAGATCACCGGCGCGCTCAACCACGCCCGCGAGCACGCGATGACGCTCGAACGCGACTGGAACGCGCTCGAGATCACACGCCGCGAACTGGAAGTCAAGCGCGAGACCGTCGAGGAACGCACCCTCCAGGAACTGCGCGTCGACCTGGCTCAGGAGTACGCGCAATATCGCGAACTGCTCGAAGCCGGCGACGTGAAGCGCCCGGACATGGCCGCGGCAGCCACGGCGATCGCCGAGCTCAAGGAGCAGATCAAGTCGCTCGGAAACGTCAACCTCGACGCAATCGCCGAGGAAGGCACGCTGGAATCGGCCAACGAGACGCTCGTCCGCCAGGTCGCCGACATGGACGCCGCCCGCACCACGCTGATCGAGCTGATCGAGAAGCTCAACGTGATCAGCAAGGACCGCTTCGGCGCGGTGTTCACCAGAATCCAGGAGCAGTTCGGCGGCGCCGACGGCATGTTCCGCCGTCTCTTCGGCGGCGGCAAGGCCGAGGTCCGCCTCATGCCGCTCGTCCGAGAGGTCGAAAACGCCGACGGCAGCATCAGCAAGGTCGAGACCGACGAGATCGACCTGCTGGAGAGCGGCATCGAAGTGGTCGCCAAGCCGCCGGGCAAGGAGCCCCGCTCGATCAGCCAGCTTTCCGGCGGCGAAAAAACGCTCACGGCCGTCGCGCTGCTCATGAGCATCTTCCGCAGCAAGCCCTCGTGCTTCTGCATCCTGGACGAAGTCGATGCGGCGCTCGACGAGAGCAACGTCAACCGCTTCGGCCAGGTGGTGCGCCAGTTCACCGACCTGTCGCACTTCATCGTGATCACGCACAACAAGCGCACCATGCAGCAGGCCGACCGCCTCTTCGGCGTCACCATGCAGGAGCGAGGCGTCTCCACGCGCGTCACCGTCAAGTTCGAGCAGGTCGCCAAGGACGGTTCGTTCAAGGCCGATGCCAGGCCCGCCTCCGCACCGGCCGAACCCGCGACCATCGAGGCCAAACCCGCGGAAGCCGGCAGCGAACCTTCAACCGGCAAAAACGGTCCGCTCCGCAGGGCGCTCGCCGCGATGCACGAGAAGGACGCCCCGGTCGTGCCGAGCGACAACTGACGCGCCCGCCCGGCCTGGCGCCCTCGGTTTCGCTACGATCGACGCGTGAGTGATCGCAACGACGACATCAACAGCCTTGCGGAACAGTTCCGAACCGATTTCAGCGACACGCTGGAACAGGTCGCGCGCGTCATCGTTGGACAGAAGGAAATCCTCGAGGGCGTCCTCGTCTGCCTCTTCGTCGGCGGCCACGTTCTGCTCGAGGGCGTGCCGGGCGTGGGCAAGACGCTGCTGGTGCGCACGCTCGCGCAATCGACCAGCCTCTCCTTCAGCCGCGTGCAGTTCACGCCCGACCTGATGCCCGCCGACATCACCGGCACGACCGTCGTGATCGAAAGCCCCGGCGAAAACGGTCGCACGCACCGCGAGTTCAAGTTTCGCGAAGGCCCGGTCTTTGCGCAGGTGGTCCTCGCCGACGAGATCAACCGCGCCACGCCCAAGACGCAGTCCGCGCTGCTCGAGGCCATGCAGGAACGCAGCGTGACCGTTGGCGGACAGACCTACCCGCTTCCTTCGCCGTTTCTCGTCATGGCGACCCAGAACCCCGTGGAACAGGAAGGAACCTACCCGCTCCCCGAGGCGCAGCTCGACCGTTTCTTCTTCAAGCTGCTGGTGCGCCCGCCCGGACGCGACGACCTTGCCGAAATCCTCGAGCGAACCACGGGCGCCAGCGCCGCCGCGCCGCAGGCCACGCTCGATTCGTCCCGCATCCTGGCGCACCGCGAACTGATCCGGCGCGTGCCGATCGCGCCGAGCGTCCGCGATTACGCCGTGCGGCTCGTGCTGGCGACACAGCCGCAGGCCACCACTGCGGGCCGGTCCTTTGCCACGCCGATGGTGAACCAGTATGTCCGCCTGGGCGCGTCGCCCCGCGCGGCGCAGACGCTGGTGCTCGCCGCCAAGTGCCGCGCGCTGCGACAGGGCCGCGTGACGGTTTCGACCGAAGATATCGCGGACGCCGCCCTGCCGGCGATGCGTCACCGCCTGATCATGAATTTCGAGGCCAGCGCCGAGGGCGTGACGGCCGACGGCGTGATCTCGAACATCGTGCAGACGCTCCCCCTTGAAGGGACCTGAACACGCGGGCGAAACCCCGCCACGCGTGCCGACGAACAGTGGCATCATCCGTGCGAAAGCCCGTGCACAAAGCAGCCCGATTTCTCGCCGCAGCGATCGCGGGAGGTGTGGCATTCGGCTTCCCGGGCTGCGCCGGAACGCCCGCACCGAGCCGCCCCCCATCTCCATTCGGACCGGCTCCGAGTACGAACTATCTGGCGCCCGAGCCGCGCCAACAGGGCTCCCAGCAGCTCTACGCCGTATTCGGACAGGCGCTCATCGCCCCTCCCGCGGCACTCGAAATCACCGGCCGCCCTCCCCCCGCCAAACTCGACGACGGCCGCGATGTCCCGATCATCCTCCATCGCGGATCGATCAGTTTCTGGGAAACATCACAGCCGTTCGGCTCCCCCGAGAGCGTCGCGCTCCGCTGGATCGGCCCCATCTCGGTCTGGAACGACGCGCCCGCGTCGGTTGAACTGTGCGAGGTGCAGCTGCCGCCCGATGCGATCGGCAACTGGCTCTGGCTCGGCTCCCGTCACGTCGATCTGGCGTGGATCCCCGCGGAGAAGCCCGTCAAGGTCGAACTGGGGTCGTTGGCCGCCGAAGCGAAGTCGGACCGCTTTGTGCTCGCGTGCCTGCGTGCGGAAGGCGCCAGCCCGTGGATGCGCTGGCGCTCGGCGCTCTTCGGCATCGCGCCCGCATCCGCCGGCGCCGTGCCGATTCCATTTGATCCAAACGCCGATCCGCACGAAGCGCTCCCGGCGCGCCCGGCTCCCCCGTCGCTTTCCGATCAACTCGCCGCGCGCCAGAACGCCTTGTGGAACCATGTGCTCGCCCGGCTTGCCAAGGCCGACGCCGATGTGTTCCGTCGCGTGATCAACGAATGCACGAGGGTCGTGCGATTTGATTCCGGCCCGGTTCGCTTCGCGCCCGCCTGGGCGGACGCCGCGAGTTGTCAGTTGCTCCTCGATCAGCTGCTGCTCAACCGCGACGACGCGCGCAGGCTTGTGGCTGCGGCCAGCGAGTGGCTCTCGCAGCAGCCCGTCGCGTGCGCCTGGGTCTCCGACGATGCGGGGCTTCTCGATGCGGAGAGCCGCATGCCCCTGCCGCGGCTGGGTGCGGCAAACTTCAGCCCGTCGCCGGTGCTCAGTTGGGCGAGCGGCGCCGGCGACGCGCGCACACCGGAACTCATCACGATCCAGCCCGATCGCGCCCAGATCCTCGCGATCCCTTCGCTCGCTGCGGACCAGGCTTCCGCGGCGGAAGTGCAGGCGGCGGAAGTGCACGTGGGGAACTGGGCGACGAAGCTGCCGGTGGATCGCGCGGCGCTGGTGGCGCGTCCGCCGGGCCTCTTGATCGCTCCCAGTTTTCTTGATAGCGCCAGCAACACCTGGATGCGTTCGCAGTCGCTGAGCCCGCTGCCGACGGGTGAACGCTCGCAAATCGGTGCGCTCGCGGCACGGATCGTCCGCGAGGCGGGTCCCACCAACGTGCCCTCGGGCTCCGGCTGGTCGATGTACTTCGAACTCGAACGGAGCGTGCACGAGCAGCAGACGGTCCGGCTGTGGTTCGGTCCCAGCAACCGCGCCACGCTGATTGTGGAGGTCGTGCTCCCTGAAACTTCGAGGATCCCCGAGAGCGGCGACCCGATCGTCATGTCCCATGAGCCCGGCGGGCGCGATCAACCGCTCGCGGGCGCGCAGGTCATCGGCAGCGCGACGCACTGGTCGCTCCGCATCCCGATTCCCAACCGCGCCGTGGAACGGCCCGGTTTGATCCGCCTGGGCGTCGAGCACATCCGAGGCAACTTCCGCTCGTCCTGGCCCCGCGCGATGTTCCCGTGGGCCAATGAACCGGCGCGGGCCCTGGTCGATCTCACGCGGTGGTGAATCTAGATGGCGCGTGCGGGGGCCATGCGCACCGCGGCGGTCATGACGCCGTGCAGGTCGATGTTGTCGATAAAGGGGCCGATCAGCCCGCTGCCGGGCCCGATGGCCGTCACTTCCACAAAGTCTGACGTGTGGTTGGGGCTGATGAACCCGACGCCAAAGTGATTGGCAAGGCAGCTTCCGAGCACGCTGCTCGCGCCGCTCATGGGCGCGAAGAGCTCGCGGTGTTTGCCCCGGAGTGCCGCGATGAACGCCGACAGTTCATCGCGTTCGAGCTGCACACCCGTCGCCTCCCGCACGACCGACGCGACGCGATCTTCCTCGCTCAAGTGCGTCCCGGCCCCCGCATCGTCGTAGGTCAACTTCATGCCGAGTTGCTCGAAGAGCCATTCGAACGAATGCTTCGCCTGCGCCAGTCGCTCCAGACCCCGGTAGGTTTCGGGACCGTACAGGGTCAGTCCGGGGTTGGCGTTCCCGTGATCGGTCGTCACGATGAGCAGCGTGTCGTCGCGCCCCTGCATCCATTCCAGCACCGCGCCGAGTGTGCGATCGAACGACAGTTGTTCCGCGACCAGCGAAGGCGCGTCGTTGGCGTGCGCGGCGTGATCGACGCGTCCGCCCTCGATCTGGAGCACGAACCCGCGGGGCGAGCGCTCGAGTCGCTTGAGCGCGCCGCGCGCCAGATCGGCCAGGGGCGGATCGGTTTCGCCGCGATCGAGTTCATAGAGCAGGTGCGACTTCTCGAAGATGCCCAGCACGGGCGCGATCGGGCCGCCCCCGACCGGCGGCAGCCCCTCGAAATCCGCGCGCGTCCGGAGCACGCGGAGATTCGGCCGCGTGGCGAGCAGTTTCTCGGGAAAATACTTGCTTCCCCCGCCGAGCGCCACGTCCACGCCCCGTTGGATGATCTGTTCGGCGATGATGTCCTCGGCGTTTCGCGACGGGCAATTCGCGATGAATCCCGCCGGGGTCGCGTGGGTGATCCGCGTCGTGGTGACCAGGCCGGTCGCCATGCCGTTCTGCGCCGCCTGCACCAGAATCGGCACCGGCGTGCGCTTGTCGGGCGTGAAATTCACGGCGTCGTTGTTGATGTGTTCGCCGCAACCCCAGGAAGAACTTGCCGCGGAGGAATCCGTCACGAGCGAGTCGGCCGAAGCCGTGCGCATCACCGCGCGCCGCGCGCCCGGCATGCCCCACATCTGCACCCAGCTTGTCGACTTGCCGTCGCGCACTCGCTTCATGATCTCGGCGAGCGTGAGCGTGCCGAAGCTCATGCCGTCGGACACCATGAAGATCACGTTGGTTGCGCGCTCGCTGGCTGCGCCCGACGCGGGTTCGATCGGCCGCGCCCGCGCCAGTTCCGGCGCGAACGAGAGCGCCGCTCCCAGGCCCGCCGCAGATCCCAGCGAGACGCCGAGAAACGACCGGCGGTTCAGCGTGCGGATGCGTCGGGGGACGTGTCGGGTCGGTTCCATCGAGCCCCATCGTACCGGCCGGGGCCGATCACAACCGCGCGGAACGCGCAAAGAAAATCCACTCGAGGGCAAGCAACCCCGCCGCGAGAAGGATCAACCACGGCCAGATTTCCCGAGGCCGACTCGCTCCGCCGGGGGCGGAAATCGTCCGGGAGCCGACGCGGAGCGTGTCCGACGTGGCCACCGCCGATTCGTGAGCGTCGAGCAGGTTTACGGCGACGGGCGGAAAGGTCCCGGCGGGGTTCGGGGTGTACACGCCCGCCCGATCGATCACGCCCAGCGCGAGCCGGCGCTGTCCCGACGCGAGCACCTGTTCGCGCGGCCGGATGGTGAGCGGGCCCTCGAACACCGGAAACGCACCGCTGCCCTCCACCGATGCCGCTTGCGTGGTGAGAAATTGCACCGAGGCGGCGTCCGCCCCGCGAGCCGTGAGCCAGTCGCTCGCGGCCTTCAGAAAGATCGGAAAGCCCGGTTGCAAGGGCCAGTTGGAGTTCTCGAGCGCGAAAGCGACCACCACCCGGCGCGGGCCGTCCGCGGCGCGGCTCTGCATGATCAAAGGCGACCGCTCTCCCCGGGCGATGACCTGCACGGATTTGTCATCCCCGCGAAGACTGGGCACGCGAGCGGCCACGACGCCGTCGAGCGTGATATCGCGCAGCAGGACGTTCGAGCGAACCCACGATTGCACCGGCTTCGCCTCTTCGCCGGAATCACGCCCCCCGAGCTCGATCCCCGGGACGCCGGCCCCGAAGCTCAAGCTGGGGATGGGTGGAGCCTCGCGGGGCGAGACGCCATCGAACACCACCAGGTCGAAGAAGCGCAGCTCGCCGGCCCGCTGCATCGTCTCGTACATCTCCGGAGGGACCGTGCGGAACTCGGCCGGGCGCAGCTCTTCCAGCGCGTCCGACAGCAGAAACCCGGCCCCCACCGGCGCATCCGCGGCACGCGCGGTCGCACCTTGACGCACCAGCAGCATCTTCAGCGGCACATCGGGCAGCAAGCGCGTGGCAGCCGTGTTGTCGCTTGCCAGCAGGTCGCGTTGATCATCGACCAGCAGCGTCACCGTCGCCAGTCCGCCGGCGGGCACCTTCGCCGAGAAGACCAGCCCGCTCTCGCCCGGCGCTTCCTCCGTCGAGCCGGGCACTTCGATCGAACGGGTCTCAACAACCGCGCCATCCACGGCAAAGCGCAGGGGCACCGCGCGCGCCTCGCGTGATGCGTTCTCAATCTTTGCGAACAGGTGCACGAGCCCCGCGTCGTCCGCGTCGCGCCGGGCCGAGAGCACAACGACGCCGAGATTCACCTTGTCGGCGTCCGCACCGGGGCCGCAGCGCACCAATCGCACGGTCGCGCCGGGCGATCGCAGTTCACGCGAGGTGCCCGCGAACGAACCGTCGCTGAACACGAGCACCTCGGCGCCGCTCTCGGACTCCGCCTCCTGCCCCGATGCCGCCAGGATCGCTCGCGCCACTTCCATCGCCGGGGCCAGATCGCCCGGTTGATCTGTGGGAGTCACGCCGTCGATCGCCGCCAGCACCGCCGCGCGGTCGGCGGTCAATTCCTGGACGATCTGCGCATCGGCCGCGATCGACACGACGCCGAAGGCCGATCCGTCCGGCGCTTTCGAGACCAGCTCGCGTGCCCGTCGCGTGGCTTCCGCGAGCCGGGAAACGCGCTCGCCGCCGGGGCTTGCGCCGTCCATTGCGCTCATCGATGCGGACCGGTCGATCAGGACGATCGTGCGGGCCGCGCGATCGCCGGAATCAAGCAGGACCGGACGCCCCACCGCCATCACCAGCGCCGCCGCGATGAGCAGGTGCAACAGCAGCAGGAAACTCGGCCGGGGCGGCGCCAGCGGCACATTTACCTGCACATCGGTGGCGGACGCCGGCCACAGCATGATCGAGCTCACCCGCACGGGGCGACGGCGCAGCTTGAGGAGATACAGCACGCCCAGCAGCGGAAAAACGATCGCTGCCGCCACGATCGCGGAAGTTGGCGCCAGAAAGCTCATCGCTTCGTGCTCGCCCAGCCCGGCCCGGGCGCCGGCGGCGCCGGCGAATTCGCGCCGGGCGCCTTCATCCGTTCGCCCTCACCGATGTATCCCTCGGCAACGATAAAGATCTCCCGGGATGCATCGCGGCTTGCCTTGGGCTTGAGCCCCTTGGCCTTCCTGAAGAGCTTGGAGCAGTCGCGCAGCAGTTCGGGATATCCCCCGCCTTCGAGCACCTTCATCACGCACGAACCGCCCGGCGCCAGCACCTTCGGGAGTATCTCCAGCAC
>JAFEBN010000046.1 GCA_018242645.1 Planctomycetota bacterium | reverse complement strand
CGACCGCGATGGGCAGGTCGTAGACCGGGCCCTCCTTGCGGACATCGGCCGGAGCGAGGTTGATGATGGTGCGGCCCTGCGGGAAGAAATAGCCGCTGTTCACCATCGCGCTGCGCACGCGTTCGAGCGATTCCTTCACGGCCGCATCGGGCAAGCCGACGATGCTGGCGAAGCCGGCGTCATCTTCGTTCTTGGGCTCGGTGTGATCGACCTCGACCTCGCAGGGGAGGGCGTCGATGCCTTGAAGCAACGAAGACTGCACGCGGGCAAGCATGCTGCCGAGTATACCGAACGAACGGCGAGCAGAAATTGTCTGGTTATAAGACGTTGGCGGATTCGGCCATCGCAATTCGCGGAAGACGTCACGTAACTGCTTGTGATTCAGATCACTTAAAAGTACACTGGTTGCTCGGTCCGTGCGAGGAGAGAGACAACCGAGTGTGCCGACTCGTTTTCCGCCGAGTCGGATCTCCGCACGAGGAACTTCCTTGCATGTGTCCGGTTGTGTGCCGCGGGCTCAGCGTGAGCTCGGGCGAGGACATGTCCCGGCTTGGCCGGGTTTGCAGGGAGAGAGACATGAGCAGATGCATTTTGAGTGCGCTTGCGCTGAGCGCGCTCGCGGGCGTGGCGAACGCGTCGATGGTGGAAGCGAATCTGGGTGACGGTCTTCTGACCAGCGCTTCGGGGCTGCAGGCGTTGAGCCAGTCGGCGTTTGGTGATCGCGGTATCACGGCGGGCGATACCTATCGGGCGGCGCTCCTCGGCCAGTCGGCCGCGAGCGCCGGGTTCATCACGAATACGGCCGGTCGGGTGACCACCTTTACCTATGGCAACGGCACGATCACGACGCACGGCACGCTGGCCGGCAGCAATGCGACGGTGAATATCCAGTCTGTTCAGGCGATGGTCGCGCCCAACACGATGCGCGTGGTGGTTGCCTGCTACACGACGAACAACACGAACCTCTGGCTGAGCGGCATCACGATCGGCGGCTCGGCGATGACGCAGGGCCGCTTTGATGTCGGCAGCAATTCGCTGACCCCGACCAACGGCCTGTTGTGGGACAATCTCCCGGGCGCCGTCAGCAGCGTGTCGATCTTCAGTGCGCTGTGGAGCCCGAGCAACAGCTTCGCGAGCCCGCTCGCCACCTCCGCGGCATTGACCAACCAGCGGACGCTGCCGGAGATGGGCTCCGCCGTCATTTGGAACGGCGTGGTGGGATTCAGCGGGGTGATCAGTGAAATCGACATGATCTTCGATATCACGTTCGTTCCGACGCCGGGTACCGCGTCGCTCCTGGCCCTTGGCGGCTTGGTTGCCACTCGGCGCCGGCGTGCGTAAGTTCTTGTCCCCCTTGATCTTGAATCTGAAAGCCCCGCTTCTCGGCGGGGCTTTTTCTTGGACCAAACAAAGCCAGATAATCGAACAGAATCCAAAAATATGGCCTTGCAAGCCGGTTCGCGGGTTTTTGTCAAAAATCAGCAAAATCGTGGGCGTTTCGACTTTGTCTCAACGGGCCTTAGGTGTATTCTCTGAACTCGGATTCGGTGGAGAGAGACACATCGCTGTTCTGGTTGGCCGCGTTTTCCGCCGCGGCGGGACCTTTCCCGGTTTTTCAATCGGGGTGACACGGACCGGTTTTCTCTCCTCCCTGTCCAAGCCCGACACCGTCTCGATGTGAGACCGGTGGGGTGGAATGGTTTTGTTTGAAAGGGAGAGAGACATGATGAAGACTTTGGTTTCGGCTGCTGCTGTGGTTGCCACGAGCGCTGGCGTCGCGAACGCCGCGATCCTGTACCAGACCTCGTTCGAGGCCCCCACGTTCAACGCGACCCTGAACGGCGTTGATGGCTGGATCACGCAGGGCGGCGGCACGGTCGGCAGCACTGCCGGCGCTGCTCGCACGGGCACCCGTTACGTCCAGTCCGCCAACCTGAACACCAGCGGTCAGTGGCAGTGGCAGGGTGCGATCTCGCAGAACGCTGCCTCGATCGCGGCTGCTCCGATCATCAAAGCTTCGGTGTGGCTGGCCCACGTCGCCGGCACCTCGACGGCCCTGCGTCGCGGCGGCCTCCAGATGTACGATTCCACCGGCGGCACCATCTTCGCCGCTCTGTACATCCAGAGCGATGGATCGATCACCGCGACCGACGGCACGGGCACGGCCTACAGCACCCAACCCGGCGCCGTTGTGAATCCGTCCGCGTACAACCAGGTTGAGATCGAACTCAACTACACCACGCAGCTCGCCACCTTCCGCGTGAACGGCGCGACGCTCAGCCTGCCCTCGGGCGCCGGCACCTTCGTCGGCACCGACTTCGGTGACGCCGACTTCTTCTCGATCCGCGGCAGCGGCACGACCGGCGGCTCGTCGGTCCGTTACGATGACTACGTCGTTGAGCAGATCCCGGCCCCCGGCGCGTTCGCGCTCCTCGGCCTCGGCGGTCTGATCGCCGGCCGTCGTCGTCGCGCCTAAGTCTCGACAGCGATACTCACAAATCGAAAGGTCCCGGTCGAAAGATCGGGGCCTTTTTTCTTTGCTGCGACGACCAGTGTGTCGAAGGCCGAGCCGGGTCTGCGCGGAGTTTCATTCGCGAGCCATCGGCTCTTGCCGGGGCGCAAAGGCCTTCCGGAGGCACGGCGGTCTTCTCTTCTGGAGACTGCAAGGTGCTAGCCTCTGCCCATGAGCGATGCAGGGAAAAAGGCGATGAGGCTGCACATCGGCGGCCATGAAAAGCGTGATGGCTGGACCATCATGGACACGCTGCCCGGCCCGCACGTGGACATACTGGGCAACTGCCGCGACCTTTCGCAGTTTTCCGATGGCTCGATCGATGAGGTGTACGCCTCACATGTGTACGAGCATTTGAGCTACATGGACGAACTGGTGCCGGCGCTCGAAGAGGTTTATCGGGTGCTGAAGCGAGGCGGGCTCTTTCGCATGGGCGTGCCCGACCTGGAAGTCATCTGCCGCCTGTTCCTGAGGCCCGGACAGAGCGTGTCGACCCGCAGTCAACTGATGCGCATGATGTACGGCGGCCAGATCGACGAATTCGACTATCACAAGGCCGGCTTCTGGTTCGATGCGGTACGCGACTTGCTGGTCGACATCGGGTTCAGCGGCGTGCAGCGAGTCCCCAGCTTCGGCCTGTTCAAAGACACGACGGAGCAGATGTTCGACGGTCAACGGATCAGCCTGAACATCACCGCGTACAAAGCGTGACCAGTCGCGAGCGGTGTGGAGCGACGCCGTCGCTCACACGCCGATTGCGACGCGCCCCGTCACGCACTGCTCGATGGTCTGCGCGGCGCGTTCGATCATGGGCGCCGTGACGTCGAGATGCGTCACGCATCGGATCCGCCGGAGGCCGGTGGCGAGCATGAGCACGCCCTGGGATTTCAGCTTGTCCGAAAGTTGCTGGCCCGTGAGCGGCACGTCCTGCGCGATGTCGAAGTAGACGATGTTGGTTTCGACCGGCGCGAGGGCGATCGAAAGGCCCGGGATGTTGGCGATCAACTCCGCCAGCCGCTTGGCGTTGGCGTGGTCTTCGGCCAGTCGCGGCACGTGGTGATCCATGGCGTAGATCGCCGCGGCGGCGAGCAGGCCGACCTGGCGGGTCATGCCGCCGAACATTTTCTTGAAGCGCTGCACGCGGAGGATGGAATCGGCATCGCCGGCGACCGCCGAGCCGATGGGGGCGCCAAGGCCCTTGGAAAAGCAGCAGGAAACGGTATCGAAGTGCCTGGCGTAGTCCTTCATCGCGACGCCGCTGGCGATGCTGGCATTCCAGAGCCGGGCGCCGTCGAGGTGGAGTTTGAGCTTGTGCTTGCGGGCCTCGGCCGTGACGCGCTCGATCTGGGCCAGCGGCCACACGGTGCCGCCCCCCCGGTTGTGCGTGTTCTCGATCGTCAGCAGGCGTGAGTGGGGGAAGTGGTACGCATCCTGGCGGACCAGGGGCGTGACATCGGCGACATCGAAGAGCCCGCGCGGGTTGGCGATGGTGCGGATCATGCACCCCGAGAGCGCCGCGGGCGCGCCGGTTTCGTAGTGGATGATGTGCGCGCCGTCCGAGCAGATGATCTCGTCGCCGTGCTCGGTATGAGCGCGGATCGCGGTCTGATTGGCCATGGTGCCGGTGGGCACAAAGCACGCTGCGGGTTTGCCGAGCAGCGCGGCAAACTTCTCTTCCAGCCGGCGAACGGTGGGGTCATCGCCCAGCACCTCATCGCCCACTTCGGCACCCGCGATGACGCGGCGCATCTCGGCGGTGGGGCGGGTGACGGTGTCGGAACGCAGATCGATGGTGTTGGTTGTCACGCCGAATGCTATTGGGGCGGGAAAAAGGTCGTTTACCGAACGCCGTGCGACCGGTTGCCGGCGGCTGCTGCCAAATTGGCAAAGTGGCAGCGGGAGGACTGCAAAAGTGAAAGGAACGACGGCGGAAACACGGGTTTTCGGGGCTGCGGACGGGCGGTTACCCCGGACGTTGCGGATGGCACGCGGGTTGCCATTTCTCCCGGTGTAGAGGTTCGGCGTGGGGCCGAACGAGACCTGAAAGGAGACCGTGATATGAACATTGCTTTCCGTCGTCGTCCGGCTGAATTGGCTGCGACCAATGGCGGCGCTGTGAGCCCGCTGGCGCAGATCTTCAATGATTCGTTCTTTGGTGACGTGCTCGGTGGCGCGTGGACCGCGGCACCGGCGCCGATGCCGCTGGATGTGATGGAGAACGAGCACGCCTTCGTGGTGCGTGCCGACCTGCCCGGGTTCAAGAAAGAGCAGATTGCGCTCGACGTGGAGAAGGGCGTGTTGACGGTCCGTGCGGAAGCTACGGAAGAGAAGGAAGACAGCAGCGAGCGGTATCACCGCCGCGAGCGTCGATCCCAGAGCGTTTCGCGACGCATCGCCTTGCCGGAGGGGGTTCTCGAGAGCGAGATCGCCGCCGACTTGAACGAGGGCGTCCTGACGATCACGCTTCCGAAGGCGCCGCAGGCGCAGCCGCGGAAGATCTCGATCAAGTAATGCGTCTGCGTTGACCTCCCGCTCACTCCACACACAACGGCGCCCCGGCGGAACAGACCGCCGGGGCGTTCTGCTTTGCGGTCGTATTCAGGCGGAGCGGGCCTTGCCGAGGGTGGCGCGATCACCCATGTGCGTGAGCAGCCGGCGGAAACCCAGGGCGCCGACAGCGCACATGACCGCGCTCAGCGCCAGGACCATGGACGCGGCGGTGGCGTTGATTTCGATTCCCGCGAAGCTGAAACCGAGCGCGACGGCGGCGTTGTACAGACCGACGGCGACGAAAGGGGCGAGCAGCCCGCGCAGGCCGTTGAGCGTGACGTGCGAGGCCATGTACTGGCTGGTGTGCGTGGGCGGCGCGAAATCGACGTGCCCGAGATTCCACGCGAGCGTGCCTCCGCCATAGGCGACGCCCTGGAGCGCCGCGGTGAGATACAGCAGCTCGACGCGATGGAAGAGCACGCCGAGGCAGGCGATCGACGCGGAGACGACAAAGACCCAAGTCTGGCGGGCGCGGAAGCGCACGACGTGCGAGCGGTCGAGGTAGCGGGCCCAGAGCGGGATCGAGAGCGGCATGACCAGCGCGGTGATCGAACTGGTGATGAGGATGCTGCGGAGGTAGCCGAGATTGAACTGGTCGCGGAGGACGATGGTGAGAATCGGGCCCATGAGCATGTTGCCCAGCCCGAGCACGAACATCCACAGCATGAACCGCGCCCAGGCGGAATCCTTGCGGAGGACCTTCCACACGATGAGCGGGCCTTCCCACGGCTTGAGCACGGGAGCGGCGTTGAATTCGGCCTTGCGCATCCGGCGTTCCCGGCGCACCCGCTGCTTGCGGGTGGCGAAGAACGCGCCGAAGCCGCACGCGGAAACGGCGATCACCAGCGGCGCGAACATAGCGGGCTGCTGATTCAGCACCGAACCCACGATCACGCCGACGATGCCGGCCATGACATACTGCATGGTCTGGAAGTTGCCCACGGCGGTCGCGCGCATGGTGGCGGGGTAGTTGGACCGCCAGACGGTGGGGCGGAGCGTGATGATCCCCGACCAGCAGACGCGTGCGAGCACGACGAGGCAGACCATCGCCGTCAGCCCGGCGAGCGAGACCGGCGTGAGTGCCATGACCGCGATCAGCAGGATGACCGCGAGCTGGAGCAGGTTGATCAGCGGGATCTTGGCGCGACCGTGACTCAGCCCCGACCAGAAGAAACTGAGGATGTTGGCCAGGTCGGGCGCCGCGAAAAGGAGCGCGACGTAGAAGTTGAGTTCTTCGGCGGCCACCGCGTTCTCGAAGCGGCGCTTGGCGATGTTGGAGATGACCCCGCCCTCGACGATGCCCAGCGTGGCGGAGAAGCAGATCGTGGTGATGGACTCGAGCGTGTACGAGCGCCGCGCCATGCGCGGGAATGCGCCGGGAAGGAATGATCGGAGGTACGAGAAGATGACGCCCATGCGCTCCGTGCGGGCCTTGGAAGCGTCGCCCGGCATCGCCCGGGCGAGGAGACGGGTACCGGAAAACCCGATCTCCGACCTATTCTTCGGCATGACGACCGCCGCATCTTCGCCGACCAGGGAACAGCCCTACGTCCTTGGTACGGGCAACGACGAATCGTTCCGTCTTGGTCTCCAGCACCGGCTCTGGAGCAACGCCGCGTTCGATCTTTGGCTGCGTGCCGGCGTGCAGCCGGGCATGCGCGTGCTTGACCTGGGCTGCGGGCCGGGTCATGCGTCGCTGGATATGGCGCAGATCGTCGGCGCCGAGGGACGCGTGGTCGGCGTGGACGAGTCCGCGGCCTTCCTCAAGCAGCTGGGCCAGGAGTCCGAAGCCCGCAAGCTGCACAACATCGACCGGGTGCTCGGCGACGCCCAGAAGCTCGACCACTGCCTGCCATCGCCCGCGACCGATGACTATTTCGACATCGCCTACACCCGCTGGGTGTTCTGCTTTGTCGCCAGCCCGAGCGAGGTGGTCAAGGGGCTGCGCCGCGTCCTGCGGCCGGGCGGCAAGCTGCTGATCCAGGATTACTTCAATTACGAGCACAGCATCACGCTGGCGCCGCGCCGGGAGGCGTTCAGCCGCGCCATCGCGGCGGTCGGCCAGTCGTGGCGGGCGCGGGGCGGCAACCCGGACATCATGGGCGAACTGCCCCGCATGCTGCGGCGCAACGGTTTTACGATCGAGCACCTGGATGTGCGTCAACGCATCGCCCGCCCGGGCACGAGCATGTGGCAGTGGCCGTGGACGTTCTTCAACTCGTTCCTGCCCAAGCTGGTGGAGTCCGGTTTCCTGGCCAAGTCCGACTGCGACGCGGCGCTCAAGGAGATGGCCGATGCGATTACCGACGACGGCGCCTACATGCTGTTGCCCCCTGTATTCGAGATCATCGCGGTGAAGGAATAAAAAACCCCGGGCGAGTGGCCCCGGGGCACAAAGAGGGAACGACAGCGTTCCTGTTACGGACAGAGCAGCGCGTCGTATGCCGCGGCGAAGATGACGAAGTCGGCGTCTTCCACGACGCCGTCGTCGTTGAGATCGGCCATGCAGAGGCCGGGCAGCGTGGGACAGATGAGTTCGTTGTACGCCGCGGCAAAGGCGACAAAGTCCGCGTCGTCGACGAAGCCGTCGTTGTTCAGGTCGGCCGGGCAGGAGCGGTTGGCCATGAGCGTGTGATAGTCCTCGTCGAAGACCTTGCCGTTGCCGGAGACATCGCCCTTGGCCCAGCCGGCGGGACTGACGAGCGAACCGCTGTTGTAGTTGGCGGCCCAGATGTTGAAGTCGTTGATGTCGGTGCGGCGGTCGAGGTTGACGTCGCCGAAGGTGGTGCCGAGGGCGGTGAGGACAACGTAGTCGACATCCGCCTGGTTGACGATAAGGTCGCCGGTCATGTCGGCGGAGAGGTCGAAGTTGGCGGCCTTCGTGAGATCGCTCCACGCCGCGCTGCCACTGAAGGCCGGGTTGTTGAACTGTTGGTAGACGTAATCGATGTCCTTCGCGTTGATGACGCCATCGGCCCCGACGGGAGCCCAGCCACGGGCAATGCCGCCGGATCCGGCGATATCAGCGCGGGAAGCTCCGGTGGAGTATGTTGCTCCGCCGCCCGCGGTCGCGAGCGTGGTGCCGAAGAAATTACTGCTGCCGGTGAGAGAGTTCCAGCGGCTGTCAACTTCGCTGAAGGCCGTGTCGCGGCGGAGCTTGCCTCCTGCGATCAGCAAGCCGTCGGCGAAATAGCGGACGTCGGCGGTGTTGAAGTTGCCGTCGCCCTGGAAGTCGCCGAGGATCTCGATGACAGCATCGGTGCCGCTGACACCGGGAGCGACCCAGGCCGGGCCGCCGCTGCGCTGGCGGAAGGCCTTGAGCATTTCGGCGATATCGCCGAGATCGCGAGCGCCGTTTCCATTGAAGTCGCCGGCGATCTTGTTGCGGGTCGTGAGGTTCGAGTTGTAAGCGACGATGTTGCCCGCCTGATCCTTGTAGCTGGTTCCGTTGGCGATGCCGTCGCTGTACACGACACCTGTCGCGCGGGTGGGGACGCGGCCGTTGGTGGTTGTGTTGAATGCGTAGTAGTACGAGGCGCCCAGAACGTTGTTGTTGCGGAGATAGGTCTGGAGCGACGAGCTGAAGCCGGGCGTGGGCGCCAGTGTCGTCGGATTGGTCGGGCTGTGCGCGTTGTCAAGGCCTTCGTTCAGGATGAAGTTGAAGGCGAGCACTTCGCCGGGCATGAAGTCCGAGTCCGTGCCGCCGGGGACGGCGACGAAGGCAGCGACGCTCTGGCGGATGTTGTTGAGGTACGCCGCGGCGTCGGGATTGAACATTTTCGGCAGATTGGCGCCGGTGCCGCCATCGGCAACGGATTCGGCGAGCGGCGTGCCGCGGGTGATGAACTGAGCGGGGCCGCCGATCACGAAGCCGTCCGAATCGTTATCCAGAACGGCGTCGATGTTGGGCCGGCTGTAGACGGTGCCGCCGATGTTGTCGTTCTGCACGGCGAGCAGTTCGAGAACGCCGTTCGAAAGCCAGCCCTGCTGCGAAGCCGCACCGCGCTCGGGGCCGACGTATCCGACGCCCAGGCGGGTGTTGGTCAGCGTCGTCTCGACCTGCCCGTTGCCGCCCTTGTTATTGGCGCGGTAGTTTGAACCAAGGATCTGTTCGGCCGCGGCGTTGGACTGCGTGCCGCCGTTGCCGCCAACGTTGTCGCCGTTGGTTGCGGACGGGTCGATGCCGATCGTGTTGGAGAATCCGTTGCGTGTGCCCGAACCAACATCGCGGGTGATGGCGATCAGGTTCTCGCCGCTGGGCAAGCGACCGGTGACAAACAGGTGCTGCAACTCGGTCACTTTTATCTCCTGATAGCCCGTGCCGAGGTTGGTGACGGGCGCGATCGGAGCCCAGGCGAGCGGCTGATCGAAGAGCACGTTGGTTGCGGTCGGGGCGGGCGGGTTGCTCGGGTCATAGAAGACGGCCCCCGCGAGCGTGGGCAGCGTGCTGGCGAAAGCGGCGTTGGTGCTGGTTCCTTGCGGGTTGACCGAAGGACGGCTGGTCGCTCCGTAGCCGGCGGTGCCCGGCTTGGCGAAAGGACTGGAGGTGCCGGGGATCTGCTGCGCCCAGCGGCCGGGGACGTCGCACGGAGCGATGTCGATGCGGACACCGGCTCCGGGCGTGACCGTGTTGGGTGCCGCCCAAATGGCATCGAGCGTGCTTGTGTCAGCAACCACGGGGAAACCGCGCGGGTTGCTCGTGTTTCCGAACTGAGCGCCCCCGGAGTAGGCCGATCCGTTCCAGAAGCGGATGCTGTTGTAGTAAGCAAAGGACGCGTTGGCCGAAGACAGGCCGGTGAAAGGCGAACCCACGGAAGCCGCCGTCGAAGCTCCGGCGGTGGAGAACACGCTGAAAACCGGGTTTCCCGCGTTGACAAGTTCGTTCACGCCGCGGACAGAGCCGACGCCCGAATACTGGACGGCCCAGACCTGTGAAACGGGGAAGGGCGCCACCGTGCCACCGGCGGCAGTCGGGGCGAGCTGCTGGATGTCCCCGCTGGGCCCGGAGAGGCCGTCCTTGTTCACATCGATGAAGTCGTTGGTCGAACCGCGCGACTTCACGAAGTTTTCCAGCAGCGTTGCACCGCTGAGGGTGATGACCTTGGGCGCTGCCGGCGCGACGGACTGCACCGTCATCGCCAGACCGGAGGCCGCAACAAGCAACAGATTCTTCTTCATGATTCGATCTCTCCCTGGAACGTCACGAGACCCGGAGTGCGAGCGGCCACGCGGCCGATCGTGGATGGCGACGGCTTCTGCGTCCTTGCGGTACACCGAGAAGCAGCGCGCGGCGCCTTTCGGCGCCGCGGCGGGTCAGTTGGCCTTGTCGATTGCGGGGTCGTACACGGAGTTCTCGCCCGAGAGGCTGTGGTACCGGTTGCCCCAGAGTCGCTTCTGGATGGTTTCAACCACAGTCATGCGGTCGGCGTGGCCATCGAAGAAAACGAAATTGGCGGAACCGATGGATGGATCGCCGCCCGGATGGTGGCGTCCGACGACATTCAGCGTCGTCTTGGAGTTGGTCAGGTCGCCGGCGAGGATGTCCTTCTTGCGCTTGATATCGGTTGTGGCCAGGTTGGAGACGTCGGGATACTCGAAGCGCTTGGCCTTACTGGCGGGCACGGTGTAGTCCTCGTTGGGATCTCCGCTGCCCGAACGAACGCGGAAGGGCGTGAACGGCCGGTGCGATTTGGACTTGAATCCGTCCGAGCCGCCCTCGTAGCCCTTTTCATCGCCGATGGTGGCCCAGCCGCTCGTGGGGGAAAACGCGAAGTCCGCCGCCAGGATGATGCGAGCGGCACCACCGGGTTCCGCGTCGAGCTTGGCCGGATTGACGAGCACGTTGTTGCGGGAGCCTTTTTCCTCGACAAACTTGTTGCGGGCGATCACGGCGCCGTTGGCGCCGTACGCGATCCGCCTCGCCTGCCGGTCGATGATGTGCGCCGTCTTGGGGTCGATGAACTGGTTGGGATCCTGATCCTCCGTCAGGGCTCCCGGGTTGGTACGAGGAGCGCCCTTGCCGAACGCGGATGGGCACTCAAACGCGTTCTGCGGCACCTGCCCGCTGCTGAACAGGGCGAACGACCAGTGCAGGTATCCGAACTGGGGGTCCGTCCCTTTCTGATCTTCGATTTTCCAACTCTGACCCTTTTCGGAGTTCGGATAGACGTAGGAGGCGGGGTACCAGCGGTTGTCCACGGTGTAGCTGGTTACGGCGATGGCAATTTGCCGGGTGTTGTTGAGGCAGACGGTGGCGCGTGCGGCGTTGCGGGCGGCGCCCAGCGACGGCAGCAGGATCCCGATGAGCATTGCGATGACCGCGATCACAACGAGCAATTCGATCAGCGTGAACCCGGCGGACCGGCCCGACGTGCTGTGCAACCGATTCGACATGCGGCATCCCCTTGCGTGCATGCGGGCGACGCCTTGCCGCCCGATGACGCAGGAGACTAGTTGGCACAAGCGGGAATTACGGCGATTGCCGGTTCAAGTGTCGCGCAAGACTGCGCAAAGGAAATTGTTTAGAACACGCGATGACTCCATGAAGAGGCCCATCCGAGAGCGATGACGAGTCGGCGCAAGTTGCTTGCGTTGCTGGGAGCTCGCGAAAACTGGTTGTGATCACGGAGCCGCACATTTGTTCAGGAAACAAAAAGACGGCGCGAATGCGTTCGCGCCGTCTTTGGTTGAAATTCTGAAAATGGCGATGAGATCAGCGCATGCCCAGTGCCCGGCGGACGGCGATCACGATGCGGACCGAGTAGACCAGGGTCATCACGCCGACGAGGCTCAGAACGGCCAGATAGAGGGTCGCGCCGGCGAGCGACTGCGTTTCGCGCCCTGCGGCGGCGCTGGCGCCGGCCGCCATGAACTTGGACATATCGGCGCCGATCGCCCACTTCATGATCATCGCCTGGAGCCACATCATCGCGATCACGATCGCGAAAAGGCCCCAGCGCGAAGCGATAAACATCCACCGCTCCATGCTGCTCTCGCCCCTCATGGCACGCCACAGTTCTTTGAACGGCATGAAAAACACGAGTGCCATGTAGAAGATGCCGCCGATACCCGTCGCTGGAAGACCCGCAAACATTTGTTCAAACTCCCGGGCGCCCGAGCGCCCCAAGTGCGATTCCGACTGCTGTTCTGCTGCTAGTGCCCCTTCTCGAACACCGTGACCGATCGCTTCCCAATGAACTCGTTCCAGAAGGCTCGCGTGACGAAGTAGGTGTTGACGAATCGCAGCACCCAGAAAGCAGGGATGCTGGTCAGCGCCTTGAAGAACTCGCCGCGCTTGGCGGCATAGATCAGCACCGGCACCACGATGGTGGGCAGGTCAAGGAAATAGCCCAGCAGGAAGGCCGGGTGCACAAAGATGGCCAGCAGCGGGAGCAGGATGAACAGCGCAAACACGCTGACCACCGCGTCCCACAGCGCCGTCGCGACCATCGAGCGCAGGACCGAGGTTCCGACGATGTCCTTCCAGTGCACCTTGATGCACTGAGCAAACCCCGCGCACCAGCGCTGGAGCTGCTTGCTCATGAAGTGGTAGTTGTGAGGCTCGACGGGGTAGCACAATGCCTCGGGTGCGAAGCGGACGGACATGCCAAGTCGGTAGACCGACCAGGTCAGGTCCATGTCCTCGCCCACGGTGCGCGTGTTCCAGCCACCGAGTTGGCGGAGGATGTCGGTGCGGTAGGCGCTGAAGCACCCGCTGGCGATGAGCGGACGCTCGTAGTAGTCCTGGATCGGCTTGTAAAAGAGGAAGGCGTAGAGGTACTCGATGTAGCGGCCGCGTTCCCACATGGTCCGCACGAAGCGGGGAAGCACCATGCCGCAGACCGCCGCGGTCCTGGGCTGGTCGAAGTGGGGCAT
The DNA here is from genome assembly GCA_018242645.1 of Planctomycetota bacterium. Classification (GTDB taxonomy): domain Bacteria; phylum Planctomycetota; class Phycisphaerae; order Phycisphaerales; family UBA1924; genus JAFEBO01. Next base: position 3,710 of record JAFEBN010000046.1, on the reverse strand, counting down.
CAGTTTTTCGATCGCGTCGTCGGCGAGCGTGGTGTCGGCGTCGATGGCGAGGGTGTACTCGGTGCTGACGTACTCGAGCGCGTAGTTGAGCGCTGTCGCCTTGCTGCCGCAGTTCTTGGGCGGACGGATCACCACGATCTCGGGTCCGCAGGAGCGGGCGATCTCGCCGGTGTTGTCGGTGGAGCAGTCGTCGATGACGATCACGTGATCGATGTGCACCGACTGACGCTGCACGGAGCGGATCGTGTCGGCGACGAACTTGCCCTCGTTGTACGCGGGGATGAGGACCGTCAGCCCGCCGAGCAGCCGGGGCTTGTCGCCCGCGCGGATGCTGGGCGCGACAATCGGCCTGGCGACGGGTTTGACCGGCGCCGGGTCGAGCAGCATGCTTTTGAGTTCTTTGCCGACCCGCACCGCGGGCTGCGTGATCGACTCGGAGATCGAGTTGGACAGATTCTCCAGGACTTTTCCCGGAGGGAGAATTCCGGAATCGCCGTTCTTGCGGGCGGATGGGGCTTGGTCTGTCGGTTCGGCGCTGCTCGATCGAGAGGTAAACAGCATGGGTGGCATTGACCGTCGCTTGTCCCGCCGTCCGACCACAACCACGAACCGCTCCGCGGCTCGCTTTCGGAACCCGGCGCGCAGCAACATCTGCTACGGGTGCCGAGTTTCACTAGTTCTGGAAGGCGCGACGTGCTTGCCCGGAGCACTCCTCCGAGCGTGAGCTGTTCAAGCTGACTTGCGGGGCCAAAGCCTCACAAGACGGCGTGCGTGCGGTTGCCTGCTCGGCCTTGGTTCCCAACAAACCCCACGAGGGGTTGGAACCTGCCGACTGCGGATCGCCAGCCCTCTTGTGCTCCGATTGACGCGGTGCACGAGGGCGAAACTTCCCGCCAGGACCGGCGGCCCGGCCGTCACGCCCACAGGTGTGGGGTTCCACGGGCTCGCGGATCAATCCTACGCATTCATCGGCTCGCGGTTTCGCCTTGCTTTGGTCCGGGCGGCTTATGACGCTCCGACTGCGACCACTTCGGGAGGAAAGTCCTATAATATAGCGTCTGCGTGTCCTCGGAAGACGTTTTTGTGAATGTTTCCGGACCATTCCGGAGAAAGATGGTTCTCGGTCGTTCCGATCAGTAGTCTCTCCGACAGTGCTTCGCGCACGGGGAGAAAGAAAACATGCGGCATTCGATTTGGATGGCGACGGCCCTTGCGCTGCTGAGCGCTGGAGCCGTGTGGGCCGGGGCGATCTCGTTTGCATCCAGCAAAGCGGAGAACTACCGCCAGACAGGGGATGGCATCGTCACGCCGTACAACGACTGGTCGTGCGTCCTCTCCATCACGGGCGACGTCGCGGACGCCTTCTCGAATTGCACCATCAACTACGCGGGTCCGCTCTCGCCTCTGGGAATGGTGGCTGTCTCCAACAGCATCGAGCATGGCCAAACGTGGTACGGCTATTCGGACCTCCACCAGACGCTCGCATCGCTCGAGGCGCAGGTGCCACCCGGCGAGTACGAATTCGTGTACGACGCAAATGCGCTCCCTGGCGGGTCGCACATCTTCGAACTTCCGCCGTCGGCGTTCTGCGCGGAAATGCCCGAGCTGCTCGGTGACACCTTTTCGCGCCTTCAGCTCTACAAGAACGATCTGGGTTCGGATTTCACGGGAACCATGGGCGGCTTCACCGATGACCCGGGCGCAAACGCCAGTGCTCTGACCTTCATCGTGTACGACGTCGGCAAGGGCGGAGTTTTCTGGTCTGCGACGATGCCTCCGACGAGCACGGCGTTCACCATTCCCGGCGGCTCGATCGAAGCAGGCCGGGCCTACTTCGGCGTGATGTACTACACCGTTTCGTTCAGTTCACCGGGCGCCGGCGTGGACGGGGGCAGCCACGCCAGTTCGTTCAGCCGCAATGTGTTTTTCTACTTCAACACGCGCGGCCCCTGTCCCGCGGACCAGAACGGCGACGGCTTCGTGGACGATGCGGACTTTGTGCTGTTTGTCCAGGGATACAACCTGCTTTACTGCGCCGATCCCGAGGCAGTCGAAAAGTGCCCCGCCGATCTGACAAACGACGGCTATGTGCTGGACGATGACTTCTCGATCTTCGTTGTCGCCTACAACGAGCTGCTGTGCCCCGAGTAAGTCGATTCGAGCGGGCCGCCGCGGGTTCGATTATGCTCTGCCGATGAACCGAGCAGACATCGATCGGATGGCCCTCGACGCGGCGTACGAGCAGGCCCGGAAGAGCCTCTCCGAAGGCGGCATTCCCATCGGCTCCGCCCTGGTCAACGCGGACGGCGTCATCGTCGCCCTCGGGCACAATCTCCGGGTTCAAACGGGCGATCCGACGGCGCATGCAGAGACGGCGTGCATCAGAAATGCCGGTCGCCGGCGCGATTGGCACACCCTGACGATGGCCACCACGCTGAGCCCCTGTGCGATGTGCAGCGGCACGGCGGTGCTCCATCGAATCCCCCGGATCGTGATCGGTGAGCATCACACGTTCATGGGGCGGGAGGACTGGCTTGCCGCGGAGCGGATCGAAACCGTGCTGATGAACGACCTGCGCTGTATCGCGATTATGGAAGAGTTCATCACGGCCCGCCCGGAGCTTTGGAACGAGGACATCGGTGTCCCGCCATCAAAATAAGGCCGAACCCGGGAAAGGGTCCGGGGCTATACTTTCTTTCAGCGGCGGACCCTCACGGGCCGCCGCTTGTCACTTTCGGACCCAGCGTTTTTGCCATGCCGGGCCGGCGTTCCTTGGGGGACGCCCCGCCGGCGGAAAGGCACACCATGAGCGAGCACGACACCAACGCCCCGGCCGCCCCCGCCCTCGACGGTCGCCCCGACGAGAAAGTGGGCCTCATTTCCGCGGATGAGCCCATCCGTCAGGAAGGCATGAACTGGTTCGTGCTCCGGGTTGCCAGCAACAAGGAGAGCTCGGTGCGCGACACACTGCTCCGCAAGGTGCAGATCGAGCGCATGACCCACCTGGTCAATCGCATCCTGGTGCCCACCGAAAAGACCAAGACCGTCAAGGGGGGCAAGCAGAAGATCACCGAGACCAAGCTCTATCCGGGGTACGTCTTCGTCGAGATGAGGCTGGAGCCCGACGGACGCATCCCCCAGGATGTGTTCTTCCTGATCAAGGAAACCACGGGCGTGGGCGATTTCGTGGGCACCGCGGGCCGCCCGACCCCGATGAAGGACCACGAGATCGAGAAGATGCTCAAGGACTCGAAGAAGCCGGAGGACACGCCGAATGTCCGCATGGTCTTCGAGAAGGGCGAGCACGTCATCATCAAGGAAGGCCCGTTCACCAGCTACGAAGGCACGGTGGACGAGTTGCTGCCCGACAAGGGCCTGGTGCGCGTGCTGGTGACCATTTTCGGCCGCCAGGCGCCCATCGAGCTCGAAGAGTGGCAGATCGGCAAGGCCGAAGGGGCCTGATCCGCAATCGATGCGCTGAGAGCGTTTTCAGGCTGAGTCTTCGGCTCAATTGTGGCGACCTGCGCGCGCTTTGCTGGCACGTTGGCCGAGCCGTGTTATTGGTTGAGTTGTCACACGTTTCGGGCGCGGCGGTAGGGACGTCGCGGTGTTGCGCTCGGCTCGGTTGCCTGTCGTGGGTGTGACGGCGGGTCTTTTGGCTTGCCCTGTCGGGGCGCGAGGAAAAAACATGTTGAAGATGCTTCGGTCTT